>JAKQII010000373.1 GCA_029557535.1 Acidobacteriota bacterium
ATTCACTCCCCGAGAGCATTATTTTTCAGATCGGGAGGTTTGATGGATCTTGACAAGGCGGTCGCGACGCAACTCGCGAACATCGAGAAAAGGACGGGGAAATCGATTGCGGAGCTGACGGCGATCGTTAGGGAAAGCGGACTGACAAAGCACGGTGAACTCGTTGCGATGCTCAAGTCGACGCTCGGAATGGGCCACGGCGATGCCAATACGGTTGTGCATACGGCAAGGTCAGCAGATTCAGTTGAGGCGCCGGCATCGGCCAAGGAGGTGCTGGACGGGCTTTACACCGGACCAAAGGCGGCGCTCCGTCCGATTCACGATAAGCTCTTATCTGCAATGAACGAATTCGGCGATTTTGAAGAAGCGCCGAAAAAGACGTATGTCAGCTACCGCCGCAAAAAGCAATTTGCGATGATCGGCCCAGCCACCAACACCCGGGTCGAGGTTGGGATCAACATCAAGGGACTTGATCCGACCGACCGGCTGATCGCGCTTCCGACCGGTCAGATGTGCAACTATAAGGTGAAACTCGTTGACGCGGCCGAGGTCGACGATGAATTGATCGGCTGGGTCAAAGCGGCATTTGATGCGGCGGCGTAGTGCTGTTTTGCGGACGGAGGAATCAATGGAAATAGTCTGGTTTTTGGTGATCGGCCTGATTGCAGGCTGGCTGGCGGGCGTTCTCGTCAAAGGAGGTGGCTTCGGGGTTATCGGCGACATCATCGTCGGCGTGATCGGCTCGTTTCTCGGCGGCTACCTGTTCAAGGTCGTCGGAGTCTCGGTTGGCGGCGGGATGATCGGATCGATCGTCGTCGCAACTGTCGGAGCGATCGTCCTGATCGTCGTTCTGCGACTGATCAAACGCGCGTAGCGACTGTTGAAATCGTTGACCTGAAGCGTCGGCGGTGTAGCGGTTGACGCTCTAAACTGCGTTTCGAATCCGAAAAAAACGTCTTTAACAATCCCGCCAAAGCGTTTATCATTTAGAAGGCTCGTATTTCCAGAGCAATTCCGCATTTCGCCCCGCTAATCAAATGAATTTTGCGATCTCAAACTTCGAGTCCGTCACCGGACTGCCGGATCTCTTCGGTTACATCTTCGTCGGTCTGTTCGGCGCCATCGTCGGCAGTTTTCTGAACGTCGTCATCCACCGCGTTCCTCGCGAGCAGTCGATCGTGTTCCCGAACTCGAAGTGCCCGAAATGCGACGCCGCGATCAAGCCGTACGACAATTTCCCGGTCATCAGCTGGATCTTTCTCGGCGGCAAGTGCCGCAACTGCAAGGAGCCGATCGCGTGGCGCTACCCGGCGGTTGAATTCCTGACGGCGTTGCTTTTTGGCGTTGTTTTCTGGCAGATCGGGTTCAACTGGTACTTGCCGGTCGCGTTATATTTCACGGCGACGTTGGTGTCGTTGGTGTTCATCGACGCCGAGCACATGATCTTGCCGGACGTTATCAATTTTCCGTTGCTTTTCGTCGGACTGATCGCGCGGATCGTGCTCCCGGCGATCGGCGGAGCGATTTACTTTCAAGACCTGCAGCATGCTCCGCTGATTCAGATGCAAGGCTACCCGGTGTGGCTCGTTTCGCTTGCCGGCGCCGGACTCGGGGCGCTCGTGGGCGGCGGATTCCTGTGGTTCATCGGCTGGCTTTGGGAAAAACTCCGCGGCATTGAAGCGATGGGATTCGGCGACGTCAAGATGATGTTCGCGGTCGGAGTTTTGCTCGGATGGCGGCTCACGTTCTTGACGCTTTTCGTCGGCGCGTTCGCCGGAGCGCTGATCGGTGTCGCGATCATTATCCGCGACCGCGACAAGGACATGCAGACGCAGATCCCGTTCGGCATCTATCTCGGAATCGGATCGTTCGTGTCCTTGCTTTTCGGCGAACGGCTGATCGAATGGTACCTGCAGACGTTCATTCCTTGATCGGTCGCCGACGACGCAAACAACTGAAAGGCGCGCAGACTCCAAACGGAATCTCCGCGCCATTTCGCATCTCGCCTTGCATTAACTTTGCCTAAGGTTCCGCAACGAAGTCGAAGTCGGCGATGTTGTCGTCGACACTGATAATGCGAGGCGCGAAGGTGTATTGCTTGACCGCCACGCCGATCGTATACGTTGCCCCAACCGCGACGTCCGAGAACCTGTATATTCCGAGTTGGTTGGTTCTCACCGTTCGCGTCACACCGCCGGTATCGGTCATGGACACGACCGCGTTCCGTACGGGCTGCCTGTCGGACGTCAGCACGCGGCCCGAAATCGAGACATTCGCGGCTGTCGGAGCCTGAGTAAAGCCGATCGTCACGTCATTGACCGTTGCCGACACGGACGGCACCAAATCGGTGAATGACTGATCGGTCGTCGTCAGATATGCCTTGTATTTCAAATAACGCAAGCCGTTGAACTGCGCCAGCGATCCGCCGCTGGTAGTGTAAAACGATCCTGCCGTTGTGTCCGGACCGACGAAGTTGAATGGCCCCGCCGGATTGTTGCTTCCGGCAACCTGAAACTGCAGCGTCGTCGACGCGGGAAGGCCCGCGGTCCACGAGAGCGTCGTCCATTCCGGACTGACGAAGCTCGACGGATTGTAGTCTTTGACCGAGGAAACGAACGTGCCGGACGCGGTCGTCATGTAGGTCCGGAATCCAGCGTCGGTATTAACGCCACCCGTGAGCGGGATCGACCAAACGGTTCCGCTCGTCGCACCCGAAAGCCGGGTGCCGCCCGCGTAAACACTTTGACCGGTGGTGGAGCTGCCGCTCCGCGTCAACGCGTATGTTCCCGGGGAAGGATTCGCGGTCGGTCTGATCACAAGCGCGTACACCGTTCCCGCATTGAGCGACACGGGAGCCGCAAAATTCGCGGCGTAGAAAACGGTTCCGCCATACGAGAAGCCCGTGATCGTTGCCGTCGCAAGGTCCGCTCCGGTCGGCAAGCCCCCGCTCGTCGCCCGGACGGAAACCGTCAGATTCGGCGTCGTTCCCGTGCATCCGCTGCAGAACAGGGCGATATCGGCCCGCGTCAGGAATCCGGTAACCGATGGCGTGAACGTTTGGCCTCCCCAGGTGGTTGTCGTGATGCCTACGCCGCTGCTGCCGAGGCTGGCGTTGAACTGGTCAAGGTTCCGGCGCGAAAGCTGGAGATCTCCGGAACTCGTCGCGAGATCGATCTTGACCGGATTTCCGATGGAGAAATCTGCTTGGGTCGTATCGACGAAACTGCCCGTGGCCGGAGCCATCGGAAGCGCGAAATCCTTGACGGCGGTGCCGCCGGTCGCAACCACGACCGATGAACTCGCGCTCGTGACATAACCCGGGAAGATCGCCCTGATGCCGGGATAACTGTACGTTCCCGCCGGAAGCCCGGTGAACTGATAGAAGCCGGACGCATTTGTCGTCGCCGTCCGACTGCCCAGCTGGACGGTCGCGCCGACGAGCGGGTTTCCGCCCGGGCTGGTCGTCACCGTGCCCTGGACCGTTCCGGTGCCAACGGCCGTGCACGATGGAAAGGCGATCGACCCGATGCGCGTATTGTAATTAAGTCCGTCCGCGGCGTAGTACTGGCTTGTGTACCAAAACGTACACCCGTCGATCGGGTCGAGCGACATTGCGCTGTAATCACCCCAGCGTGTACAGGTGCTGCTTCCGCAATTGCCGACCTGGGTGCCGCCGCCTGCGATCAGTGTCGTCTCGGTCTGCGGCAACGTGCTGAGAGGATCTCCCGCCAGGCGCCCGGCGTATCGGATGGCTGGCTTTATGGCGCTGCTTGACGCGCTGTATCCGATCAGCATGTTTCCGTCATTATCAACCGCGAGGCTCGGCATGAATCGGTTCGTCGTCGTGTCCGGTTCATGAAAGGCCGCTTGCGTCGGACTTGCCGCGACCGTGCCCCCCGTGACGGACAGCTCGTACCAACGCGGTGCGGCGACTCCTGCCGTCGTGGAATTCCGGACGGTATGCGTCAACCAGATCGATTCATTACCGCCGATATTCGTGTACTGGTTCTGCATCATCGCACGAGTCGCGAGCGTGTCGAGCGCGTTTCCCCCAAGGGACGGAACGGTTGCAGGCGGTCCTGACCACGTTGCCCCGGTCAACGGAACCGACGCCCCGGTAAAACTCGAGTTGTAAACATTGTCCCAATCCACCGAGAATTTCCACACCTGGAGTGCGTTCGTGTATGTGCCCGTGACCGCGAAATAGTTGGGCGTGCCCGGCGGCGGAGTACCTGTCTGGAGGCGCGCGTTGCTGGGGATGGCCGCGAATACCGTGCCGCCGTTTTGGTCGATCCGCGGCGCGTCGAACGAGACGATCTGCGGGTCGGCCGCTCCGGCGTACATCTGCGCCTTGTTGAAAGCCCAGACCCGAACGTTTGTGAAGCTACCGCTGAGCGAACCGAGTCCGAACTCGTTCGCCATCATGTACAGACCGTCCGGCCAGATGCCGAATTTCGGATAGTCGTTCAGCGTGTCCGCGATATTGATCGAATAGTAATACCAACCTCCAGAGACCGGATCTCCGGTTTGGGAGACGGCGAAGCATTGAAACGCTCCCGGCGGGCTTGAAACGTTTCCCGTGCCATCGAGCGTGAACGCGAAATCCGTGATTATCCAGCGGTCCTCGAACGTATCGTAAAGCACGATCGGATCGCCGAAGTTGTTCGTATCGCAAAGGTTCCCGAAGGCTCCGGCGCTCATGAAAGTGTTGAACGACAACGGGCCGACGATCGCGGCCCCCGTCGACTTGTCGTAGATCGCCAGCGACGTATTGATCGTTTGAATATAGTGATTCGGTCCGACGTCACCGTTCGTGTCGGGCGGGAAGCCGTTTCCCGGAGGCCGTCCCATTCCGTCGAACTGGATGAGCGGCGTCGGCGCAGGAGCCGCCGGCACGACCTGCGGCTGCGGCAGCAGATCCGGCGGGAGGATGTCTGTGGGCTTGATAAAGATCGGCGGGTCATTGGGACCCTCGCGTTCGGGACGTTCGATGTCCTTCGGTCTTGCTTTCGGCAAGGTGCGAAGATCGCCACCGAAGACCCCCGCTTTTTTGAGCTTTGATTCGGTCGGTCTGCCCCAATCGTCTCGGGTCTGAAACGTGGCTCCGACCGGCGCCGTCCTGACCTTCGTTTGCCGGTCCGATTCACCGCGGTCACCTCGTCTGGTCGGCGTTTTCCTTTCAAGCTCTTCGTCTGCATTTCTGACCTCGATCTCTTTCGGGGCCTTCCGCGGTTTCGTCGCCTTTCGCGCAACTCCGGTCTTTTTGACGGACTTACTCTTGACGGACTTACTTGACTGGGCAATCGCCGAATCCGCACCCAAACCGATGATGATCAACATGATCGATGCGACCAAGGCCATACCGCGAAATCTCATTTTTCAAATTCTCCTATACAAAGCATACAAAGCGTTAAATTCTCGAACCCGGGCCCAGTAATGACCCGACAGACAATCTTCGGCGGCTTCGTACGGTCCTTTCGACACTCGGCTCGGCGAATTTTCGATGCACGAGCGCTTTATGAACGATGGCCAACGAAAGCGCGAACGGATATCAGATGGTGCTTGGCCGCAGCCAGACCGATCTTTGTCGTCAAATTGTCGTATTGAGATCTGAGAAAACGGCGTGGCTCCGCAACTTCAACTTTCATATCGGATCGGAGCGACACGACCACTACTACGTGAAAAGAGATTAATTGAAGATGTCGGGATTGGCAAGCAATCGTGTACGTGTAATTAGCTGGAGACGCGTTGCGGCTAAGGATTAGCGGACGTTCATCGCCGCGTTGACGCATTCGCTTGAACAATAAAAATTACCGCGGCTGAATTTGAGAGATTCGGCTCGTGGTTTCCACGCGTTGCAGTGGCTGCAGCGGACGAGTTCGACATCCGCCGGATCGCGCTTCGGCGGAATCTGCGAACCGCCTCCTGACGCCGGCCCCGATTTCATTGCTCTCATCGTCCGCCAGAAACGTATTACCGCAAAGATCTGACGCCTGTACCGGATCGCGGTCAGCAGCAGCAAGACGGCCGCGACGATAAGTATGACAAAGAGTTCACGCATTTAATCCACTTTGCCGGTTGCGATCTGGTTGGTCAGTTCCTTGATCATCGGGTTCGACGGATTCACGGATTTGAGCTTTGCAAACGTCTTGTCCGCTTCCGCCCTGTTGCCCTGCTTAATATAGACCTGTGTCAGGAACTGCAGGGCGCGTTCGTTCGCGGCGTTGATCTCAAGCGCTTTTTTCAGTTCCATTTGCGCCTTTTCGATATCGATCGGCTCGCCCAAAAAATATGTAGACCCAAAGTCCGCACGGACCTCGGGATCATCAGGACGAATCTCAAGAGCCCGCTGGTAGTAGTCACGCGCCGGTTTATAGCCTGCCTTGTTCTCGCGAATCGCCGCGATATCGAACAGCGCGTTGCCGATCGTCACGACCGTTTCAAAGTCCTTGGGAGATTTTTCGTCGGCCCGTTTAAGCAAGCGCACGGCCTCTTCGATCAACGCGGGATTCTGTTTCGCGATGCCATAGCGATACAGCGCGATCCCGAGGTCTTTCTGAAACCCGACGTTGTTCGGATCCTTGTCCGCCTCGGCGATCTTTTGTTTAATCTCCGCGTCGGAAAGCTCAGGCTCGGAATTCGCCGGGCTGGTTACCTGATTCGGGTTTGTCGGTGCCGTCCGTTGCTGCGCTTGAAGCGTCGCTATCTCATTGCGGTTCAGGGAGTTCGCGAGTAAGAATCCGCCGGCGAAACAGACCGCCATCCCTACCAGCGTAAGCCAGAAGTTTTTGTTGCTCATGCCCGTCAAGTTTAGCAAAGCGGCGGTGAAATGGAAAAAGCCCGGCCGGGTAGAAACGGCTCGGGCTCAACCAGCATTCGTAAAACTTCTTACTTGTCTTTCTCGGGCGAAATGAAGGGCAGATCGTCAGCCCGGCGACGCGGAAGCGGATCTGTCGCACGGCGCCGCGGCATTGAGTTGCCGTCGCGCCGGTCGACGCT
Organism: Acidobacteriota bacterium; assembly: GCA_029557535.1. Classification (GTDB taxonomy): domain Bacteria; phylum Acidobacteriota; class Blastocatellia; order Pyrinomonadales; family Pyrinomonadaceae; genus JAFDVJ01. Next base: position 7,000 of record JAKQII010000373.1, read on the forward strand.
GCCGACGGGCAGTCCCTGGCCATGGACGGCCTCGATCAGGATCCGTGTGATCTCCTGAGAAAGCGTTCGATGCTCGAGCGCGGCCCGGCGGCGAAGCGACTCCTTCAACTCGTTGGGAACATACGCTCCGATAAAAACGCCTTTCCTATTCACCATATAATGTGAGCTCCTTTGCAGTTTTGTTGTTACGAACGAACCTCGCAAGAAAACGGATCTGTAAGCCGAATTCTGTGACCGCCGAAGCGGCCGGCAATCATTCATCTGGGCCGTGCGTTGCCGCAAGGCTCGAGCGACCTACCCGAAAACGCCGTCCCTTGCGGGAGCTGGAGCGGGCAACTCCAAACGTTCTCCTATTTGGTCTTGCACCACGAGGAGTTTACCTGGCCGCGACTGTTACCAGCCGCGCCGGTGCGCTCTTACCGCACCATTTCACACATCACGCCGATTTTGGATCTCGGATTTTAGATTTTGGATTCAATTTGGAAACGAACGTTCAATCCAAAATCCAAAATCCGAGATCCAAAATCGGTTCGCTGTTCTGTTCTCTGTTGCACTTGTCGTCACCGATCCTTGCGGCTCGGTGCCCGGACGTTATCCGGCTCGCTGCCCTATGGTGTTCGGACTTTCCTCTCGCGTTTCCGCAAGCGACTGCCCAATCCGCTCTCTTACGAGGCCTCATTAGTTTAGCAAAAAATGTTGAACAACGAAATCTTGAGTTAATCAAACTCAATTTCCGATCTCAACGATATCGCCCGCCTCCAGATCCGGATCGGGCATTTTGCCGTCCTTGATCGAGCGCAGATTGAATTCCTTCGGCTCGAGCAGGCCGGCCGCATTTTTCCGACGGATGACGGCTTTTTTCACGTTGCCGCGCTTGACGCCGCCGGCAACGATGATCATTTGGGTCAGCGTCAGTCCCGGCTGAAACGCGAGCTGGCCGCCCGAGTTCACTTCGCCCGTGACATATACAAACTGCCCGGGAACCGATTGGACGGCGGCGGTCGCGGTTGAAGTGAATTCAACGATGTCGCCGGAAGTCACGAGTACATTCTCCCACTCGGTGTTCTTAAGATCGTATTCTTCAGAGGTCCCGCCGGGGCGACGAACCGAGACCCTGTCGGCCTTGGGATCGACGACTGCGTCTGCGCGGATGACGAACAACGGCACAGCGTCACGTTGGATGGACCGTTCGCCCGAGTTCTCAACCAGACCCGAAACCGTCACGCGATGACTGTTGAATTCTCGGACATTCACGGAAACTTCCGGGTTTTGGTAAATCTTTATCTTCGACGTAAGGACCTCTTCGATCTCGTCGGTCGAAAGACCGCCGACCGCGACCATCTCGCCGGCGAGCGGATAGTCGATCGTGCCGTCGCTCAAAACCGTGTAATACGTTGACGCCCTGGCATCGTTCCGAAGGGAAATCAGCAGGATGTCGCCCGGACCGACGACATAGTTCTCGGTCGGCGGAATCGATCTTCTCGCGGCGGCTTTCACGACATTCAATGTGGCCGTCGCGACTGTTTTCTCAGGCGTCGGCTGCGCCTGGACGGCCTGAACAGTAGACCGGGTTTCATCAGGACCGATCTCGGGTTTTGTTTGAATCGACGCGGTCTCAACGGGTGACTTTGTTTTCGGATTTTGAGAGTAGCGGAAATTCTTCTTCGTCGAATCCGGTGCGGTCTGCGCCGATACCGGGCCGCCGAAGGCGGTCATCAGTAAAGAAAATGACCAGATCGCAAACGCTCGTTTCATATTCACAAAAAGTCGGGGCAACTCCTTCTTGATCGACATCTCGGCACTCGGTTTTATTCGGAAGAGCCTTAATTTACTTTATTCGAGGCGTTCGGAGCAAACACGTTGAACACTCTATCCGTCAGCCACGTTCGTATAAAGACTCAAAAGAAGATGATTTTTAGGATTTTCCGATGTTACGGTTTTAACGGCGTTTTACCGGGAGGAGATCGTCGGTAAAAATGTGGGACCATTTTTCCTTGAATCGGGATCGGATCGTGTCTTCGACCTCATCACTCCGGCGGCACGCGGCGACCTCGTTGACGATGTTTCGGGCCTCCTCGTAAGCGATGGCTTCGACTGTCCGGCGGACACGCGGGATTGAATTGACGTTCATGCTGAGTTCGGTTGCGCCGAGACCGACGAGCAGCGCAACATAGGCAGGTGAACCGGCCATCTCGCCGCAGACGACGGTCGGAATCCCGCATTTCGCGCCGGCGGCAAGGACGGTCCGGATCGATCGAAGAACTGCCGGGTGGAGGCTTCGGAACGACTCCGCGACCCCGGCATTGTCGCGGTCAACGGCTAGCAAATACTGCACAAGGTCATTCGTCCCGAGACAGAAGAAGTCTACTTCGCGTCCGATATCTTCCGCGATCATCACGGTTGCCGGGACCTCGAGCATCGCGCCGATCTTCGGCATTGCGATCACGACGCCCTTCTTTTTGAGCGCCTGCCGTTCGCCTTCGAGCAACTGCTTTGTCTCGTCGATTTCCGCAATGTCGGACATCATCGGCACCACGATGTCGATCGGGTGTTCGACCGATGCCATCAGGATCGCGCGCAGTTGAGTCCGGAATTCCTTTCGGTGCGAAAGCATCAGGCGGATGGCGCGGACGCCGAGCGCGGGGTTCTTCTCCTTCTCGCCGGTTTGAGCAACGAGTTGGTCGGCGCTCAGGTCGAAGGTCCTGATCCGAACCGGATCGCCCGCGGCCTCGCTCGCGATCTTCTTGTACGCCCGGACCTGTTCGGCCTCGGAGGGGAAGCCCTTGAACTGGTTGAACAGAAATTCGGACCGGTAGAGCCCGATGCCACGCGATCCAAGCTGCTTTGCCCGCTGATAGACATCCGCTAAATCGACGTTGGCGCGGATGATGATCTCGCGACCGTCGAGCGTTTTGAGTTCCCGCGGGGCCGACTTCATCGGGTCGAGATCCAGAATCGTGCGTCGTTCACGCTGCTGAACGAACTTTTTTTGGGTTTCCGGCGAGGGTCCGACGATCACCGTCCCGTCGTAGGCGTCGACGATCAACTCGTCGCCGTCCTTTATCCTTCGAAAGACGCCGCTAACGCCGGCCACCGACGGGAGATTGAGTTCACGTGCGAGGATGAAAGTGTGCGACGTCCAGCCGCCGTGTTCAGTGACGATCGCTCGCGGATTGCTGGCCGTGAGCTCGATCAGGGTTGAAGGCTTGAGTTCTTTGGCGACGACGATCGAGTCGTTTTTGAGGACGAGCGACGATTGTTTGCCGCCACCAAGGGCCGTGAGGATCCGGTCGGCGACGTCTTCAAGATCGATGTACTTTTCTCGAAGGTGCTCGTCGGCAATCGATTTTTGGTTCAGGACGTATGCGTCGGTGACGGTCTTGACGGCCCACTCTGCATTCACCTTCTGGTCACGGATCTGGCGCTCGACCTTATCGTTGAAGCCGGGATCGTCAAGGATCATCAGGTGCATGTCGAAAACGCCTGTGGACGCGGCATCCGGGACCGATGCGATCCTTTTCAGCTGTTGCTTCGCCAACCTGATCGAGGCGCGAAACCGACGGATCTCCTTTTCGACCCTTGTGTCGTCGATCGCGAGCTTATTGAACTGGCGCTTCCGGCCGTAGAGGCAAACGGCCGTGCCGATCGCGGAACCGCGGGACACCGACCGCGCACTAAGCACGGAATGCCCTGTCTGAAGATCTGTCTTCGATCGCGCCATCGCTTGTCTCAACTTCCGAAATCGAAGTTGAATCCGCCAGCTCCTCCGCTGCCGCCCTGATTCGGGAAAAACGGTTTGAGCAGACCGGCAAAAGCCGCCAGATTGCGGGTCTGGATCAGGATCTCGCCCGGTCCCGTGAATTCGGCGACAAGCCCTTCGCCGCTCAAAAAGCTCCGAAAGAACCCGCTCTTGGCGGCCTTTCTGATCTGATACGACATGTGGCCCTCCCAGGCGACGAGATGGCCCGTATCGACGACGTATTGTTCGCCGGGGGCGAGCGACCGGCGATGGATGGCGCCGAATGACGAAACCAGCAGCAATCCCGTGCCGGACACCTGGAGGACGAACAAACCTTCGCCGCCGAAAAACGATTTTGCGCCGCCCCACTTCGTGTCGACGGTCAGCGAGACGTCGCCGGCCAGGTACGAACTCGACTGGACCATGAACGTCTGGTTCTGCATCTCGATCCCGGCGACATCACCCGGCGCGCCCGGTGCGAAAGTCACCTCGCCCGGACCTCCGCGGGCGGTGAAGGTCGAGACGAATGCCGATTCACCGCCGACCGCGCGCTTGAGCGCGCCGAAGATCCCGCCTTTCATTTCGGAGTAAAGTTCGACGTTTGACGACATCGAGACCATCGCACCGGCCTCGGCCGCGACCGATTGTTCCGCCTGAAGCTTGACGACCGCGAGCGCGAACGCGCCCTGATGCTCGATCGCCCACGTGTATCCGCGACCTTGGCCGCGACCGTCGGCGTCAAAATGAAAGGCGCCGCCCGGCGCGGCATGGGTCTGGCCGGGAACCGGATTCGCCCGTGGCGGAACAGAGTTCAGGACATTTCCGCAGGCTCCGCAGAATTTCGAATTTGGAAGCAACGGCGCGTTGCATCTTGGGCAATTCATAGTTTTTGTGGCGGGCGACAGATCAAGTTCGATGTCCGACGGTCTTCTCAACAATGATCCGGAGAGCGGCATCGGCATCATCGGCAAAGTCGAGAAGGGCAACATCGCCGCCGCTGACAACCAGGTTCGTCTGCCATGAAGCGACGACGTCCTTCCAACATTGGCCGATCAGCACCAGCGGACGCGGATCAAGAACTCGCGTTTGGAGTTTGTTCCAGACGAGGGAAATCTCGGTCACCGTTCCCATTCCGCCGCGGAAGGCGACAAACCCGACAGAGCGGGTGATCAGATTCTGAAGACGGTCGTAAAAATGATCGCTCGCGACCTTGTCGGTCAGGTATCGGTTCGGTTCGGACTTGAACTGGTTCATGACGATCCCGAAAACCCGTCCGCCCTTCTCGCGGGCGCCGCGCGAGGCGGCCTCCATGATGCCGAGATAACCGCCGGTGCAGATCGTAAATCCCGCTTCCGCGAGCATTCCGCCGAGCTTCTTCGCTTCCGTGTACTCTTCGGAATCCTCGCCGCACCTGGACCCGCCGAAGATGGTGATGATCTTGTCTTTTGTGTCTGGAATCACGTTCTTTGTTGAGGGTCCGAGTCGGAATCCCGCTTAGATTATAGCCGCATAACGTCGAATCACAAAAAATGTCAAAGGTTGGGCTGTGCGCTGAGTTCGGCTTCCTCCGGCGTCAGATTGCCCGCCTCGTGGATCGCGCGAGTCGTATCGGTGAAGATCAGTATGAGGTTCCCGACGACAAAGAAGACGACCAACCCAAGGATCGCGTGCCGGAAAGATCCGGTCGCGCCGACGATGATCGTGAACATCAATTGTCCCATCCACGAAGTCCCTTTCTCTGAGATCTCGTAAAGGCCGAAGAACGATGATTCGCGCCCGACCGGGATCATTTGCGAGTACAACGATCGTGAGAGCGCCTGCGCCGAACCAAGTACCAGCCCGATGAAAACCGCCATGATCAGCGCCTGGAGCTGCGTGGCGAGATATCCGTAGGCGAAGATCACGATCCCGCACCAAACGAGCAGTGAAACGATGATCGTTTTCTTCGCTCCGATGACGCGCGCGATGCGCTCGAAAACGATCGCTCCGACGAACGCCGAAACCTGTGCGACAAGAAATACCTTGATCAGAAATGCCTGGTCCGCCGAAGCATCGCGCTCTTCCTGGCTGAACAGTTCCTGCGAAATGAACGCCGACGACATCAGGATCACGGTCTGGATCCCGTCGTTGTAAAATAGGTAGCCGATCAGAAATCGCAGCGTATGCCGGAGTTTCTTCAATTCCCGGAACGTCTGCCAAAGCTCTTTGAAACCGATCGTCAGAAGGCTTTCGTGATCGGGAGCTACCTTTGAGGCGTTCCGGTTGCGGATGAGCGCGAAAGAGATCGCGCCGAAGACGCCCCACCAGACCGACGCAGTCAGGAACGAGATCCGCACGGCCGTACCTTTGTCGATGCCGAGACTCTCGTTGTTGTTGACAAGAAGAAGGTTGAGGACGAGCATCACGACACCGCCGATGTATCCGAACCCATATCCGTAGCTCGAGACCTTGTCGCGCTGATCCTCGGTCGCGATGTCGATCAGAAAAGCATTGTAGAAAACATTCGCCGCCGCGAAGCTCATGTTCGAGAAGACCAGGAGAATTCCGCCCCAGATGTACGAATCTCCCTTCACAAAGAACATCAGCGACCCGGCGATCACACCCGCGTAACAGAAGATCCCCATCAGTTTCTTCTTCAAGTGGGTGTAATCGGCGATCGATCCCAGCACGGGGAGAACGAAGACCATCGAGAGCACCGAGACGGCGATACAGAACGCGGGCCAGCCGCCGGTGGTCACGTCGAAGAAATACAGGCTGAACACAACGGCGTTCTTGCCGAGCGATTTTTCTGCGACCGAGATCAGGTACGGACTGAGCATGACGCTGATGACCGTCGTGAAAAAAGCCGAATTCGCCCAGTCGTAGAGCATCCAGCCGAAAATCTCCTTCCGGTCGTTCTTTGCGTAGTTGGTTTGTTCAGTCATGCGTCAGAAGGTCGAAAATCGCCGGGGCGACGTCGGCAAGATCGTTGATCCGCGATGCGGTTTCGTCGCACCGCCGCCCCCAGACAAGGGTCGGAACGTCGTTCAAAGTATGGTTTCGAACGGACAAATCTTCTATGTTTCCATGGTCGCTTGTCAAGACGAACGTCGTCCGCTCGGAATCGAGCCGACTGATCGTTTCGCGGACGAATTCCGCAAGTTCCGGAAGGTGTTGCCGGGCGCTCGCATGGTCCTGATCGTGGCCGATCTTGTCGGTCAGGAAATGTTCGTAAAGCACGAAGCGATATCGCGAGGTCAGCGAAGCGAGGATCTCGCCGGCGTCGATCGGCGAGAAAAGAGGGACGTCGAAGCCGCGTTCCCTTAGGGTCCGGTTCGTGAAATCGTGAAACAGCGCACAGCGCCCGACGAGATCTGGGAGCTTTCTGAAAGCGATTCCGGCGGCTTCCATCGCGACCGTGGTCGCCGACTTCCATCGCGGCGGCGATTCAAAGAACGCCGGTGTATAGGCGTTCGCGAAAACGACTTCTTCGATTCCGGATGCGATTAGCCTGCGGAAGATCGAGTCCTTTGCGATCACCTCGCGCAACGCCTGGTTCGGAAAGCCGTTCTTGTGGTAGCCGAGCAGTTTCGGTGCATTGATACCGGTGAGGATCGTCGTTTGTCCGGAAGCGCTCTGCGGCCGTCCCTCAACCCCCAGGCGTGGATCGGTCGGGACCATTCGAATCTCGGGCGACCGTTCGTCTGATCCGACGAAATGCGCAATCGGGTCGGCGTCGAGCCCGACCAGAGGGTTCGACTCGCAACGTTCGCCGATTCCCAGTCCGTCTACAAAGAAAAGGACGACCGATGAGTCGGGACGCATATGCATCTCAAGAGTTTAGCAGAATTTCGGTTTCCGCGATGGAGGTCGCCCTCGGGCTCAACTGGATGCGCAAGTATTGCATTTGCTTGACTTTGGTAGCGAGTTCGAGGTAAATTTGCCCAAATTCAACTAATGGGCCGACCATTTTCCACCCGCCGTCGGCAATTTTTTGTTGTGGTTACGCTTTCAAATCTGAGGAGGGAACTATATGTCTTGGTCAAAAAGAATCGAATTCCTGAGGGTCGTCGCATTCCCCGGAATTGTGATCTCGGCGGTGCTGCTGGCACTGTGGATCGGCGCTGCGCAAAACAACACAAGCGCCAAAACTAATGCAAGCGCGGTACCGTCGGCGACGTTCGCCGGCACGGGCGTTGGGAACATACCGGATGCGACCGCTTGCGGCCCGACGCCGGGTACGCCGCTGAACGTTTCGTTCAACGTCACGGGCATTTCGACGGCGCCGTCGAACGTCTCGGT
>JAKQII010000386.1 GCA_029557535.1 Acidobacteriota bacterium
CGACCCCGAACGCGATTCGCCTGAAAAACTCCGCAAATACGGGCTCGGTTATCTCGGCAACGATCCGAAGGCGAAGTTCGACATCTGGCAGCTCGCCGTCGGCAGCGACAAGGAAGTCCGCCCGATCGCCGACTTCTTCGGACTTCGCTACGAGGTCGACCAGAACAACAAGACACAGTTCAACCATTCATTACGAACCGCGGTGATCGGTCCGGACGGCAAGGTCGCGAAGGTCTATTCGGGAAGCGAATGGACGCCGGACGATCTGCTCGCCGAAATGCGTTCGACGCTTGAGAAGTAGTCACCGACTTTTCCGCCGATCTCGCGGTGTTCCGACCGTCGACCGGTGTCTGGTATGTCTGGCGGAGTTCCGACAACGGCTACGACATCAAATGCTTCGGTTTGAACGGTGACATCCCGACGACGAAGTACTGAACTCGGATCAAACTTGAATTTTTGATCCTTTAAGGGCATTTTTGAAGGCGGCAGTCGATAAATGAATCGGCTGCCGCAGCTTTTTATGCCGACGGAAACCGGACCGCAAATCGAATTCTCCGCGAAGGGATTGTCGCGTGACGATGCCGCACTGATCAGGGCATGCCGCTCCGGTGATCAAACGGCGTGGAACGAGCTCGTTGACCGCTACGAGCGTTTGATCATCACGATCCCGCGCCGAGCCGGATTGACCGAAGAACAGGCGGCCGACGTTTTTCAGGAAGTTTTCCTCACGCTCTTCGAAAAATTGGACGAGATCGAGCAGCCCGAGCGCATCCGCTCGTGGATGGTGACGACCGCGAAATTCAAGACCTGGGGAATCGTCCGCGGGCAGAAGGGATTTCACTCACCCGAGACCGAAGAGGAAATGGAACTCGAAATGGCGAACCTTCAGGACGACGCGAAGCTCGCGGACGACCTGCTAGTGGAACTCGAACAGCAACATTTGATCAGATCGGCGGTCAAAAAGCTTGAAGAACGATGCCGGACGATCCTCTCGATGATCTATCTGCGGGACATCGCGGCGAGCTATGCCGACGTTGCCGTGGCGATTGGCGTCGGCGAGTCGAGCATCAGTCCGATGCGCGCCCGCTGTTTGCAGAAACTGGCGAAACTCCTAAAGTGAAAAAGGGTAAAAGTGAAAAAGGGGGAAAGTGAAAATGGTCAGAACCGGGGGCGACAGCGTCCGGGTCACAATAGGGAAAATGAAAAACACGGTTGCGCCGGCGCGGGCTGTCTCGCCGGTCGGGTTTCAAATCGCCGTGCGAGCCCCTTTTCCCCTTTTCCCCTTTTCCCCTTTTTCACTTTTTTGGTGTCTTTTTCCCTCGTCGCCGCGCACTGTCGCATTGAGAGGGCGATTTGGCCATGAGATTTGGACGAATGAATAACGACGAACAAACGATCAACGCGATCATCCGATTGATGGAAACCGACGATTCGGCACCGGCACCGGCGGATTCGGTCAAGTGGTCAAAGAGTCTGTTCCGCTCGCGGGCAGGTGAGCCGAAAGCGACGCTGATCGAAAGGATCGTCGCGGTGCTCCAGATGGACCTTTCGCCTGAAACGGCGGTCTTTGGCGAACGCTCGGGCGCCGCCGGGACGGAACGGCAGATGCTCTTCAGCGCGGGCGACAATTCGATCGACCTGCGCGCGGCGAAAAAAGGCCGCAAGTTCAGACTCGCCGGCCAGATCCTCGGCGAAGGATTCGAAGGCGGAAAGATCACGCTCGAATTCGAAGGAGTTTCGGCAACCGCATCGATCAGCGATCTGAGTGAATTCAGCATCGAAGAGCTCCTCGCCGGCACTTACCGGCTGACGGTCGACGGCAAGTCGAAACAGATCATCATTGACGGAATCAATCTCGGTTAGTGTTTCTTCTTCGGGGGTAGAAGAAACATCTGAAAGCGGAGAGGCCACGCGGTCTCTCCGCTTTCAGCGTTCAAGCTGGGTTAGAATGGCATTTATGCGTCCGAGGAGCCTCGCCGAAAAACTCGTCAAAGCCAAGACCCTCCGGGAACGCCGCCGGATGATCGCCGGGCTTGGGAACGGGTCGGCCCGCGACGTCGCCCGCGAGCTGCGTGCGATCTGCTACGAGAACTGGAACAGCAAACCTGAAAAGGCACGACTGACCGCGCTTGCCCTCAAATCACTCGCCGAACGATTTCCCGACAACGAGATACTCGCCAACGAGCGCTGGAACTTCGGGATCGCGGCGATCACGCACGGAAAGTTCGATGAGGCGGTCGCCGCGCTCGACGAGGCATCGCGCATATTTCGCCGCTCGGGAGCGCGGTTCGAATCGGCGAACACCCAGGTCGCGAAACTGATCGCGCTCGCACTGACCGGCCGCTACGACGACGCGATCAAGACCGGTCGCGCGACGCTCCGGACGTTCGTCGGACTTGGCGACGAGTTGGCGGCCGGAAAGATCGAAATGAACCTCAGCAACATCGTTTCGCGGCGCGGAAAGCACCGCGACGCCGAACGGTTTTGTCTGTCGGCGCTCGCGCGTTTCCGCAAAACCGGCGAGGAAATGTGGGAGACTTTGGCGCTCAACGATCTCGCGAACACCTATTCCGAACTCAACGACATCGCGCGCGCCAAAGAGTTTTTCTCGGCGGCCTTGAAAAAGGCCCGCGCCGGATCGATGAAAGTGACCGAGGCCGAGATCGAAGCGAGCATGGGAAACCTCGCGATCTTCCGCGGACGGTTCCACGACGCGCTTCGTCTGCTCGAACGATCGCGCCGCAAGTACGATGAACTGAAGATGCCGCACCAGTCGGCGATCGCCGATCTCGAGATCGCCGTCGCCTATTCCGAGCTCAATCTTCACCGCGAAGCGTTGGAGATCTTCGCGCGCACGGCGACGCGGCTTCGACGTCTCGGAATGACGGCCGAAGAAGCGCGCGCGGCTGCCGGACTCGGCCGATCGGCGTTCAAACTCGGCGAACTTCGGAAGGCGACGACGGCCCTGAAACGCGCGTCGTTGCTCTTCGAGAAGGAACGAAACTCGTCGGAGCGCGCCTCGGTTCTTCTCACCGAAGCGGAACTGGAATTGGCGCGGGGCGAACTGAGATCGGCGCTTCGGACCGTGACCACCGCGGCCCGTGCGCTTTCGCGGGCGGACAATCAACGCGGCGCATTGATGGCCGGCTGGCTCCGCGGCGAAACACTTTTGCGAAGCGGCAATCCGAAGCGCGCCGAACGTGAATTGAAGGTGACGCTAAGCGCGGCAACGGGCGCCGGCCAGCCGAACATCGAGCAATCCTGTCTCGTCTCGCTCGGGCGGCTCGCGTTCTCACGCCAGGATTTCGCCGCTGCCGCCGGCAATTTCAGGCGCGCGGCGGAGATCGTCGAATCGATGCGCAAACCGCTTCCGGCCGAGGAGTTCCGCATGGCCTTCCTCGCCGACAATCTCGCGCCATCTGAGAATCTCGCCAGGGCCGAGATCGAACTCGGAAACCTGCGAGGCGCGCTCGCGGCGATCGAGAACGCGAAAGCGCGGTCGTTGTCAGAAGCCGGAGACGTCGCCGCCGACGCCGCCGATCCTGAACTCGCCGCACGCTATGAATCGCTCCGTGAGGAACTGAACTGGTATTACAGCCGGATCGGACGGGTCGATCCCGCCGAGAAGCCGTCCGTCGAGCGCGCGATCCGTATGCGTGAGAAGCAGCTTGCCGACGTGCGCCGCCGCATCGGGGCAATCGCCGGGACGCAGGGCGCCGCGGGCAGACGTGCCGGCGTCGACGAGATTCTCTCCGAATTCTCCGGGTCAAAATCATTGATCGAGTTCGTGAATTTTGGCGGACGGTTCGGAGCGTTCGTCGTATCGGACGGCCGGATCGAATGGTTTCCGGACCTTGCGTCGGAGGCCGAAATTCTCGAAGACCTCGCGGGACTGCAATTCCAGTTCGGAGCGCTTCGTTACGGCCGGGCGGGCGTCGAGCGGTTCCTTGAGACCCTGAAACATCGTGCCGACGCTTATCTCGAAAGGCTCCACTCAAAGCTGCTCTCGCCGTTGATCGAATCGGTCGGCGATCGGGACCTTGTCGTCGTCCCGTCGGGCGCGCTCAATTATGTTCCCTTCCACGCATTGCGGGCAGGCGGCATGTATTTCATCGAACAACGCGCGGTTTCGTACGCTCCGAGCGGCGCCCTCGCGGTCCGGCTTGCGAATCGTGGGCCATTGAACTTCAATTCTCCGCTTTTGATTGGATTCGCGGATGAAAAGATACCGCTCGTCGAATCCGAGATCGAAACGCTGAGCGGCGCACTTCCCGGCTCGCAGATCGTGACCGGCGGCGATGCAACGTTCTCCGCGTACCGCGAACTTGCACCCGAAGCGGA
>JAKQII010000387.1 GCA_029557535.1 Acidobacteriota bacterium
TCACTAGTGTCCAACTCTAAGTCGAACAGATTCAGTGTTTTGGGAATTTTGACCGGTCATGATCACGTTCGTGGCCTCGTAAATAGTTGAGACAAAACGGCATTCATCCGACGGGAAATACTGAGAATCTGTGACTTTGCGCCTTTGCTCCTTGGCGGGAAAACCGGTTCAAAGCAATTGAACAGGATGTTTTCCCGCAAAGACGCTAAGGCGCAAAGTCGCAGAATCAATAGGTTTATGGAGTTGAACCGTTCACCGATCGGGAACACGAATTTCTCGGGAACGATCGGATCGCCGGGTGGTCCGCTGAAATCGAAAAATTGAAAAAGATCTGCAAGCCGCCCGAAAATGGCTACTTATGGCCGCAAAACAGAGTTTAATTGGACACAAGTGATCCAAGATACAAGGTTCAAGACTGAATTTATCTTGAATATTGAATTTGACCTTCAGTTCGCGATTCCCGCGCAAGATACACCTTTTCCGCTCGTTCTGAATCAAAAGCTATGACCTCTCCCCGAGTTCGAAGTTTTGCATCAAGGAGAGCATATATGACATTCAGACTGATTACGGCCCTGTTCATTTTGGCCGTCTGCGGAACTTTCACCGTGTTCGCGCAATCACCGCAACTGTCCGTTTCGGAAGGAAAGACGTACAAGAACCTGACGATCTTTTTGATCCGCGGAAACGACACTGCCAAAAACGCGAAGATCCTGACGCTTCAGGAGGCGATGGCACGCGATCTTTTTGCCGTGTACGAAACATCCGAGGTCAACGAACTGGAAGTCGAGAATCTTTCGAAGGATTTCGACGTCTTTATCCAGTCGGGCGATATCGTCAAAGGCGGGAAACAGGACCGGGTGCTCGCTGTCAGCATCATCGTGCCGGCGCGTTCGGGACGGATCAGGATCGCCGCGTTCTGCGTCGAATCGGGCCGTTGGCAGCAACGCGAAGCCGAGTCCGACAAGAAGTTCTCGTCTTCCGACAGTCGTATCGTCTCAAAGGAACTGAAGGTCGCGGCCAACGAATCGCGAAGCCAGGGTGAGGTTTGGAGGCAGGTCGAAGCCGTCCAGGATAAGCTTTCGACAAACGTCTCAGTCGACGTGCAGTCTTCAAAATCGAAGACGTCGTTGCAGCTAAGTCTTGAAAACAAGAAGGTTCAGGCAGCCATCGATGAGTACGTCGCGAAGTTCATCAGGATCTCGGAGGGCGAGACCGATGTTATCGGGTATGCGTTCGCGATCAACGGCGTCATCAACAGCGCGGACGTTTATGCTTCAAATGCGTTGTTTAAGAAGCTTTGGCCACGGATGCTCCGGGCGGCCGCGACCGAGGCGGTCGCCGAATACAACGCCCGGCTGGCGTTCCGGCCGATAAAATCCGGTCAAGTCAGCGCGTTCATGAAAGACGCCGACGCGGCAAAGGCCGAGACGCGCAAGGCCCCGGCCGGGACGACGATCATAGTCAAAGCCGATTCTGAGAATTCCGTTTACGAGTCGGTCGATGAGAAGTCGAAGGTCGTCGTTCATCGGAATTACGTGAAGAAAAACTGAGTCGGTTGGATTCAAGATTCGAGATTCAAGAATCAAGATTCAGGAATGAAGATTAAAGATTCTCGCGTGTTGAATGCGTTGAATTTTGAATCTTGGAGCCTGTCGGAGAAGATCGTCCAGTTCTAAAACTTCCCGCATGTCCAAACCATACGGGTCTTAAGCCCTGCAAGGGGCGCCGCAGCGGTAACCTCTGGCGCGCGAAGCAAGCCTGGGGACAGGATCCGAAACGGACCCAAAGCCCCGCAAGGGGCGTAGCAACCTTGAACACCTTCACCGGAGCGACTCGACTCACTAAGCAAGGAGCCTGTGACCGGCAATTGACGCATTTCTCCGACAGGCTCCTTGAATCCTGATTCTCAATTCAAAATTTTTGCTCGACTTTCTCGAGAAAGCGGTCGCGGTAGTTGCGGCTCAGAGTAAGAGTCTTGCCGTTCGTCAGGACGACGTCGTAGTCACCCGAAAACATCGGATGAAGTTCCTTTATGCGGTCGATATTGACGATCGTCGAGCGGTGAATGCGGATGAACTTGTCCGGGTCGAGCCTCGACTCGATACCGGTCATGGTTTCGCGGATCAAATGCCCCTCGCGGCCGAGATGGAGTTTGAGGTAATTCCCGGCGGCTTCGATCCAGTCGATCTCGTCCGTTTTGATGAAGAATACGCGGCCGGTCGTTTTTACGACGAGGCGTTCGAGGTACTTGCGCCCGTTGCGAAGATCTGCCAGAAGGGAAGCGATGCGCTCGTCAATCCCGCCGCGTTTGCGGTTCCGGATCTCCGATCGTGCGCGGCCCAGTGCGCGTCGAAGCCGATCACGGTTGAACGGCTTCAGCAGATAGTCGATCGCGTGGACGTCGAATGCTTCGAGCGCGTATTTGTCGTACGCGGTGACGAAGACCAACGCAGGCATCGATTCTTCATCCAGCGCGTCGATGACCTCGAACCCGGTCTTTTCCGGCATCTGGATGTCGAGGAAGACCAGATCAGGCTTGGCGGAAACGATCGTCCGTACGGCTTCGGAGCCGTTGCCGCACTCGCCGATTATGGCGACGTCGCCTTCATCGCGCAGGAACCTCCGCACGCGTTCGCGCGCCAGGGGTTCGTCGTCAACGATAAGTGCTCGAATCATTTGTCCGTCTTCATTCACCGATCGGGAAGGTCAACGCGACCCTTACCCCGCCGTTCGAACTGATCTCAAAAACGTGATCGTCACCGAAAAGATGCCGCAAGCGTCGCCTGGTATTCGAAATCCCGACTCCCTCTTCGATCGATGCGACGTCGCCGAACGGGACCCCGATCCCGTTGTCAGAAACTTCAAGATGGAGCGATCCGTTCCGGCGTTCGGCGCTGATCGCGATCGTGCCGCCCTCGGTCCGAGGTCCGATCCCGTGTTTGATCGCGTTCTCGACGAGCGGTTGCAGGATCATATTCGGAACGTTCGCGTCGAGCGTCTCCGGCGCGATCTCCATCTGAACCCTTAAACGGTCCTGGAAGCGCATTTGTTCGATCTCAAGGTACTTTCTGAGGAATTCGAGTTCCTGTTTCAACGGGATCTGCTGGATCTCAAGGTTTTCGAATGACATTCTGAGCAGATCGCTCAGGTCGCCGATCATGCGTTCGGCGGCGTCGGGATCCTTGTGGATGAGTTCCGATACGGCATTCAGCGTGTTGAAAAGGAAGTGCGGGTGAAGCTGCATCTTCAGAACCTGTAGCCGCGACTGTGCGAGACGTGCCTCGAGCTGTGAAGCGCGCAGATTGCGCTCGCGGTACTTGCGGTAGAACCTGATCGCCTGGTTGACACCGAGCACCGCCCAATAGATCGCGACTCCGAAGTGCAGATTGATGTAAAGAAAGACTTTGTAGGTTTCCCAAAACGACGAAAACTGATAGCGGCGAAGATATCCGAGTTTCGGGAGAACGTAGGCATCGATAGAGAGCTGGAAGAACGCGACCGCGAAACTCGCGACGATGTTGACCGGGACGCTCGTTTTCCAGCGTCCGTCCTCGAACGGAAACCGGTTGCCGATGAACAGTATGAGCGGCGTCAAAAGAAACCAAATGTAGCCGGAGAAGAATTGCCACGAGAGAATTCGCCAAAATGAGATCGGATTCTCGGAAAGCTGGTTCTGCATCACGAGCTGGCTTGTGAAAAAGAACCCAAGAAGCGTCCAGATCCCGAAAATCGAGGCCCATTTGACCCAACGTCGATTGATAAGGATGTCCTCGCTCATATACGGAAGGGGGCAACTAAAGACTTCACTATTTGATCCGATCGCGCGCGGCGTGGCAACAGTCGTGGGATAAAGCGCGCGAACCCGGTGACGAAACGCGATCAGTTTGACGATTCGCGCACGCGTTCTTCGAAGAGCTTCACGGATACCGTCAGAAAATCGAACGCGGTGATCAGTCCGATCAGCCGGTTGTTGTGAACCACAGGCAGACAACCGATGTCATGGTCGCGCATCGTCTTCAGTGCCTCGAGCGAGCCCGTCTCGGGTGTCACGGTGATAAGATTCGTCTTCATCACGTCACGCACGATGATCTCCTCGCCGCAGTGTTCGGTCAGCAATTTCAGAAGATCCCGGTGCGAGAGTAGTCCGACCAGATTTCCGGCGTCGTCCTCGACCGGCACGTGACGGATGTGCTTCCAGTTCATCAGGCTGGCCGCAAGATCGACGACGTCGCCCGGCCTGACCGTAAAAAGGTCCTTGGACATGAACTGTTCGACGGTCCGGTAGTTGTCAATCCAGTCGCTCTTCTCGCTGATCTGCGCCAGCGCCCATTCATGGATCGGGCGGTTCTCATACTGGTTCTCGAGCATCGCCGCCGTCACCGTCCGCATCCTGACATTGAACTTCGCCCTCTTGTCCATCGCGCCGAGGGATTCGAGCATCCATTGCGAACCGGTCCGTTGCTTAGCAACGCGCTCTTCGAGGATTGCTAGGTAGCGATCGATGTCGGACTGGTCGATCCCGACGCTTTCGAGTCCTTTTCGTGCCCGCGGCAGCAATTCTTCGAGGATCAGCCGCCCGGTTCTGTACGATTCGCCGTTCAGCCAGACCACCTGCGACTTCAACCCGAAACGGGCGGTGCTCGAGAAGTTGTTCCGCGCTTCGTCGAACGACATAATCTTCGTGACGTCGCCGAATTCTTCAGGCAGAGCGATCATCAATCCGAGAAAGAACGCGGCATTCGCCATCTCGTCTGCGATCGAAGGACCCGACGGCAGGAACCTCACCTCGACGCGCATGCTCGGGCGCCCGTTCATCACGCCGTAGCAGGCCCTGTTCCAGCGCCAGATCGTTCCGTTGTGCATCCGCCAGGCGTCAAGCCCCGGGATCCGGCCTTCTTTCAGGGCGTCCAGCGAGTCCTCCTCGAGCTGGCGCGTGAGAAGGATGCGAAAACGCGCGACGTCTTCGTGGAAAACATCGAGGATCGAATCCTCGACCCACGTCCGCCCGAACGTGACCCGCTGCGGATGGCTGCGTTCCTGCTGGATCGGTGATCTCGAATCGACGGCATGCTGGAAAAGCGCGAGGCGCGTCTCATGCCAGAGCCGATGGCCCATGATGACCGGTGAATTCACGGCGGCGGCGAGCACCGGAGCGCTGATCGCCTGCGCCCAATTGTAGTACTCGGCGAAACGGCTGATCGGAACCTGAAGATGGACCTGAAAACTTGTGTTGCAGAACTCGACAAACGTGTCTTTCAGGTGGAGCCTGAGTTCGTCGAGCCCCTTGATGTGGACCAGCCGTTCCGCCCCGTGCATCGCGGTCAGGATGCGGTTCAGCTCAAAATAACGCGGGCTCGGCGTCAGGTTGCGCTCGACAAGGTCCGTCGGCTGGATCGTCGGCAGGATTCCCGTAAGGACAACGTCGGCACCGAACTTTTTGGCGGACGTGCGGACGATCCCGACCATTTCCGAGATCTCATCCTCAAGACGCCGAAGACTGTCGCCGGTGAAATCGAGCGGCGTGAGGTTGGCCTCAAGGTTGAAGCGACCGATCTCCGTCGTCAGCCGCTTGTCCTTGGCATCGCCGAGGATCTCGACCGCGACCGGCGCCGGGTGCATCGACGAATCAACGAGGAACATTTCCTGCTCGGCGCCGATACGAAAGGCTTCATCCTCCATGTAGCCGCCGCGGATCATCATCTCGAGTGCCTGAAGGTCATCGAGAACCGCGCGAGTGAATTGCCTGAGTTGAGCCTCGTCGCTCTCAGTTGTGACAGTTTTATCGCCCATGGTTGATACCTCGCGAAGTTGGGATGTCCCGCGACCGAATTGGGGGTGGTGCCGCGACCAGTATCTTCGTTCAATTGCCGGAAGTACGAATGTAACATCATCTTAACCCAAATCGGAGTCTCGCAAAATACTTTTTTGATTATGACCACAATCATTTTTTCAAAGCGCGGTGGCGACCTAGACTCGAGTCATAAAGTGTTGTCAGAAAATTTTCGAGGAACAAACATATGAAACGTCTTTGGCTTATTTTTGGATTGATATTCGCGCTTTCATTCGCCGTTCTCCTTTGGGTTGGTACGGAGATCTTTCGCGAGGCGCCCCCGATCCCGGGGACCGTCGTCACGGCGGACGGCAGGGTCGTCATCGGTGAAGGCGATATTTCAAATGGACAAAACGTTTGGCAGGCGATGGGCGGAATGCAGGTCGGCTCGATCTGGGGCCACGGCAGCTACGTCGCACCGGATTGGACGGCGGATTATTTGCACCGCGAATCCGAGTCCGTGCTTAAACAGTTGTCGAACAAGGAGTTCGGCCAGGAATATGCGACGCTCGACAGCGAACGGCAGGCGGCAATGCGCCAACGCCTGACCGACATTATGCGCCGCAATACCTACGAACCGACGTCGAACAGGATCGTTCTCGATCCGTTTCGCGCCCAGGCGTTCGAAGAGAACCTGAAGTACTACACCGGGATATTCTCAAACGGATCAAAGGAATACGCGATCCAGAAAGACGCCCAGACCGATCCTGTCAGACTCCGGCAAATGACGTCGTTCTTCTTCTGGACGGCGTGGGCGTCGGCCGCGGACCGGCCCGGAAATACTATTTCATACACGAGCAATTTCCCGAGCGAGCCTCTGATCGGCAACACGCCGACAAGTTCGACGATCGTCTGGACCGGTGTCAGCGTGATCGCGCTGATCGCCGGGATCGGAGGAATGATCTGGTTTTTCGTCGGAACGTGGAAGAAGGAATCATTCGACGGAGCTCCGGACAACGATCCGCTCATCGGAGGTGCATTGACGCCATCGCAAAAAGCGACCGTCAAGTATTTTTTGATCGTCACCTTGCTGTTCCTGCTGCAGATCGTGATGGGAGTGATCACCGCCCACTACGGTGTTGAAGGCCACGGATTTTACGGGATCCCGCTCGCCGACTGGCTGCCGTATGTCGTGACCCGGACATGGCATGTCCAACTCGGCATTTTCTGGATCGCGACCGCCTGGCTCGCGGCCGGGCTGTTCATCGGACCGATAATCTGCGGGTATGAGCCCAAGTATCAGAAACTCGGCGTCGACGCGCTTTTCGGCGCGCTCCTCGTTGTCGTTCTCGGGTCAATGGCCGGCCAATGGATGTCGGTCATGCACAAGCTGTCGGGTGACGCCTGGTTCTGGTTCGGGCATCAGGGCTACGAATACGTCGATCTTGGACGCGTCTGGCAGGCGGCGCTTTTTGTCGGACTTCTGCTCTGGCTTTTCCTGATCCTCCGGACAGCGTTTCCGGCGTTCAAACAGAACGACAACCGCAAGTCATTGATTCTCTTGTACATGATCTCCACTGCGGGAATCGCGATGTTTTACGCGCCGGGGTTGTTTTGGGGAATGAAGTCCCATATCTCGGTCGTCGAGTACTGGCGTTGGTGGGTCGTCCATCTTTGGGTGGAGGGATTCTTCGAGGTCTTCGCGACGGTCGTGATCGCGTTCCTGTTCGCGCGGCTCGGCGTGATCAATCCCGAATCAGCGGCCCGCGCGTCGCTTCTGACCGGCGCGATCTACCTCAGCGGCGGGATCATCGGCACGCTGCATCATCTTTATTTCGCCGGCACGCCAACTGTGGCGTTGGCGTTCGGGGCGGTCTTTTCGGCGCTTGAGATCGTGCCGCTGACACTGGTCGGCTTCGAGGCCTGGGAAAATATCCATCGATCGCGGGCGAGAAACTGGCTGGTTCAATATAAATGGGTGATCTGGTTCTTCATCGCGGTCGCGTTCTGGAATCTGGTCGGCGCGGGTATTTTCGGGTTCATGATCAACCCGCCGATCGCGCTTTACTATATGCAGGGGCTGAATACGACGGCCGTTCACGGGCACGGCGCGCTTTACGGCGTTTACGGAACGCTCGGCCTGGCGCTGACGCTCTTCTGTCTGCGGGCGATGGATCCGGAGCGGATCTGGAACGAAAAGCTGATCAAGTTCGCGTTTTGGGCGATCAACGCCGGGCTCTTGATGATGATGGTCCTGAGCCTGTTGCCGATCGGATTGATGCAGACCGTCGAATCAGTTTCGCACGGCTACTGGTCGGCGCGTTCGGCCGAATTCATGCAAACGGACGTCATGCAGTTCTTCCGCTGGATGCGGGTCCTCGGTGATACGGTGTTTGCGATCGGCGCCTTCGCGTTCGTCTGGTTCGCGCTCGGACTGATACTCTCGAAAGGAAAGAAGGAGGCGATTCCTGCAGGCGAACCCGTCGAAGCATAATCCCTTGGGATGATTGTGTTCGCGGCCGCGGACGCACGCCAAAAACGTGCCTTCGCGGCCGCCGAATTTGCTGACAGCTGATGATACAGAAACGCGATATCGAGAACAGAGAAGACATCGACCGGTTGATGGTCGCCTTCTACGAACGGGCGATGAGCGACGACGTCATCGGTCACGTCTTCACTCAGGTCGCAGGAATGGATCTCGCCGCGCATCTGCCGGTGATCGGAGATTTTTGGGAAGCGGTCCTTTTTGGTTCGAAAAGCTACGCCGGCCGTGGCCGCAATCCACTTGAGATCCATGCGAGACTAGACCGAAAATCGACACTTTCCGGCGTTCATTTCGATCGGTGGCTCAAAATATTCGACGAGACGACCGATTCGATGTTTGCGGGCGAACGTGCTGAATTCGCTAAACTACGGGCGACTGCGATCGCGAACAGGATGCGGAACTACGTTCGCGGCGTCTCAGCACTCGCAGATCCGTGATCATTGGGCGATCGCGAAATCACGCTGATTATGCCAATTGCGCAACAGAATTGATATTCCGGGAAACACCGCTATGTGCCAGGCGTCGATTCGGGTGCCGGGGCAACGATAAGAGACCTTCTGAACCGAATCAAAATTCCAAAATCGAAAATCCAAATCACTTGAGAAACCGCTTAAGGGCCTCGACGTTGTCGATGTAGATCTTGCCGCGGACGATCCGGATCAGTTCCTTGTCAGCCAGTTTCCGCGAGGCGCGGATCGTGGTTTCGGTCGTCAACCCGGCCATTTCGGCAATGTCCTGGCGGCGCAGCGAGATCTTCGTCGGTCGGTCGTTATCGTCTTCGTCTTTCGCCAACCGCAACAACACGTTCGCCACGCGATGTTCCGGCGACGCCGTCGCGAGGTTTTTGATCACCGAAGTTTTCTCGCGGAGCATCCCGCACATCCAGTTGATAACGGCAAGCGAGAATTCGTGATGTTCCTTTGTGAACTTCAGAAATTCATCGCGGGTGACCAGCAATAGGCGCGACGATTCCATCGCCACCGCCGTTGCCGGATACGGACCGCCGTCGAAGACCGGGGGAACGGCAAAAATCTGTCCGGCTGAGAAAATCCCAATGATGATCTCCTTTCCTAGCTCGGGATAGCGCACCATCTTGACCTTGCCTTCAAGAATGACCGGAAGGTTGATCGCTTCTTGACCTTCGGCGAAGATCTCCTCGCCGGGGCCATAACTCCTGATCCGCCCGCGGCGCTTAAGCTCCTCGAGAAATGTACCGTTATTGACATCGAGTTTCATCGGAAATGTAATTTATATCACATTCATCGCGCTTGATTTGGTTTAAGGTAAGAAAAAACCGCGAGGCCCCTTATGGACAATGTTGATCAGATCAGGACGAGACTTGAGGGACGAAAGTCCCAATTAACTGAATTGCTCAGTCGCGTTGAACGTCATGCCCGGCGGCGGTTCGACAAGAGTCTCGAGGAGCAGGCGATCCAACGCGAGAACGAGGAAGTCTTCACCCATATCGACGATTCGCTGAACCTCGAGCTGGCCCAGATCGAGGAGGCGATTCTGCGCCTTGACCGCGGCATTTACGGGAAATGCGAGAACTGCGGTGAGGCGATCGCGCCGAAACGTCTCGAAGCGTTGCCGCACACGCATCTCTGCATCAACTGTGCCTCCTAAACGCGGAACCGCACTGCCGAAGCCGAATCGGATTGCCCGCGAAAGGCGCGAAATGGCGCGAAATCAAGAAGGACTTTTTCGCGTTTTTGGCGTGCTTCGCGGGCACAGAATCATCTGTCACTTTGAACCGGTCTCGACCGGCAGTTCGGGAACCGTAGCGTACTCGGCCCAGGAACCCTCGTACAATCGGACCTTCGGAAAGCCGAGAACATGCTTGAGCAGCACATATTCGAGGCTCGCCTCGCGGCTCGTTCCGCAATAGACGACGATGTCGTCATCCTTCGTCAAACCGGCTGTTTCGATGATCTTCCGAACGTTTTGAAAGGCACCAAGCTTGTGCGGGTTCTTGTCGTCCATCAGCGTTTTCCATGGAATGCTGATCGCGCCCGGAATGTGACCGTTTCGGACCCATACATTGGCCTCTCCCGTGTAATTTTCGGTCGGACGCGCGTCGACGAACTTCACTTTGCCGTTTCCGACGAGCGATTTCACCTCGTCGAGCGATACCCGGACCGACCGATTGTCGATCCCGTCGAAATTCGTCGCCGCCTCGTACTTCGGATACTCTTTCACGACCGCGTTCTTTTCTTTCCACGATTCAATCCCGCCGTCGAGGATGAAGACCTGTTTCATCCCGAGTCGTTCGAGGACGTACGCGAGCATTGTCGCGCCGAGCACGCCGGCGCCGTCCGAATAGATGACCACCCGATCTTCTTTTTTGATACCCGCGTTGAGCAGCAGGCGGCTCGTCAGGAACGGATCGAGATATTGCGTCGGCATTCCGCCGCGCGGCGCGCGTAGGACGGCGTCGGCAAGGTGGACCGCGTTCGGGACGTGCCCGATGAAATAATCGTAAACATTGTTGCGGGCATCGATGACGCGAAGATTCGCGTCTCCGGTCCGCGGCGCCAGCCAATCAGGAGAGACGAACTGGATCGTCGTCCCACGCGTGTCCCTTTTCGGGTCGTCGACGGGAAGATCGGCGCGTTCGGCCCACTCTTCGAACGAACCGTCGTAGAGTTTCGCCTTCAGACCGATCGACCGGGCGGCAAAATAGACCAGCGATGCCTGTTGTCCGACATGGCAATAGCTGACGACCGTGTCGCCGCCGTCGATATTCGCGTCGGCGAAGATCTTTTTGATTTCTTCGGGTGACTTAACAGTGCCGTCTTCGTTGATGAGGCTGGTGAATGGGACGCTCCTCGCGTTCTTGATGTGGCCGCCGCGCGGACGGAACCCGACCGACGTCCCATCGTAGAAATTCAATGTCCGGGCGTCGATGACCGAAACGGACCGATTTTCAAGCTGCGTTTTCAGCCAGTCGGCGTCAGCCACGACATCCGGTCGCGGATTGACCCGAAGCGAACCGACGGCAGGCGTCGGAATGTCGGTCGTTGTCGCCTTCCCGATCTGTGTCCAAGCCTTCATGCCGCCGTTCAGAATCGACGTCTGGCCCGATAGCCCGAGATAGTCGAGCGTGAAATAGACCCGGGTCGTCGGTGTGATCCAGTCGTTGCCGTAGTAGATGACGATTCGTGAATTCGTGGAAACTCCGAACTTCTCGAATGTCGTCTTCAAAGCTTCGGGCGACGGAAGTTCGGTCGAGATCTTGTCGTTGTCCCGGCTGATCGAGATGTTGCGCAAAGCAATGTACCGCGCCCCGGGAATGTGTCCCTTATCGTATTCCGTCTTGTCGCCGACGTGAAACAGAACCAGATTCGGGTCCGAAATATTGGCGGCAAGCCATTCCGCCGTAACGAGCAGGGGCGCGTCCTTGGCGAACGTAGAGCCGATCGTAAACAGTATGATCGCGATGATGAATGCGGTCTTTTTCATTTCCAACTCCCTTTCCAAATGATGATCCAATTGCGATCGCACTGATCGCAAGCCTAGAATCCCTTGATGATAACCGTGATTCTGTCCGTATTCTTGAACGATCGAAAGGTCACGGAAAAACTTTTTCGCGCCGTTCGCGTATCACCCGCGTCCTGTCCCGAACACAATAATGTCCTCAAATCTGAAATCAGGCGAATTCTTTGGCAAGGTGCCCGGGAAACGCAAAACCGGCGTCCTGACACTGTCGGAGATCGTTCATTCGGGACGAATCAATCTTCCGGCGCATGAACACGAAGCGGCTTCATTCACATTGCTGTTGGAGGGAAGCTACTCCGAAAGATTCGGATCACGCGCCTTCGATTACCGTCCGTCGACGGTCTGGTGGCATCCTCCTGGGTTCTTTCACAAGGACGAAATCGGCTTGGGCGGTGGACGGTTTTTCACCGTCGAGATCGGATCAGGGAAAATACCCGGATTTACCGGGATCGAGAAAATCCCGTCGGTCTTCAGCGAACGCGCGTCGCGGCTTTCGGTCCTCGCGCGACGGCTCTACGGTGAACTCCATTCGTGGACCGATCTTTCGGCGTTGACCGCCGAGTCGCTGACGCTGGAAATGCTTTCCTTGGCGATGGATGAAAGGTCAAGGGAATTGATTCCGCCCCAGTGGCTCCGGCGCGTGTTCGAACGAATTTGCGACGCGGTTCTCGAACCGGTTTCCGTCGGCGTCCTCGCGGCCGAGACCAATGTGCATCCCGTGTATCTCGCATCGGTCTTCCGAAAATTCTTCGGCGAATCGATCGGAGAATTCGTGCAGAGACAACGGATCGAGTTGTCTAAGCGATTGATCGCCCGCGGCGACTTGCCGCTGGCCGGGATCGCGGTCGATGCCGGGTTTTCGGATCAAAGTCACTTCAACCGCATCTTCAAGCGCTATTCGGGCGTTACTCCCGGCGAGTTCCGGCGACAGATCAGGCGCTGATCGCCATCTTTGGTCGGCTATTTCTCATTAACCCGCGTCAAACTGACGGAAGGGCAAACGGAGGTTTGAAGATGAAAAGGGCGATTATCGTCATTGGACTCATATTGATCGGTTTGTCGGTTTCGGCCGAGGCGCAGCGCCGGGTCGGACGTGTTCCGCGTGTTAACCGCGTCGAGCGCAACACATTGCGGCTCAATGGGTTCGACCGGCTCGATCTGAACCGCGACGGCTACATTTCGTATTTTGAATGGCGCGGCAACCGCCGGAGGTTCATTCAGCTGGATTTTAACAACGACCGCCGGATCTCGCGGTCCGAGTGGCGGTTCGGTAGGCGCCGTCGATAAAGCGAGTGCATTGGCCGGCGAAATTCTCTCTGTTCATCCGTGTTGTTCGCGGCATGACCTGATCTGTATCAGCGGATCTCTTTCACCGTTAGTTGAAAATTGAGACTGGATAGTTGAGAAATATCCCGAATCCAAAATCGGCGATCCCAAATCAAAAATCGGAAAACGGGCTTTCGGTATCGAACTTGCGCCGGCTGACGATGAGCCTGTCATTCTGCCAGCGACGTTTTCGAAAACCCAATAAGTGGAAGATCTGCAACGGAAAGAAGCGCGCGATCCGGGTATCGATCTCCCAGATGTCCGGATCTTGGTCGGTTCGCCGAACGCCGGGGAGAATTCGAACCAAATTGCCGAGCTTCAGTTTTCTCAAATACCATGACAGTTTGAGCCAAACCGGCGCGATCTCGCGGGCGATGAAAAAACCGTCCTCGCCGAGTTTTTGGTAAAGCGGCATCAGCATCAATCCGCTCTCCGACGCCCGTACTTCGCCTGATCTCTGTTCCGCGAGCAACTGGCCCTTCTTGATCGGCTGAAAGTTGTCGAATCCCGGAATCATCGAAAAATCGTCTTCGGCCGTGATCGCGTGCCGGTACCGCACCTCGACGACCCGCGGTCTTGATGTCGCCGTCTTCAGCGCGTTGAAATGTTGATCGAACGCGGCACAATCCTCGCGACGCAAAATTCCCGCATTGACCAAACCGAGCCAGATCAGCGCTTCGTGATTGTCGACCGTCGATTCCGCAAAATGCTGTCCGGCCTCGTAACCGAATGTCACGAGACCGAGATTGTTGAGATACTCGAGGATCGTCCCTTCGAGCTGCTCTTCGACCCCTAGCAGGATCGTTACCGGGAACTTCTGCGCGAACGTTCGATTGCGAAGGGTGTCTCCGACGGTCGCGAACGGGACGCCTTCGGCCGACGTCGAGTGAAAGTCCATCGCGTAGACCTCACCCTTCGCGCTATTCACGACGCGGTCGAGGATTATCAGGATCTCGGCCTGTTCCGAGTCTTCGTTGAGGGGACCGACTGCGTTGCGGTTGGCGGCGATACGTTCGCGGGTGAAATGACGGTTCAGGTCGGAATCGATGAATCGGATGCCTCGGCCGTAGGCGCGTGTGTTGCCGGCGAGAAGGAAGACGCGGCCCTTGAGTTTCGGTTCAAGTGCGCGGAGCTTCGGAATCGCGCGGTCGATGGCCCGAGCTCCGGACGCTTCGTTGCCGTGAACGCTTCCGAAGACGATCAGCGTCGGGCCGGAAAGGTCGCCCCCGAACTCGTACAAGAGATGTTCTCCGGGTGCGATGCCGGGTTTTTCAAATTGAGGCGCAACCGCTGACATCAATTACATTTTTGCACTTTTCTCGGCCAAAATCACGGCATGCGTGAAACGATTAGACGGCCTTATCCGTTTAATCAGGCATTATGAGAAAACTAATTGTTATTGGATTGTTAATCGGTATTTTCTCGATAGCCGGGCTGGCGCAAAACGACGCCGACAGGGCTGCGATCACCGCGACGGCGCTCAACTACGCCGAAGGCTGGTATGAAGGCAATGCCGAACGGATGGAAAGCGCGCTTTATCCTGAGCTGGCGAAGCGGATGTTTTCAAAGGACGCGAACGGTCGGAGCGTGTTCAATCACATCGGCGCGATGCGGCTGGTACAGGCGGCGCGGTCCGGCGCGGGAAAACGAACGCCGAAGGAAAAGCAATTGAAGGACGTGAAAATATTGGATGTTTTTGAGAACGTCGCGTCGGTCCGCGTCGACATGAGCGACTGGATCGATTATCTGCACGTCGCGAAGGTCGACGGCCAGTGGAAGATCGTCAATGTGCTGTGGGAGTTGAGACCCAAGAGATGATTTGCAATTTGCGATTTGCGATTTGCAATTGATCGGCATGAATGGGTCAACGGCATAATGGTGGTCAATCGCAAATTGCAAATTGCAAATCGGGTTCTTTGACAAACCCCCTTCGAAACAGTCGTTTTCGAGAGGGATTGCAAGTGTTTGAAGTATATAATATTTGCATGAAAGACAAGCAACTGACGCTGATGGACGCAATTTTGACGATGTCGCGACGGAAGAAGACGAGCCGCGCGGTGGGGACATTGGATTCGATAGCGAAGCTGGTGGACTGGGAGGCGTTGGTGAAGATAGTCGAGGGGTTGGACCGGACGCGCGAAGGGCGTGGCGGAAGGCCGCCGATCCCGTTCGAGGTGAAGCTGAAGATGCTGTTTCTGCAGTACACGTTCAACCTGAGCGACGAAGAGCTTGAAGACCAGTTGATTGACCGGTTGTCGTTCCAGCAGTTCGTGGGATTGGGATACGACGAGGAGATCCCTGATTTCACGACGTTCTGGAAGTTCAAGGAGAAACTGGCAAAGGGGGGACTGACACAGAAGATCTTCGAGGAGATCGTGAGGCAGATCGGGGAGCGGGGGCTGATCCTGAAAAGGGGAACTATCATCGACGCGACTTTGATCAACAGCGCGAACCGTCCGCAGTCGGCGAAGAACCGCGAGAAGAACAGGGAGAACGGCCAGATCGACACGGACGCGTCGGGGGCGAAGAAGGGCAGAAAGAATTACTACGGCTACAAGGGTCATATCGGGATGGACGAAGGCAGCAAGATCATCCGCAAATGCGCTCTGACTCCGGCCGACGTTCATGATCTCGGCCGGGTCCATGAGATGGCGAGCGGCGACGAGAAGAGCATCTGGGCCGACATGAACTACCGGGTGGCGGACCACAAGCGGGCGGCCCGCAAAGCAGGGATATATTACGGGGTACTGGACAAGCCGGCGCGGGCGACGCCGCTGACGAACAGGCAGAAGCAGAGAAACCGGAAGAAATCGCGGGTGCGGAAGGTGGTCGAGCACGCCTTCGGCTTTATGCGAAAGAAACTGAAGGTGACCGTGATGAGGGCCAGGAACCTGCCGCGGAACACGGTCGCATTCGAGATGAGATGCACGATATACAACGTCCTGAGGACAAGTTTCCTGCTCAGGCGGCAGTGTGTCTGATGACCTAAGAACGAACGAAACCGGTTCCGAAAAGCGACAGGAACCGGCCATAGAACCGGCAAAAAACAAAAAACAATGCCGGAAAAGGAACGAAAGACGGAGCGAAAATGACAGGAACGTGTCCCGAATTCAAAAAAATCACTAAAAACAACCGGGACGCGTTCTGAGCGAGTATGTCAAAGCTCCCAAATCGCAACTGCTCTCACTCCTCTACTTTTTTCAGCTTCTCAAAATAGACCTTTCCGGGTTTCGCGAATTTTCCGGTGACGTCGGTGTAGGCGCCCCAGGTCGTCAGGAGTTGGTTGTTCTTGCGTTCGAGTGTGAAGAGCAATTCGCCCTCCTTGAACGTCGAAAGAATGTTGTCCTCGCCGTACGATTCGAAATAAAAGAGCGCCTTCTGGCCTTCGATCTTTACCTTGGCCGTAAGATCGCGCGAGGTTTGAAAGCCGTTCGCTTTGATCTCGGCGATCAGCCCGTCGTCGGTGTCGATGATCTCGACATCGTGCGAAACGATGATCGCGCTGCCGCCCGCGGTCTTGCCGCCGTTCTCCTCGAACGTGTAGTGCCCGACCCATCGCTCTTGGGCGAAAGCTGAACCGGAAAGAAGTATCGCGAAAATAATGACTGCAAATGATTTGAATCGCATAAGACTGATTTCTTTAGCCGCAGATCAACGCGGATGACGCGGATCTGAGCAGACGGGCCGGGTTATTGAAGCATGAACTGATCCGCAATTTGCCGAATTGGTTTTGTTCGATCATCCGCGTCATCCGCGTTGATCCGCGGCAAATAAAATTCCAAATTTCTAAAATCCAGACACCAAAATATTCTTCGCCGCTTTCAGACTGATCTTCTGGTATTTCGCATACGCGAGCGCGGCGCGTTCGCGGACCTGCTCGCCGGATTCATTCCTTATCCAGCCTTCGAGCGCATCGTGCAATATGTACGCCTCGGGCGCCATCAGATTAGACGTCCAAAGCAGCGGATTCGCGCCCGACTTTTTCATCGGCTCGAAAAAATAATTCCGGCTCGCGCAGGCGAGAACGACCGCATCGCGTTTGTCCTCGTCGGCCCGCTCGATCTCCCGGTCGAGTTTGAAATCCATCAGCCCGTCGTGTCCGACAAAGGCGACCAGATCGCTTCCGGCCCGGATCTGGATAAGCGCATCTCCGACTTTCACGTTCTCGCGCACTGCGCCTGACGCCGAATCAAAGAAATCGTCGATCGTTTTCCTCATCCGGCTGCCGCGGTAGGCGTCGGCGACAAGATAAACGTTCGCGGTGCGGTGCTTGAAAACGAGCCGTTCGAGGACGTCATCGGAGGGTTTCGCGATCGTGTCGATCAATTCCCAGTTCTTCGATCTTGAAAAGTACGTCTTGACGCCGAACGCGGCGCCCCAGTAGAGGTTCCGCACCGGATCCTCGCCGTTCCCGAGATGCGCCGGAACCGGTACGATGCCCTGATTCTCGTTGTCGCAGAGCGCGACGAGCACGTGAACGACGCGTCCCGGATTTTTTATCTTTTCGACTTTCTGAGCCGATCTGGGAACAGCCGGATCGGCCGTCGGACGCATTTCCTGAGTTTGCGCCGGCGAGCAGGCGGCCGCGAGTAGCAGCAAGATCGGGAACAAACGAATCATAGACAAAACCTCGTGTCCATTGAATAATTGATGAGAATGGCGGCGATCCGAGATCCGCGTTCCGACATCCGAGACCGCGACGATTATAGCAATGAACCAGAAGCTAATCCATGTTCTTTCGATAGCGCTCGTCGCGGGTTACGGAATGTTCGTCGTCTGGATCTACGCCGTTGCGCCGCGCGACCTCGGGCAGGTGACGACGAAAGCCCGCGAAACTGTCGAGAACATCACGACCAAGGGCCAGATCGTCGTCGGAACCTACGAGGTCGATCCGCAGAAGTTCGCGCAGGCGCTAGCCGATTTTCGCGCTGAGAATTACGTCGCCGCGCGCGACGGTTTTCTGCGTGCGGATCCCGAGCGGCGCGATGCGAAAACGCAGTTCTACATCGCCTACACCTACTACCGGCAAGGTTGGGGGCGCGTTTACAACGACGACGAATTGTTCAAGAAGGGGCTCGCGGAAGTCGACAAGGTTACCGAGATCGATCGAGATTTCAAATCGGATGACCCGGATCTCAAACTCCGCAGTCCGGCGGAATTGAAAAACGAATTTGAAGAAGGATTGCGGCTCACTGCGTCCGATTTCAATCCGCTGAAACTGGCGCGCGAACGAAAATGAGCGAAGAACTTGAAATCATCGAGGCGGAACTCGTGCCCGTCGTTGAAGTGCCCGCCGTTCGGTCAGAGACAGCACGCGCGGTCCGGGCGCGGAAGCGATATCTACTGGTACCGTTTCTGTTCCTCACCGTGGCGCTCCTCGGCGGGTTGAGGATCGGATCGGAAAAGAGCGAATTCGTGTTCGTCCGTCCCGCGCTCTTTTGCCTGATCGCCGCCGCGATGCTGATGATGCTTTTCTTTCGGGCCGGACTGCTGAGGCTCGACGGTTGGTTTTCGGAAGACTTCTCTTCGCTCAAAAACGTCGCGAACGGCGGAGTCATCGTCGCACTGTTTGCCGCGTCCGCGCAGATTTTCAATTCTCTGCTTCCCGAAGCCGGACTGCCGTTCTGGGTGATCGGGTTTTTCTTCTTCTGGACGCTCTGGAACAACCTGTTCGCTGATTTCGACACAATGCGCCTGATCCGCAGTCTCGGTGCGCTGTTCGGGCTCGCGTTCGTCGCCAAGTACCTGATATTGATGAATTTAACAGCACCCGCGGCGGAAAGTTGGTGGCAGGGGATCTTGCAGAATCCGACCCAGGAAGGCGTCACCTGGCTTCTCAGTTTGCCGCGCTATAGCGGCGCGACGGGTTATATCCAGTTCTTCGCGATCGGATTCTATTTGCTGGGATTGTTTCTCCTCGATCCCGACACGCGGGACGAATGAGTTCGGAATTCGAACTCAGGAAGAAGTTTTAGCCGCGGATCAACGCGGAAAACACGGATTTATCGGTAATTGATCCGCGTTTTCCGCGCCATCCGCGGCTAATTCTTCTGAGGCATTCTTTGATCAAAATTCCTCTTCGATCACGATCTCGTTGAGAATCTCGTACAGCGACGGCGCGTCGGCCTTCGCAATCTGCTTCTTCTCTGGGACTGAAACGACCTTGATAAAGATGACCCGGCTGCGCCGCCTGATCTCGATCTCGTCGCCCGATTTCACTTCCTTCGCCGACTTGGCGACCGAACCGTTCACCGAGATGAGCCCCGAATCGCAGAAGTCCTGCGCCACCGATCGCCGCGGCAATAGCCGAGAGATTTTGAGAAAGAGGTCGAGACGCATGGCATTTGGGAATGCGGATTCGGGATTGCGGATTTGACCCACGTAGCTCACGGCCAATATCCGAAATCCCACATCCGAATTCCGCATTATCTGTGGTTTTCCGTACCGACATCCGGTCTTTGCTCGGTCTCTTCGTCGGAAAAGCTCTGCTGGTAGTTGATCTCGTTGTTGATCCGGCTAAAGCTCTCGCCGGAACGTCCGCGTGACTGCTGCGGCGAGTCCGGCGGGACGAAGACCGGGATCTCGTAATGGCTGCCCTGCGTCGCGTCCTTGCGTACGAGATCCGCGATGTCGCCGAGATCGATGAAGAAGTCCGCGACGTCAATCAACCTTGGCGCCGTGTTCGACCTGAACCCGGCGACCTCGACGCGGCAGCCTTTGTACGCGACGGCGTTGATCGCGTAAACGAAGTCCTCATCGCCCGATACCAAAACCGCCGTGTCGTATCGGCCGGCGAGGCTCAGCATATCGACGGCGATCTCGACGTCGAGGTTAGCCTTTCGCGTTCCGTCGTAAAACGTCTTGAGTTCCTTCTGGACGACGCGGAATCCGTTGCGGCGCATCCACAGCAGGAAGCCCTGCTGCCGTTCGGCGCCGGCATCGACGCCGGTATAGAAGAACGCGCGGAGCAATCGACCGTCGCCGAGCAGCACGCGCAGCAGCTTGTTGTAGTCGATGTCGATGTTATGGAAGCGCGCGGCATGGAAGAGGTTGTTGCCGTCAATAAAGACGGCGACGCGCCCCCGATGCCCAAACTGCCACGATGAGCTTGTAGTCGAGTCGAATTGCATTTCCCTAAACCTCTGGTTGACGAGGCGGGAAGCCAGTTACGGTCCGAAAAACGCGGATTCGTGTAGAAGGATCGAAAAAAAAGCTAACTACCGATTTGAATCTAAGTCTGAACCTGGATCGTCAAAAATCTAGTCAAAAAGTAACGTCTGTTTTTCAATTCCGATCATCTTTCGGGAACCGTAAAACACGGTCTCGCCGCCAGTCCTAGTTTGCCTTTTCACGGGGCGGCTGGTCAAGTTTTCTGTTTAACAATCGCTCCGCGTATTCGTCGAATTCTGCACTGATGTCGGATAATGAACGATCGTATGGCAAGTACCGATTCAATCGATCACATCGACGGCATTCCCGTTCGCTCAGAGGGCGTCGCCTTCGACGCCGAACAACTTCTGTCCTGCGGTGCGTGTTCGCGGACCAATCCTCCGACTCGCTTGAAATGCGTGTACTGCGGTGCGGATCTCGAGGTTCCTTCGGAGATCGCCGACCGTCTCAGTCCGACCCTTCGTCGGCTTGATCCTTGGGAGAAGGGCTTCAACGTCGTCGTGACCGGCGGTTCGTCCGCGTCGGCCGCCGATTTGACGGCGCTCTTGCGGTCCGAGCCGGAATTCGCGGAGGTCGTGGCCGCCGCCCCGAGACCGTTGCCGTTGGCGCGCGTCGAAAGCGAGCGCGAAGCAGGGATCGTTGCCCGCCGGCTCGGTGAACTCGGGTTCGAAACAACGATTGTCCGTGACGCCGACCTGGCGGCGGAGACAGCGCCGAAGCGAATTCGAGGTCTGAGTTTTTCGGAGGACTCGATCGAATTCCGACTCTTCAATGACGATACGACCGTCAACGCACCGCTGTCCGGAATCAGAACGATCGTCGTCGGCGCGGTTTTTAAGAAGGCAGTTGAAGCGACGGAAAAGCGAAAACGCGGAGAAACGCGGACGGTTGACGCTACCGAAACGGCATCCGACGAGTCGGTGATCGACATCTACTTGGCAGGCGACCCGGTCGGGTACAGGATCCTGATCTCCGGATTCGATTTTTCATGTTTGGGCCGCGAAAAAGGAATTCTCGCGCGCGCGAACATGGATCGCCTGCGTTCGAAACTGGTCGTGGCCGCGACCAATGCAAGATTTGCCGGCGATTATCTTGCGGTCCGCCAGGCGCTCGGATTCGTCTGGGAAGTCGAGGTCCGCCGTGACTCGCTTGGGATGAAACGGTCGAGTCTGGGCAGGTTCGATTTTAAGAGCGTCTCATCGAGTAGCAATCTTGAGCAGTTCAACAAATATTCGCGGATGCAGTACTTTCTGGCATGAAACGAAAACCTTCACATAAACCAGATTCGAATCGTCGCGATCGCCCGAACCGGCCCGGTCCGGAACGGGCCGTGACCGGCGAACGCGGGTCGATCTGCGGACTGAAACCGGTGCTCGAGGCTCTCCGCGGCGGCTCACGGCGGATCGAAAAGATCGTTATCGCCGTCGGCGCGCGGGAGCACCGCGTGCGCGAGATCATCGAACTCGCCCGCGCCTCCGGCATACCGTTCAGTCGCGTCGGTCGTGACGTACTCGAGCGTTATGTCGAATCGGGGGCGAACCATCAAGGCGTCGTCGCGCTTGCCGCTGCCGCCGATTATGCGGATGCGGACGAGTTGCTCGACGAGATCGCGGCGGCGGAAATGCCGCTCGTCCTAATTCTCGACGGGATCGAGGATCCGCGGAATCTTGGGGCGATCATCCGAACCGCCGAGTGCGCCGGTGCGAGATGGATATTTATTCCCGAACACCGCGCGGTTGGAATGACCGAGACCGTGATCAAGACAGCGGCGGGCGCGACCGAGTTCGCACGGGTTGCGAAGGTCAAGAACCTGAGCCGTTTGATTGAGCAGCTGAAATCACATAACATCTGGGTCGTTGGAACGAGCGGCGAGGCCGCGACGAATTATGCCGATTGGGACTGGCAACGGCCATCGGCACTGGCGCTCGGAAGCGAGGGAAAAGGGCTTCATCGGCTTGTCGCGGAAAACTGCGACGCACTTGTGAGAATTCCGATGCAAGGTCAGATCGAATCGTTGAACGTTTCGGTCGCTGCCGGCGTAATCCTATTCGAAGCGGTTCGCCAGCGAAGCCGCTGAGTACGCGGTGGTCGGTTAACAATTAACAATTTTCAATTAACGATTCCAAATGTTCTGTCCAAATTGCGGCACGAAAAATCCTGATAACGGTAAGTTTTGCCGAAGCTGCGGCGCTGATCTTAGCGTCGTCTCGCAGGCGATGAACCCGGAACGGCGTGATGTAGTCGAGAGCGTTCTCGCGGGCGACTCAAAGGCGTCCCGCCGGTTGCTTGCGCGCACCGACCCGGACGAGGCGTTCAGTCTCGGTATCAAGCAGATCGTCACCGGCTTCGGTTTTCTTGCGGCCGCGATCGCGCTTTATGTAACGAACGTCGCCGGCGGCAGTGTCTGGTGGTGGGCGATGCTGTTTCCCGGATTTTCGATCCTCGGCGCCGGGATCAGCAGCGTCGTTCGGGCCAATCGGCTTGAAAAGCGGCAACGAACCTCGGAATTCGTTCCGAATTCACTGAATCAGATCGGCGCCGGACAGGTTGCCGCGCTTCCACCGAACCGAACGGATTACGTCCCCTCCGAATCAACTTTCAAAACCGGTGATCTCGCCCCGCCGAGCGTCACCGAAGACTCGACGCGTCATCTGACTCTCGACAATGAAGGCGAGACGATGACCCTTCCGAAGAAATAATTCGGAATTGGGATTTGGGAACGCGGATTGTCGGAGTTCGATACCGTCTCCGCAATCCCAAACGCCGAATCATATCCGAAATCCCAAATCCGCAATCCCAAATGGCTTAGCTTTTCTTTCTGAGATCCAATCGATGTCCTGAGATGCGTTCGATGACTCCCAGGTATCGACGCGGAAAAAGCCTCGAAATCAAACTGATAAGAACTGCGTCCTTGCCGATCAGGATCCGCGGATTTTCGTTCCGGATCCCATTGAGGATCGTTTCCGCGGCCTGTTCAGATGAGGTCTGCGCGACCCTGTCGAAGAATTTCACGCCCTGATCCTTGTATTCCGCCGGCGTGTTCTCGCCGATCCGCGAATTCCGCGCGATGTTCGTCTTTATCCCGCCCGGATGAACGCTCGAAACCCGGACATTCGTGCCCTCAAGTTCATGCCGAAGCGCCTCGGTGAATCCGCGGACCGCGAATTTTGCCGAACAGTACGCCGTTTGTTCGGGCGGTGCGACCAATCCGAAAACGCTCGAAATATTGATGATATGGGCCGAATCCTGCTCTTTGAGGGTCGGAAGAAAAACGCGGCATCCGTATACGACTCCCCAAAAATTGATCGACATCAGCCAATCAAAGTCGGCGAGCGAGATCTGTTCGAAGGTGCCGATCAGTCCGACGCCGGCGTTGTTGATCAGATGCGTCACGCGACCGTGTTTTGCGAGCGCTTCATCGCGGAGCCGTTCGATCTGTTCGAGTCTGGAAGTGTCGACAACATGCGTCGAGACGGGCGCGCCGCCCGCCGCAAGCGACGCGGTCTCGGCCAATCCGATCTCGTTGACGTCGCAGATCGCCACGCCGGCGACATCTACCCGCGCGAACCGGACGGCCAACGCCCGGCCGATGCCGGAAGCGGCTCCGGTGATAACGACAACGCTGTCATTTGTTAGGGACATATTGATTCAGTAAGCCGTTCAGCGACGCGCCACTGCGCGACGGAGCAAGGAGTAAGCCGTTA
>JAKQII010000388.1 GCA_029557535.1 Acidobacteriota bacterium
CACCGACCACCGACCACCGACCACCGACCACCGACCACCGACAACCGACCACTGACCACTGACCACCGACCACCGGCCACTGACCACCGACCACTGACTACACGTACGTCTCCAAAAATCCCGGCTTTCTTCGCGCGTTCGTCATCTGTTCATACGAATACGCGATTTCGATCAGCGTCGGTTCCGAGAACGCCTTTCCCATGAACGAGATGCCGATCGGCAGATCCGCGATGAACCCGGCCGGGACCGTGATGTTCGGATAACCCGAAACCGCGGGATACGACGAGCTTCCGACATACTGCGTCGGCGAATCGCCGCTCACAAGATCGATCAACCACGACGGCGAATTCGAAGGCGCGACGACCGCGTCCAGCTTGTCCTTGTCCATCGCGAGATCGATTCCCTGATCCTGCGTTAAGACCTTGCTTTGCAAAAGCGCGAGGCGATAGGCGCGGGTCTCGAGATCGCCCTTCTCCTCCGCCTTTTCGAAGATGTCCTGACCGAAATAACGCATTTCCTTATCGGCGTTCGCCTCGTTGAACTTGATCAGATCGGAAAGCGATTTCATCGGTCCGCCGCGGCGGGCGAGGTACTTGTTGAGGTCGGCTTTGAATTCGTAAAGAAGTACCTCGAATTCCGCATCGCCGAATTTGCCGAAGTTCGGAATGGCGACATCGACGACCGTCGCGCCGCCTTCCGTGAGCGCCTGGAGCTGCGATTCCATCAGCGTGTCGAGACGCTCGTTTGTCCCGAAATACTGCCGAAGAACGCCGATCTTCTTGCCCTTCAGTCCGTCTTTTTTGAGAAACTCGGTATAATCCGCGACACCTTTTGACGCCTGCGAGGTGATCGCGTCAGTCTGATCCGTGCCGACGATCGCGCTCAGGACCGCCGCGGCGTCCGCGACGGTTCGGCACATCGGCCCGGCCGTGTCTTGCGAATGCGCGATCGGAATGATGCCGGAACGCGAAACCAGTCCGAGCGTCGGCTTGATCCCGACGATCCCGTTGATCGACGACGGGCAAACGATCGAGCCGTCCGTCTCGGTCCCGATTCCGATCGCCGCGAGGCTCGCCGCGATGGCCGCGCCTGTTCCCGATGACGAACCGCACGGCGAGCGATCCAGAATGTACGGATTCCGGCACTGTCCGCCGCGTCCGGACCACCCGCTCGAGGACTGGCCTGAGCGGAAATTCGCCCATTCGCTTAGATTTGTCTTGGCGAGGATCACCGCTCCCGCTTCGCGCAGCTTTTTGACGATGAAAGCGTCTTGTTTCGGAGTCGGAGCATTGAGCATCGCGAGCGAACCGGCGGTCGTTTTCATCTTGTCGGCCGTGTCGATATTGTCCTTGATCACGACCGGGATTCCGTGGAGCGGCCCGCGGACTTTGCCCGCCTTGCGTTCGGCGTCGAGCTGTGCGGCGATCGCCGGCGCGTCCGGGTTGACCTCGATGATCGAATGGATCTTCTTGTCGATCTCGGCGATCCGCGTCGAATAGGTACTAACCAGATCGGCGGATGTGAACCGGCCCGAGGCGAGTCCCGCACTCATTGTCGCGACAGACATTTCCTCGATATCCATGTTGCGGACCTGAGCCGATATTTGCTTTCCGTTCAAAAGTACGCTGCCCGCGCCAACGGCGCCGAGACTCATGAATTCTCTTCTTCTCATTTCTGCTCCTTCGCTTTCTCAAGATTTGATTTCGCATCCGTGAATTCCGGGTCCGCTTTGACAGCCTGTTCAAGGACGCTGACGGCCTCAGCCCTCCGACCAAGCGCAAGCAAAACCGCGCCGTAAGTGTTCAGCGCGCGGGAATCGGCTGGCTGTAACTGAAGCGATGTCTGGATCAGCGCCAACGCCTCGTCGTATTGTTTCAATTCAAAAAGAATGCGCGCGCCTTCCGCCCGGATATTGGCGCGATTCGGCGAAACGTAGATCGCGCGGTTGTAGTTGTCAAGGGCCTTCTGCAAATTGCCTGCCCTGACAAATGCGATCGCAACTCCGCGCAGAGCGTCTGTCCAAACGACCGGATCGAGACGCCCCTCGCCGAGCGTCGCTCCGCGTTCGAGAATTCGTTCGGCTTCGTCAGGTTCGTTTTTTAAGGAAAGCGCGGTCGCAAGGTTCGCGTAAACGACCACGAAGTTCGGCGAGACCTCGAGCGACTTTCGGAAGTTAGCTTCCGCTTCCGCGTACCGGCCGCGCTTCATCTCGATGATCCCGAGCGTGTTGTAGGATTCAGGATAGTTGGCGCGCATTTCAATCGCCTGACGGCAGTATGCTTCGGCCTCGTCGAGCCGGTCCTCGGTCATCAGGTAATGACATAAGTTGTGCGCTATCAGGACGTTGTCCTTGGTTCGGGCGAGGGTCGCTTTGTAGAGCGTTTCATGGTTGCGCCAAAGAGAGGTTTGGTTGAACGCGAGAACGGTCAGGACCCCGACGCAGAGAGTCAGGGTTGCCGTCAAAATCGAACTCGGAACGGAAAACCGTTCAACGAGGTCACCAAGGCCCCAAACGACCATAATGCAAAGACCGAAATAGGGGACATACGTGTAGCGATCGGCCATCGCCTGCGCGCCGACCTGAACCAATCCAATGACCGGTACGAGCGTGCCGAGAAACCACAACCAGCCGATCAGCAAATATTTTCGCCGAGGGAATTGCCAGACCGCGAAAGCGCTGACGGCGATCATTAAGAGCGCGGGCAAGATAATGTCCGCAATAGAGATCTGATGGTTATAGGTATAGGAAAGCGCCAGGTTTCGGGGCGCGAAGAACATCCCGACGTAGGCTGAATACGATTGTATCGAATTCAGAATACGCGTCCCGATCGGCAAGAACTCAAGGGCTTCGAACGCGCCGCCGCTTCGTTGTGCGAGCACCGTGACATAACTCGAAGCAGCGCTCATGGCGAACATCGGGACTTTTTCGATAAGAAGCGTCTTCAGGTCGCGAAGCGAACGCCAGCGTCCGAGCGGCCAAGCGTCGAGAAGCAGCAGAACAAACGGCAACGTCACGACCATTGGCTTCGACATCAGGCCACACGCGAACAGGGCTACGACGAGCCAGTACTTCGAAGAACGCAAAAAAGCGAAGCTTTCCGCATCGGCATCGGATTCAGAGGGCACGGATCGCGAATATGCAGCGTACGCGCTCATCGTCAGCAGCCAGAACAGCGTCGAGAGAACGTCCTTGCGTTCGGATACCCAGGCGACGGATTCGACATGCGCGGGATGGATTGCGAAGATCGCCGCGACAAACATCGATTTCACATCGGAACCCGTCAATTTTCTGAATACGAAAAACGCGAGCAGCGTGTTGACGAGATGGATGACGACATTCGTCGCGTGGTGCGCGCCAGCGTTCAGTCCGAAGAACTGGACGTCGAGCATGTGCGAAAGCCAGGTCAGCGGATGCCAGTTTGCCGAATGGAAGACGGTGAACGCCCACTTGACGGATTCGCGGTTGACGCCGCTGATTACGGCCTCGTTGGAATAAACGTAGAGATTGTCGTCGAAATTGATGAATGAGAATCCCGTAGTTTGCCAATAGACCGCGAGGACGAGAAGCGCCAACCCCGACAAGACCAGGTTGGTCTTGTTTGCCTGAACAAAAGACGATAGTGACATGATTTAAGACTGTTTCTCGGTCCAGTTCAGCTTCTCGGGTTCCGGAGGAACTTCCCGGTAGTATGTCGGCAGAAGCCGCTGACCGCGTTCACGAAAAAGCCGCGAGCGGACGATATTCCATCGGTGCAGCCTGAATTTCAGCGACGTGACGACGACCCCCAGACCGTAGGTTACCGATCTCCTGAAATCGATCGACGACGCCTCTTCGAAATAGCGCGTCGGGCACGAGATCTCGCCGATCCGGTATCCGGCGAACACCGCCTGCGCGATCATCTGGTTGTCGAAGACGAAATCGTCAGAATTCTCGCGGAGCGGCAGTTTTTCGATCACTTCGCGGCGGAACGCCCGGAATCCGGTGTGATACTCGCTGAGCTTCTGGCCGATCAGGATGTTCTGGAAAAGCGTCAAGAATCGGTTCGCGACATATTTGTAGCGCGGCATTCCGCCGTCGATCGCGCCGTTGCCCAGAATGCGCGAACCCATCACAACGTCGTATTCACCGTAGGCGATCATGCCCGCCATCGGAACGATCAGGTTCGGCGAGTACTGATAGTCCGGATGGACCATGATGACGATGTCCGCCTCGTGCTGGAGCGCCTCGCGATAGCAGGTTTTCTGATTCCGACCGTATCCGAAATTATGCTCATGACGAAAAACCTTCAGTCCGAGTTTCGACGCGAGATCGACGGTCTCGTCGGAACTCGCGTCGTCGACCAACAGGATCTCGTCGACGATATCGCGCGGGATCTCGCCGACGGTCTTCGCAAGCGTCAGCGCCGCGTTGTATGCGGGCATCACGACGATGATCTTTTTTCCGTTCAGCATCCCCGAGCTTACTTACCGAGTTTCATCAGGCTCCCGTCGCCGCTGATCCGATTCGAACCCGCCCGCGCGACCTCTTCGGCCTTTTTGAAGGCGCGCAGGAAGTTCTCGCCGAGGACCTTGCGGATCTCTTGTTCGGTGTATCCGCGACGGAGCATCTCATACGTCACCAGGACAAGGTCTTCCATGCCGTTCATTCCTGACGGAAGCAGCGGTACGCCGTCAAAATCCGAACCGATGCCGACGACGTCGATGCCGGCGACGTTCTTAATGTGATCGATGTGGTCGACGATCCGCGTGTAGCTTGGGACCGGGATCGGATTGGCCTCGAGCAGTTTGCGCTCGGCCTCGTTGAAGCCTGCGCGGTCGTTTTTGAACTGTTCACGAAGCGCGTCAAGCTGCGGCTTGAGCCTTGCGGAACGTTCGTTTTCGGCCTTGTTGTAACCGTCGTCGAGAAACGCCGGGTAGAAATTGATCATGATCACGCCGCCGTTCTTCGCGACGCGCCTGAGGACGTCGTCCGGGACGTTGCGCGTGTGATTGGCGATGCCGCGCGCCGACGAATGCGATGCGATGATCGGTGCGGTCGTGATGTCGAGAACGTCGTTCATGACCTTGTCGGAAACGTGCGATATGTCAACGAGCATCCCGAGGCGGTTCATCTCTTTGACGACCTCTTTGCCGAACGGCGCGAGGCCGTTGTGCTTCGGCGTGTCACGGTGCGCGTCGGCCCAGTCGTGAGTGACGTTGTGCGTCAATGTCATGTAACGGATGCCGAGCCTGTAAAAATCACGCAGCGCGTAAAGCGAATTCTCGATCGCGTAGCCACCCTCGATCCCCATCAGCGCGCAGACCTTGTTCATCTTTTTCGCGGCGCGGATCTCGTCGGCAGTGGTGCACGACATCATCAGTTCCGGATGTTTTTCGACCTCGCGGTATGTCGCGTCGACGAGGTCCATCGCGCGGCGCATCGCACCGCCGGTCTTGAGCGTGTCGCCGGAAACGTAGATCGAAAAGAACTCACCGGTGATCCCTGACATCCGGAACCTGTTGAGGTCCGTGTGGAACGGATCCCCGTCCATGTGGAATTTGCCGATCGAGTTCGTCGAAAGATCAAAATCCTCATCGACCATCGGCGATGTGATGTCGTTGTGGCCGTCGACGATGATCGCTTTCTTATGGATCTTCAATGCCTTGGCCCAAAGTACGGGATCGGCCCCAGCCGGCATCGTCTGCGCGGAGATCGAAAGGGAGAACGCGATTAGCAGCAAAAAGGCGACGAATTTTTTCATTTTAGATTCAAAGTTCAAGTTTCAAGATTCGAATGACTCGGCGGTCTCAAAGCGAAGAAAGCGCGACGACGACACATTCCACCAAAGAATGCAGCCGCGGATATCACGGATAACGCGGATTTTACCAAATCAGGAGCGATTTTTCCGCGCTATCCGCGGGGATTCAAGATTCAAGAACCAAGATAACCAAGATTCAATAATCAAGAATACTGAAATCGCCGCTCAAGCCCCGCAAGGGGCGCAGTAACGATAGCCCCAGGCGGAGCAAAGCGGAGCCTGGGGATACGATCCAGAGATGATTGCCAGCCCCGCAAGGGGCGCAGCCGATCGTCTGAAAGACAAAGCCGGCATTTCAAATGATTTTCGAGTCGCTACGCCCCTTCGGGGCTGTTAAATCCGTTTCGGATCCCGTCCCCAGGCTTGCTTCGCGCGCCAGGGGTTACCGCAGCGGCGCCCCTTCGGGGCTTAGAACGAGCTTCTTTCGTGCCCGCGGCGAGTTCCGAACTAGCAGCATTTCTCCGATAGGCTCATTTAATCCCGCATCCCAAATCCGAATTCCCAAATCCCAAACTATTTGGCGTTCTTGACCCATTTGTCGAACCACTCGATCTGCTCGGCAAGAACGGTCTCGATCGACTCTCTCGCTGAATAGCCGTGCGACTCAAGCGGAAGCATGACGAGCCGCGCCGTGCCGCCGTTGCCCTGGATCGCGGCAAACAGTCGCTCGGACTGGATCGGGAACGTTCCCTGGTTGTTGTCGGCGACGCCGTGGATCATCAGCAGCGGCTCGTTGATCTTGTCCGCGAAGAAGAACGGCGAAACGGCGGTGTAGATGTTCTGCGCCTGCCAGAAGGTCCGTTCCTCGTCCTGGAAACCGAACGGGGTCAGCGTCCGGTTGTAAGCTCCGGAACGCGCAATACCGGCCCGGAACAGGTCGCAGTGTGCGAGCAGGTTCGCAGTCATGAACGCGCCGTAGCTGTGTCCGCCGACGCCGACACGGCGGCGGTCGGTAACGCCCATTTCGACCGCCTTGTCGATCGCGGCCTGCGCTGAATCGACGATCTGCTGAACGAACGTGTCGTTTTTGGTTTCCGGCGTTCCGACGATCGGCATCGACGTGTTGTCGAGCACCGCGTAGCCTTCTAGCAGGAAGAACAGGTGTGAATAGCTTCCGATCTGTGTGAATCGGTTCGTCGAACCCGTCACCTGACCGGCGGTCGATGCGTCGGTGTAGCTCTCGGGATATGCCCAAACCACCGTCGGGAGCGGCGTGCCCGGCTTATGGCCCGGCGGCAGATAAAGCGTGAACGAAAGATCGACGCCGTCCTTGCGTTTGTATTTCACGAGTTGTTTCGTGATCCCGCGCAGTTGCGGCGAAGGGTCCGTGAATTCGGTGAATTTCCGATCGTAAACGGCGATGCAGTTAGTGTTCGGCGGACAGCGCTGGTGGAGATATAGATTCGGCGGATCGGTCGGTGACTCCTTGCGCGTGATGAACTGCGTTCCGTCGTCGTTCTGCAGCGCAACGAACGACTCGTACGAGCTCGTATCCGACCGGAAAAGTTCATCCGTTTTCAGCGTCTCAAGATTCATTCGGCGTAGGAACGGCCGGTCGCCCGCGGGGGTCGCGCCCTGGCCGCTCATGAAGATATCGCCGCCATTCATCTGGATGACCGAAGTGCCGTTCGCGAGCCGCTTCATCACCGGCTGGCCGGGGTTGTTGTAGTTATCCCTGACACTCAGCTTCGAGATCAGCCGCGGTGTTCCCGGGCTACGATAATCGATCTGGAAGACCCGGCGGAAAAGCGTGTCGCGGTCGAAATCGAAAAACCACATCAAACCGTCGCGTTCACCGAAGATGCGGCCCTGAAAGCGCTGTTCCGTGCGGACAACCTCTCTCGGGTCGCCGGTGAACGGCGCGTCCGACCGCATGATCTTGTCGCGCTGAGCGGCCTTTGTCCGCGGATTCCCGCCGTCAAGCGCTTCGACCCACATCAGCGACGCCGACTCGGTCGGGATCCAGCCGTAGCTCCGAGGGAACGTCGTCACGCCGCCGACCGGCAGGTTGTCCTGCAGTGGGATGCTTGCGACCTTGTAGCCCTTGCGCGTCTGAAGCTCCCAG
Organism: Acidobacteriota bacterium; assembly: GCA_029557535.1. Lineage (GTDB taxonomy): Bacteria > Acidobacteriota > Blastocatellia > Pyrinomonadales > Pyrinomonadaceae > JAFDVJ01. Next base: position 7,864 of record JAKQII010000388.1, read on the forward strand.
ACCTCGACGTCTTTCGGAAATCGGAAATATGGGAAAAGATATGAGAACGGGCGCTTGATGCGCGACGTCAGAATGTATTTCCCGTCGGGCGAAAGATCTGCGGTATCGTAGATTCCGGGATCGCCGATGTTCTTGATCTTGCCGTCGACGCCGACGATAGCCAGCTGCGATGTCGCGTAATACTCGAAAAGATTCTCGTCGTTCGGTGATTTCAGCAGATCCTGAAACGTCTGGACCGCACCTTTCTTGCCGGCGGTTTCCTGCACATTGGGCGAATCGGGAACGAGGTTCTGCCATTTCGGCGCGACGCCGCGGTTGGCAGGCACGAGGTTCACGATCAGCGATCTTTGGTCGGGAGCCCAGTCAAAACCGCCGAACGCGGTGTTGACCCGAACGCCCTTGACCGATCTTGCCTTGGCGGTCGTCGTGTCGATGATCCAAAGCTCGATCCCCGTCGGCGTGATGTTGCCGGCCGCGATGAATTTACCGTCCGCGCTCCACGACGGCGAAATGAGCTTTACGCCGGCCGGCAGCGCGACCGCCGTTTCCTTTCCGTCGGAAATGTTCTTCAACGTCATCTTGACGAAGTATGGCTGGCGGTGCTGGGACGTCGCGTCGGGATTGATCCGCAGACCGGCGATCCGCAGCATCGGCTCCGCCAATTCGGCGATCGGCGGATATCGGAGCGGCTCGAGGAGCGCGACCTTGTCGCGTGCCGGACTTATCGAAGTCGAGGGTGTCACGGGCGCATTGAGTACGTCCATGATCTCCTTTGGCGGCTTTTTGTATTGCGCAGCGACGGTAAGCGACAGGAGCAGAATCAGCGATACGGAAAGTACATTTTTCATAGATTTAGCAAAGTGGTCCGGAGTCGTGAGTCGTGAGTCGTGAGTCGAGTGCCGCGGAGCGTCATATCTCCGGACTCCCGACCCACGACTGAGTTCGATCACAGACTGTCAATAATGCTCGAAACCACAGACGGAATTACGTTCCGCTCGGTGGCAAATTTCTCGGTGAAAACGACGATCACGAACTTTCGTCCGTCAGCCAATTCGATATAGGCCGCATCATGTCTCGTCTGCGAAGTCCAGCCGGCCTTCGACCAGATCTTCGCGTCCTTCAAGTTCTTGTTGATCAGCGCCAGTCCTGAAAATCCGTGGGCCTGATCGTCCTGGTCGTTCGTTTTGGCGAACGGATCCCTTTTCATGAGGTCGGTCATGATCCGCGTCGCCTCGGCGTCGCCCATCCGGCCGAGCACGATCTCTGCCAGCAGCCGCGCGGTTGCGTTCGTCGTCAGCCTGTTGCGATTCTCGCCCTTGTAGTTGCGATACTGCTGCTCGATCCCGTAGGCGTCTTCGCAAAACGTCTTCTGGTTGACGTTGATGTTCCGATAGCCGAGCATCGAATAATAACGATTGACGATGTTGCGCTTAAACGCCCACTTTGCGAATTCTTTTTCCGGAAGTTCGGCTCCGCTCGATGTCCCCGTCAGGACGTCGAGAACGTACTGCGTCGCTTCATTCGACGAATCGACGATCATGTCGCGCAACCCGCGGTCGATCTCACCCGTGACCTTTATCTTTCCTTCCGCGATCCATTCCTCGAGCGCCGCCATGTAGAACATCTTGACAACGCTCGCCGGATAGATCATCTCTTCTCCGCGATAGCTTGCCATTGGGTACGAACCGTTGCCGCGCATGTCGATCAGGGTCGCCGCAATGTTCTCGGGCTTGAATCCCTTGGACGCGAACTCCGCGACCGTCGATTCGACGGCCTTGTCAAGGATCCGTTGAAGTTCAGATGAATCCTTTGACTCGAGGGCGCGGTAGGTCTTGGGAGCCGAGAACTCCTTTTTGTCACCGGCCGCCGCGATGTGGCTCATAAACATGCAAATCGCCGCCGCGAACGTGATCGACACTAGTTTTCTGAACATTCTTTCGCCTCCGAATTTACTCAAATTGATTTTTCAGAGTATAAACGAAAAGCCGCAGTCGGAAAAAACTGTTCGGGCGATTGGGGTCCGACGGTTCCGATCAGGCATGTCTTTCAATTCCATCATATGAAGAGTGAAAAACTGCTGCGCGGGATCGGCCGGTACGATCTGTTGGCGATCGCGATCAATACGATCATCGGCGCAGGTATTTTCGGCCTGCCTTCGAAGGTAGCTGCACTCATTGGCAACTACGGGATTGTCGCGCTCGTCCTGTGTGTGGCGCTAATCGCGCTAATAGTGCTTTGCTTCGCTGAGGTGTCGAGCCGTTTCGAATCGACCGGCGGCATGTATCTTTACGCCCGCGAAAGTTTCGGCCCGGTCGTCGGGTTCGAGGTCGGCTGGCTTTATTGGATAGCCCGACTGACGTCCGGTGCGGCGAACTGCAATCTGCTTGTCAGTTATCTTGGGTTTTTTTATCCGCCGCTGAATGATGGACCTGTCCGCGCGGCGGTGATTTCGTTCATCTTTATTTCGATCGCCGTTGTGAACTTTCTCGGTATCAGGCAGTCGACGATCTTCACGAATATCTTTACCGTGGGGAAAATACTGCCGCTCCTTGTCTTCGTGGCTGTCGGAATGTTCTTTATCGAGCCTGCAAACTTTGCCCTGCCGCAGACGGTCGATGCTGGAAAGTTCGGCGAGGCGATTCTGATCCTCGTCTATGCGTTTGCCGGATTCGAAGCGACCACGATCATCGCCGGCGAATCGCGGGAACCGCGCCGCGACCTGCCGTTCGCCCTTCTGGGATCGCTTGCGATCGTCGCCCTGCTGTATATCTTGATCCAGATCGTCGCCGTCGGGAATCTGGCAAATTTGGCCGGATCCGAACGCCCGCTCGCCGATGCGGCTGTGAACTTCATCGGGTTCTGGGGGGCGTCTCTGATCACGGTCGGTGTGGTCGTCTCGATCATCGGAAACCTGAACATCGGATTCCTGGCATCGTCGCGGATCCCGTTCGCGATGGCGGAGCAGGGCGACATACCGGGCGTCTTCGCGCGGACGCACAAGAAATTCAAGACGCCGACGCTCAGCATCGTCGTGACGCTCGTGATAATTCTGATCCTCACGATCCAGAGTTCGTTTCTCACCGCGCTCACGATCGCGACGATCACGCGGCTGATCGTTTACGCGACGACATGTGCCGCGCTTCCCGTTTTCAGGCGGCGAACCGAGGCACCGAGTGCAGGTTTCAAGGCGCCGTTCGGGACCGTATTCGCGGTCCTCGCGCTGGTCACGATCGGCTGGCTGTTGACGACGGTCGATTACCGCAAAGAAGGACTCGTGCTGCTGATCGCGATCGCGGTCGGGCTCGTCGCGTACTTTGGTTACCGTTGGTTCGGCAAAACCGGCGCTCCGAACGAGTCATGATTTGAGAGAGCCTGAGGAGGTTTGTTTATGGCTTATATCGTTCAGGGCATGAAGTTGATTCCGCAGGGAATGAATATGAGTTGCTGGTACGCCAGCGCGCAGATGCTGATCAATTGGAAACAGGAGCAGCGCCAGCAATCGATGGCGGGTCTGATCCCGCCGGAACTCGACGCCGAATGCGTCAAGATCCGCGACAACAATAATGGGATTCTGAATCCGGCGATCATCAAGATGGCGAAACGCATCGGGCTCGAGTCAATTCCGCCCGTGACCGCGACACCGGAAACGGTCGAGGGCTGGCTCAAGAAGTACGGTCCGCTGTGGGTCAACGGCAAGTCGCACATCGTCGTCATCGCCGGAATCGCGACGCTCCCGGTCATCGGGACGCAGGTTCTGGTCTACGACCCCGCGCCGGTGAACGTCGGAAAAGTTGAATGGAGAAGCTATTCCGACTGGTACCTGATGGGAAACAGCGTCTCGACGCGCGACACGGCCGCGGACGTCGAGGCGGTATTCCTGTACGTGCCGGACACGTTCTAAAACTATGAAAATAAGCAAGTTACTGCTTTTTGTCGTTGTTCTGTCGATGGCTTTTTCTGCGTCCGCTCAGACGATCGAGGACGGATCGCGAAAGACCATCGGCTACATCAGTTCGGGCGGTACGGTCGAGAATGCGTCCCGATCGACGATCGGTTACATCAATCCGAACGGAATGATCGAGGACGGCTCACGCCGCACGATCGGCTATATCCGCGAAAACGGAACGGTCGAGAACGGCTCCCACACGACAATCGGCTATATTTCGTCGAACGGGACGGTCGAAAACGCTTCGCGCTCGACGATCGGTTACGTCAGTTCGAACGGGACGGTCGAAGACGGTTCGAGGCGCACCATCGGGCACGCCAGCGGGGTCAAGATGGAGCACGCCGCCTTGTTTTTTTTCTTTTTCTTCTACAAAAAATGACGACTATGAAAACACTGAACTTTGTAATTTGCGCCGTTCTTCTTGTCGGTAATGCGAGCGCTCAGTCGCGGTTCGTTCCGATCGTGGACTTGCCGGTCGGCGGTCTGATCGGCGGAAGCCTCGACGGCAAATGGGTCGATGCTTCGACGGCCGCGAAACGCGTCAAGAAGGGCGACGCGTTCAACTGGTATCTTCTGAACGGGACGACTATCAGCGGCGTTCAGATCAAGGAAGTTGAGATCGCCGAACCGTGCGAGGATTTCTACAGCGCGACGTTCGACACCGCATCGATGGGGCTCGATGACGGCGACCGACCCGAGGGAACCGCACTCGGGGCCGCGTTGAACTGGGATCCGACGCCGCGCGATCCGGTCGCGCTCAGCGACGCGGCCGCAAAATCGACCTACTCGAAGATTGTTGCCGGAATTCTCCGCAAAAATGGCCTGTTAAAAACCGTCCCAAAGAACATCCGCGCGTGGCGTATCGATCTTGACGGCGACGGCGTTGAAGAAGTTATCCTGCAGTCGCAGACCTGGGGCGACTCGATCCAGCCGCAGGCAAAGGCCGGCAACTATTCGATCATCGTGCTGCGGAAGATCGTCGCGGGAAAGGTGGTCGACCAGATCATTTCCAGCGACTACGTCAAGAAAAACGTCGAGTTCGGCGCGCCGAACCGCTACCGTCTGTCGTCGATCGCCGATCTGAACGGCGACGGCAAGATGGAATTCACTATCTTCGGCGAGTATTACGAGGGCGGCGGTACGCAGGCCTACGAAATGAAGGGCAACAAGGCCGTTGAGATCAAAGAGCTTCATGCCGCCTGCGGGGTTTGAGCCTCGGGTTAATCAGCAATTCGTTGAGATCGCCAAGTCGGACCTCGTGTTCGCCGGGCGGTCTTTTTCGATTGTCTTCGGGAGAGCGCAGGCAGTCCGACAAATTAATTCGTTTCCGATGTAACCGATCCGCCATCTGAGACGTCCTCTAGGAAGCTGGCAGTTCATCATTCCCGATCCTACAGGAGAAAATCAAATGAAAATCGTTGCCCCGGCGGTGCTTGCGTTGCTTTTGCTGACGACTTCCGCGATCGCCCAGATCAAGATAAACCTTCCCAAAGTCGGACCGAAAGCAACACCGACACCGCAGACGACACCGAATCCGAAAGCCAATCCCGGAAATCAGAATCCGACCAATCCGACCAACGCGGGGATCTCCGATTATCCGCTCAAACCGGTTCCGAACGAGAACGCCGTTTTTATGAAGGCGACGCTCGACATTCGCTGTGATACCGTCGATACATACTGGAAAATGGGCGCGAACAAATCCAACTACACGAGCTGGGTTCCGCAGGTGAAGTTCAAGGTCTTCTACAAAGGGGCCGAAAAACTGAGGTTCAAGGCCGACTATTTTCTCCCGAACGGCGCCGCCTGGTACAGCGAACCGCTCGACAGCGGGATGTCAAACGCGAACGAGGGGACGGTGGAGATCCAGAGCCCGCGAGGGTCCAACAAACACGAGAATACCTCGACCGATGCGGTCGGACTGTTCGGAATCAAGATCTCGGACAAGAACGGCGACGTCGTGTTCGAGGGGAAATACAAAGTTGCCAAGTACAAACCGGACGCGCTCCCGAAGATCCCGATGTGGAAGAACGTTTATACGTATTTCGTCGAACAGGACTGGAATCTTCCGATCGGTTACGTTTGGCTCGATTATTCACGCGATCAGTGGTCGCCGATGCCGGCTGTAACGATGTGGCTCAAAGGCGAATATCGCCTCGGAGATCTCGAGGCCCGGCTGTTCTACAACGGCGCGCAGATCGCGACGACCGACGATATGGGCGAGGTCAGCAACAAACAGAGTCGCTTCCCGAATCGAAACGACGACAAAGCCGCCTCCCAGTGGACCGAATACGTGATGGTCTGGTACAAGTTCCACGCGTTCCTTCATCCCCGCGGCGGAATGAAATACCCGCAGGCGAAGTTCATGCGCGACATGCCCGGCGATTACGCCGTGAAGCTGTTCTATCAGGGAACTCAGATCCGGGAACTGAGTTTCAAGGTCGGCAGCGATGGAAACCTCGTCGACAACGGAATCGCGGTCAACAACAAACTCGGCGATATGAAATTCGTCGTGCCGGTGAAGGTCACTTCAACTGAAAAATGGAACCAATTGTCGTGGAAAACCGAAGCGTTTTATGGAAATCCGTTGGCCGGCTTCAGCGCGCCGTAGCCAAATAGCAAAGTCCTTCAAGGATCAGAGAATCGTCGGCGTGGTCGACAAAATCGACCTCGCCGGCGATCAGGTTCACGAACCCGCCGGTTGCGACAACCGTCGCTTTTTCACCCAACTCGGCGCCGATTCGCGCGACCAGTTCGCGGACGAGCCCGACGTAGCCGTAGTAGATCCCCGATTGAATGCATTCGCCTGTTGAATCGCCGATCGCTTTCGCCGGCTTGGCAAGTTCGACCCGCGGGAGCTTCGAGGTCTTCAGAAAAAGCGCTTCGCCCAAGGTGTTGATGCCGGGTGCGATCGCGCCGCCGACGAACTCCCCTTTCGAGTTGACCGCGTCGACCGTCGTCGCCGTTCCGAAACTGCAGACAACACACGGTTTGCCGTACTTTCTGACGGCTGCCGAAGCGGCCACGAGCCGGTCGGTGCCGGCGTTCGAAGGCGGATCGTACGCGATCTTGAGTCCGAAGTCGAACGAGGCATCGACGATCAGCGGCGTTGTGTTGAAGTGGTTTTCGGAGAGTTCCGTGAATGCATCAATCAGTTCGACGACAACCGACGAGATCACGACGAGATCGACTTGAAAATCGACCTCTTCCTCGATTGATTCCCAGATCTCATTCGCCGATTTTCCGCGGATCGTCGGCGCGGTGAACCGTTTCGACAACCGTTCGCCATCAAAAACGCCGAACTTCGTCGCCGAATTGCCGATATCGATCGCCAAAAGCATAAAAGATTGTGAAAAGGGAAGTTAGCCTTGCAGCGGGAGTCCTTCGTAGACGAGTTGCCAGCCGTTCTTGCGGCTCGTGCGGAGGCTCTTGTTGAACCATTCCATCGCCTTTTCCGGATCGTCGTAAAGCTGAACGGTCGGTGAATTCTCGCGCGGATCGACACGACAGATCGCGCCGCCCTGATCGGCGGTTTTGACGCAAAGCAGAGCGATCATATTGTTCTTCGACAGGACCGCGGTGCGCATCAGCACCTCGCCGTCGAGTTCCTCAAGATCGTCAAAGTCCTCGAGTCCCTCCAGATCGTCGTCGAATCCGTCAAGATCGTCGAGCTCGTCGTCAAAATCAAAATCGTGTTCCATAAGCCAAATACAAGTTAGCACTGTCCGACGGGAAAGTTCAATTCGTATTTCACCTCGGCGAAGTTTTTCACCAGCAGTTCTTCGTCAATAACGTTTCCTGTACGACGGTCAATAACCTCGCGCCAGATCTCGTTTTGCCTGTAATTCTTGCCGTTTTTCTCCAGAAACCTGTGATCGCGTTCGACGACATGATAGGTCGTCGGCGTTTCGTCTTTCGAAAGCAGCGAACCTTTCAGGTGTTCATCGGTGAGCCGGACGCGGAACTGAAAGGTGTTCCCGGTCGGGTTATGGAACCTGAGGTCGATGTAGTTGTAGAAGACGCTCGCGCCGCTCCCGAACGGCAGCGCACGACGGTCGTCCGGGAACGGGTCGAAACTGTGATGATGCCGTTCGGCGATCGTCAGCGGTGAATGAAACGCCATCCACAGGAGCAGATTCGCGAGCTGACACAGGCCGCCGCCGATCGCGGTCTTGATCTCGCCGCGCGAAAGCTGGAGCCCTTCGAGATAGCCTTTCGCGGCCGTCGTTTGGCCGATCCTGTTCCAGAACGAGAACGTCTCGTCGGGTTTGATCAGCAGCCCGTCGATCGGCTGGCGCGCGAGTTCCAGGTTGGTGACCTTGTTTTCCTGGAACTTCATGTCGAGCGAGCCGAGTTTCCGCCGCAACAGCGACTGGTGGTTATAAACGGTATAGGGCAGCTGCTCGGTTGTCTGCTCGTCGGCGAAACGGATCCTGCTCCGCGCATCGCGGATCCGGCGCATCATCCGAAGCTGAAATACGCGCGTGTGATAAACGATCGGGTGGATCTCTGAAAATCGCATCGTGGAGATATTCTCAAAGAGTTTGCCGGGAATCAACGATCGGCGGGCATTCTCGTCAGTGGTCAGTGGTCAGTGGTCAGTGGTCGGTGGTCGGAGTTTGGTCGGTTCAGCGGCGCGCTACTGCGCGGCGGACAGTCAGTGGCCGGAGTTGGTCGGTTCAGCGGCGCGCTAACGCGCGGCGGACAGTCAGTGGCCGGAGTTTGGTCGGTTCAGCGGCACGCTACTGCGCGGCGGACAGTCAGTGGCCGGAGTTTGGTCAGTTCAGCGGCGCGCTACTGCGCGGCGGACAGTCAGTGGCCGGAGTTTTGTGGGTTCAGCGGCGCGCTAACGCGGCGGACAGTCAGTGGCCGGAGTTTGGTCGGTTCAGCGGCGCCCGCCTGCCGACGTGCCGCACGTTTTCGAGAGTTGCCAGAATCCGATCAAACGTGAATTTCGTTGCCCAACTCATAGATCAGCGGGCGTGCCTTAAGCGCTCGACGTCGCCGGCCTGGATGATCGTGACCGAGCCGTCGACGCGTCTGACACGAAGCGCGCCGTTGTCTTCGAGACCGTCCGTGACGCCCTCGATCGTTTCGCCGCCGGTCGCGACGCGAACGTTTTTGCCCCGGAAATAGCTGGATCGCGACGCCCATTCGCCGATGACGAACGCGGGATCGTCCGTGAATCGGTCGTAGAAATACCCGAAAAAGCCGAGAAGTCGGTCGAGAACTTCTGGGGCTGCAGGCTTTGTCCCGGATTCAGATTCGATTGAGGTTGCCGTAGAGGCAATCTCCGGAGGAAAGGCCGACGACTTGAGATTGATTCCGATTCCGACGACGACCGCCGTGCCGTCGTTTGTCTCGGTCAGTTCGGCGAGGATCCCACAGATCTTCTTTTCGCCGATGAGAACGTCGTTGACCCATTTGATGTCGGGCTTGAGATCGTAATTCTCCCGCAGCAGATCAAATACCGCGATCGCCGACATCAGCGTGATCAGCGGCACGAATCTCGTTTCAACCTGCGGGCGCAACAGAATGCTGGCGTAAAGTCCTGAATTTTCCGCTGAGACCCAGGTTCTGCCGTGCCGTCCGCGCCCGGCAGTCTGACGGCGCGCGACGATCGTCAGCCCTTCGGCGGCGCCGCGCCGCGCCTGTTTGAGAGCTTCGGTGTTCGTCGAATTGATCGTGTCGAATCTCAGGATCGTGAAATTCATCGCGATTCGGCTTTGAGAAGGCCTTCCTTGCAGATCTCGGCGAGATAGTAATCCGGCGAGACAGAACATTTTTTCAGCGTCTCACGCGAACCGCCGTCGATCGCGCCGATCGCGAACGCCGCTTCGCGCCGCGTGTCCGCCGCCTCCTTTGAATTGCTGAGCGCCTTCTCGAGAACCGGCAGCGCCCGTTTGAATTGCGGAAATTCCGTCGCCAGATCGCGAAACGCCGCGGCGCCGGCGGCCTTGTATTTTGAAGGAAGAAAACTCTCCGGCGTGACCGGCGAACGGCTTGAATTTTGAATCGCCTGCGCGATCCGTCCGATCGACTTCGCCGCCGAACTTCTTTCAAACGCACGCGAATCCTTGGGTTTGCCGGAGAGCAGCGCGACGAGGAAATCGACCGCCGACGGATCGCCGATCTCGCCAAGCGCGAAGACCGCGGCGTTTCGGACCTCGAATGATTTGTCCTTTGAAGCGACCTCGACCAGCGGTCTGACGGCGGTCCGATCGCGGACCTTCCCGAGCGCGTACGCCGTTTCGCGTCGGACAAAATCCTCTTTATCTTTCAGATTGGGAAGCAGAACGGCGACGACTTCGTCGGGGGGAAGAAAAACGACGCTGCCGGCCGCGGTCGAACGGACCAATTCGTCCGGATCCGATAGCGCCGGAACGGCTAGCCGGGAAGCTTCGGGCGTGCGGATGTTTCGCAGATCGAAAAGGGCGGTGCGTTTTTCTTCGGTAGTTCCGTTGCGGACCATTTCACCGAGCGCGTCCAAGTCCTGCGCGCGCACGGTCACAACGCAGAGTATGGCGAAGAGGACGAATGAAATCGTTCCGAATCGGGACATTTTGCGGCTGATCAAAGTCCGACCACGCGCGCCCGCCGGGCCTGTTCCCATTCGAAAACCTGACGCTCGCGGCGGTTCTCGTAGGCGTCCGAGAGCGAGCCGATCAGGTCGTCGGTCTTGCTTGATTTCAGGTTTCTACGGGATTTTGAGAGGACTCCGGCAACTCGGTCGAGCGTCTTCAGGGCTTCGTTTTCATTTAGCGAGTCACTATCGCTGACAATCGCATTCTTCTCGATCATTGACCTGTCCTCCGTTTTTCGGCAGACGGTCGAACGATCGGTCAACCGGCTGCAGCTAAATATGTGTCATCGTAAAATCTAATAATCGCGAATCCTCGCACCGAAAAGGTTTCGACAGAATATCACAGGTGTGGAAAGGTAAAAAGGGGAAAAGGGGGAAAGGGGAAAAGGGAAAAGGTAAAAAGGTAAAAAGGGGAAAAGGGGAAAAGGGAAAAGGTAAAAAGGGGAAAAGGGGAAAAGGGGAAAAGGGGAAAAGGGGAAAAG
>JAKQII010000391.1 GCA_029557535.1 Acidobacteriota bacterium
GAGCAGTGAGCAGTGAGCAGTGAGCAGTGAGCAGTGAGCAGTGAGCAGTGAGCAGTGAGCAGTGAGCAGTGAGCAGGACGTTTTGGTCGAACGATCGCAATTTGCAAATCAAAAATCGCAAATTTAGCTTCCATTGACGAATACAGGATTATGAAGATCTTAATAACCGGCGGCGCAGGATTCGTCGGATCGCATCTAGCAGATCGGCTTCACGCCGATGGACACGACATTACCGTCATCGACAACCTCTCGACCGGTCGTTATTCAAACGTCGCGCATCTTGAAGGCAAAGAACAGTTCCGATTGATCATCGACACCGTTCTCAACGTACGATTGATGGAAGAACTTATCCGCGATTCCGACCGTGTGTTTCACATGGCGAGCGCCGTCGGGGTGCGGCTGATCATGGAACGGCCGGTCCAAACGATCGAGACGATCTTTCGCGGCACCGACGTTGTCCTCGGCTTTTGCGCACGGTATCGAAAGCGTGTGCTGATCCCCTCAACCTCAGAGGTTTACGGCAAATCGACTCAGGTTCCGTTTGCCGAGGACAACGACATCATCAAGGGCTCGACCTCGAAGCATCGCTGGGCGTACGCCTGCGCGAAGGAACTCGACGAGTTCCTCGCGCTCGCCCATTGGAAAGAGTCGCGGTTGCCGGTCGTCGTCGTCAGGCTTTTCAACACGGTCGGACCGAGGCAGACCGGCCAATACGGAATGGTAGTGCCCAACTTCGTTCGCTCGGCCGTCAAGAACGAGCCGCTGATCGTTCATGGCGACGGATCGCAAACGCGTTGTTTCGGCCATGTCGCGGACATCGTCGGCGGACTCGTCAAGCTTCTCGAAACACCCGAGTGTTTCGGGCAGGTGATCAACATCGGAAACGAATACGAGATCTCGATCCGCGGACTCGCCGAAAAGGCCATCGAGATGACGGGGAGCAAGAGTGAGATCCATTACATTCCGTACGACGAGGCTTACGGCGAAGGCTTTGAAGACATGCAGAGACGCGTTCCGAGCCTCGAAAAAGCGAGGCGGCTGATCGGCTACGAGCCAACCCGCACCCTCGAAGACATCATCAATGATGTGGCCGCGGAATTCCGGGCTTGAATCTGATGAAAACGAAGATCATTCATTTTGCGTTCGCGATCGCGCTCGTCGCGGCATTGAGTGTTTCCGCGGTCGCCCAGACAGGCGTCAAGGGCAAGGTGCGCAATACCCGCGGCCAAGCGATCGGCGGAGTGCTTGTGACGGCACGCAAAGACGGCAGTGACGTCAAATCGGTCAAGACGGATTCGGACGGAAAGTTCACGATGACGGGATTGTCGGCCGGAATCTATAGCTTTCTTTTCGACAAAACAGGCTTTTCGCTCGGAATGAAGTCGGAGGTCGAGGTCAAAAGCGGACAAATAAAGGACCTTGGGGACCGTTTGATCCTTTCCGTCGATTCGGGAATGCTGGTGCTGATCAACGGAAGCGTCTTTGATCAGGATGGCCGCAGCATAACCGGCGCAAAAGTAGAGATCGTCAAGATCAGCGGCGGAACGGAAAAAAAGCTCACCACGCTCTACACCAACGTCAGCGGTGAGTTCTCATATCGACAACCCGAAGGCGACGCGACGTTTCGGATAACGGCGACGCTGCGCGGCGTTTCGGCGTCGAAAGAACTCGTTGTCAGCAGTGCGGCGAGATACCGACTTGCAATAACGTTGAATTTACCCAGAAAAGAAGAAGACAAGCAGCTCTAATTTACGGATTCCGAGATCTCGCTCATGGTCGGGATCGCCTCATTGTTAACGTCGGTGACGATCAGCGGTAACTCCTCCAGAACATGAGTGTCGGCGAGAGTTTGGATCCAGTAAGTTCCGGGTGACGGGAAGACGACGTTCACGAAAAAGCTGACATTGTCGGTGAACCCGCCCGGTGCCAATTGGATCTGCGTCGGCTGCGAAGTCACCACGATGTTTCCCTTGTTCGGGGTCAGGATGCGAACCTCCGTCTGATGGTCGCCATCGCCGCGCCAATGATTCACCACCGCGAATTTAATCAGCGACACCGGCAGTTTATCGACCATGATGTTCTGAAAGATCCCCATGAGCGAGATCTTGTTTCCCATCTCGAGCCGCACGTCGTCACACAAAAGCGTGTAAACAAGCTCTAAGTTTTCCGTCGTCATAAGCCTCTAAAAAGAAGGAATTACGCGAGATTTTCGGATTTTGTCCGGCGTCTCGAAATTCGTCCCGCCGATTACGCTCAAACTCGCGGCCGGTCGCGATCGTGGGTGTCCGACCGCTCTCAAATTACGGTGACATTGATTCTTACCTTTCTAATCCCTTCGGTCAAGGATATAATTTGGATTCATATCCTCGTTTCCGTGGTCTTGACCGAGCGTCCGGCAACACGCCGGATTTCCCGGAATCGGAACTCGGGCACGACGGAAAAGCCGCAATGCTGTATGTTCTGATCTGTCTGTGCTTGAGCCTCGCCGGCGTCGCCGGCCTGCAGTTCTTCTATATGGTCTATCTCGAAAGGGTCGATAGTGAGCATAAGAAGCGGATTGTCGTCCTTGAACGGCGCATCAGGAATTTGACGACGCGCCTGAAAGAATCAGAGAAGACTATTGCCGAGCGGAACGAGCTGATAGAGGCGATCTATGACGATCTTGATCTGGAGGATGAGGAATTGTGGGCGGACGTCATTGAAGAGCGTTGATGCCTGAAGCCGTAAATCGGACTCTGCGCTAGCACAACAAGGCGCAAACAATTACAATCAGAAGTTGTCCACGCTATGAAGGTCCTGAATAGCCTTAAAATCGAGCATAAGTGCGAAGATTGCGATATCCGTGAAAGCAACTTTTTTTGCGATCTCAGGGACTCCAATCTTAAGATCTTCGAGTCGTTGAAGATCACCAACGCATATCCCAAGGGTTCGACGCTGTTCATGCAGGGACAGCAATCAAACGGCGTCTATATTCTCTGTCAGGGGCGGGTGAAGCTTTCGACGGGTTCGAAAGACGGCAAGGTTATTATTCTGCATATAGCCGAACCCGGCGAGATTCTCGGACTCAGTTCAACTATCACCCAGTCAACGCACATTGCGACGGCCGAGGTTCTTGAGCCGTGTCAGGTCAATTTTGTCAAAGCGGCTGAATTCCTCTTTTTCCTCCAGAGCAATGCCGAAGCGTGCCTGAGCGCCGTCAGGCAGCTTTCGCAGAACTATCAAACCGCATATCTTCAGATCTGCTCGCTCGGGCTATCAAGTTCTGTGGCCGACAAGTTGGCGATGCTGTTTCTCGGGTGGTGCAAGGCGAGCGGAAACCCGCATGACAGTGAACACATCAAGATCTCATACACTCATGAGGAAATCGGACAGATGATCGGAACGTCACGCGAAACCGTGACCCGGCTGCTCAAGGAATTCAAAGAACGTCACCTGATCTCCCTCAAGGGGTCGGATCTCTTGATCCACGACAAGAAGGCGCTCGAAGACTCGATCGGCACCCGCACCAAGTCTCGCTGAATTTTTCTACTTTTATTGATTAAGTTAATTTGTGACCGACGTCACATTTGAGTGTGATGAACGTCCTACATCGTTTCGCGCTCCGCGGGCAAGATTGATGTGCGCCGGATTGCGGACGCCAATCTGATGAAAAAGCGAGTTCGAAAATTCGAGGGGCACTTCATCTGTCGGCCGTTCTTTTCTGACGAGTTGTTTGCTGACCTCGAGGAGAATACGTCGAAGTCGCTTGCCCGGATTCGGACGAAAAGGCGATATCAAAAGAACGACACCGTAGTTTCAGCCGGTGATGTCCCGGATTTTATCTTCATTCTCAATTCGGGACAGGCCCGTCTCTCGGTCACGAACGGCATCAACTCGGTCACGAATCTCAGACTGGTGAAAAAAGACGAAATTCTCGGTCTGAACGAAGTACTCGCGAATTCGTTCTGCGAAATGAACGTCGAGACGGTTACAATATGCGAATTCGACTGTGTCCGGCGCCGGGATTTTTTAGATCTCTTGTCTCGGGAACCTGAGATTTGCTATCGTTTGCTCAATTTGTTGGGACTCAGGACCCAGCAGATTTATGAGACATTCTCGTCCGTCAGTTTCTGACGTCTCAACCCGGTGTGATGCGCATCACAATCAAGCGTGATGCGTCTCACGGATGCTTATTAGCTGTACTTCTAAAATACCTTCGGCAGCAAACGGCAGAACCGTTTTTTGAACAGTTTGATCAAAATCGCAATGGCGCTGACCAGAAGCCGGCGCTAGGGAGGCCATCTTATGACTTCAACAAAGAAAGTAAAAATCGCTTTGCTTGGAGCATTCATTCTTTTGACTTTGGTTTGGGCATTTTCCGGAACATTTTCAAAAGCAATGCTTTCGACAACAGCGGAAGCGGTAAGTCTCGTGCCCAACGCCAATGCCGACGATTATGTCGGCAGCGACACATGCAAGGCTTGTCATGAGGACCAGTTCAAGGCCGTGTCGCAGACAAAGCACGGCCGATTGGCACAAGTCGCAGACTGGAAGGATAAGGTCCAGGGATGCGAGTCGTGTCACGGGCCCGGCAAGGCACACGTCGACGGCGGCGGGGACAAGACCAAGATCGTTTCATTCGCAAACAAGAATTCCAAAGAAATTTCTGAATCATGCCTTGCGTGCCACTCGGGCACCGAAGCACATAATAATTTCCGCCGCGGCGAACACTGGCGCAATGACGTCGGTTGTACGGATTGCCACAGTGCGCACGGCGCGACATATCCGAAATCGGTAACGGGCTCGATCACTTTCCCGGGTCCGACGACTCAGTCCAAGCCGACATCGGCAGATGCGATGATGCTCATTCAGAGCGAGCCGCAACTTTGCCTGAGCTGTCACAACGAGACGAAGTCTCAATTCATCAAGCCATTCCACCACAAAGTGCTGGAGGGCACGATGAAGTGCAGCGACTGCCATAACGCGCACGGCGGATTTGAAACAAAACAGACCAAGCTCGCCGTTGGCAACGACGCGGTCTGCGTCAAATGCCATACGGACAAGCAGGGCCCGTTCGTTTTCGAACATGCTCCGCTCAAGACCGAAGGTTGCGCGTCGTGCCATGTGCCGCACGGATCGAACAACCCGCGGCTGCTCAAGCGCAGCAGCGTTCGTCAGCTTTGCATGGAATGCCACAGCGTTCTTCCCGATGTCGAACCTGGAGCGCCCCAAACTCCGCACAATCAGTCGACCGGCAGATACAATAACTGTACGGTTTGCCACGCGAAGATTCACGGCTCAAACGCGAGCGCAGCGTTCTTCAGATGATGAATAAATGGAGGAAATCATGTTCAGTAAAAATATCTTTTCAGGTAAAAGCAATATGAACTGCCGAATCTTATTCATCGCGTTGATCGTCGTTAGCCTTTTCGCGTCGCTTGCCATCGCGCAGGATTCAACGAATTCAGACTCAAATGTCTTCGGCGGATATGAAGTCCGATCCGGTCTCGAGGTCGGGGTTCGCGGGATCGACATCGATGGCAGCTTGAGTAAGTTTCGCAGTGACTTAAATTACAGAAACGGGGTCCGGCTTTTTGATTCGAGTTTCTCGATGAAGAATACGACCGGACACAGGCGGTTCATCGACCAACTGACAGTAAACGCGTCGGGTTGGGGCGCCGATCGAACCGGCTATGCGTCGGTGAACGCAGAAAGTGCCGGACTTTACAGATTCACTGGCAATATCAGGCGGGTCGCCTATTTCAGCGACCTGAACAATCACGCGCTCGGACAGCACGACTTCAATACGAACCGGGACCTCGGCGATTTCGATCTGTCGGTGTTCCCGATCGCCGACAAGCTGCGGCTGAATTTCGGCGCGTCTTTTGACCTTAGCAAAGGCCCCGGAACCTGGAACGCGCGCGCATACCGCGACGATTTCGTGGTTAGGGCCAACAACAAAACGAATAGTTACGATTTCAGGATCGGCGCCGAAGCCAAAGTACTTGGATTCAATCTTGGGATTACTCAAGGCTACCGTCGATTCAGGGAGAGGTCACAATACATACTTGACGCTCCGACGATCGGCAACAACACGACCGACACGACCCAGTACTTTACGTTTATCCGGCAATTTCCGATAACGGGTACGTCGTACTTCACCGCATTCAATGCGCAACGAACGTTCGCCAAACGTGTCGATTTCACAGCGCGGATCATCTATTCGGACACGAAAACGACCTCGTCGATCCTTGAAGAGATCACGGGACGCGACAATAACAACAACTGGGTCGATCTTGACCGCTTCGAAATCAGCGGCGACGCGTCACGGCCGCAGGCACGCGGAGACCTTGGTCTGACCGTCAACGTCACCGACAACTTCCGGATCTCGAACACCTTCTCGTTTGATCGTTTCGGTATCGACGGCGGCGAGTATCTGTTCGAGCAGCTGTATCGCCGAAACGCGTCCGGTACCACCTTGACTCCGTCGCTGACGCGTTCGGCTGCGTACCGGGTCACCGATTACCTCCGGTATGTGAACACGATCGAGGCCGACTGGCAGGTCCGCAATTGGGTGGGCTTACATATCGGTTACCGGTACACGCACCGTAAGGTCGATATCGAAGGCTACAATCAGACTCTGACGTCATCGAATCCGACGCCAAGTCTGATCGCCGAAGAGGAAAAGAACTCCACGAACACGATCATCGCCGGAATGAAGATCAAACCGATGAAAAATTGGGCAATCTTCTGGGATCTCGAACACGGCGATGCCGACAACGTCTTCACGGCGGTCGAGAACTACAAGTTCACAAACTTCCGTATTCGCAGCCGTTGGTCGTTCGACAAGTTCGTCCTCAATCTTTCCGGTATCTCGAAGGACAACACGAATCCGACCGGTTCCAGCACGGGCACGATCGATTTCGCGGTCAATTCGAAGAGCCGGATCTACTCAGGAAGTCTCGATTGGAATCCTGATCCGAGATTCTGGCTGACCACGGGTTACACTTATACACATATGACAAGTTTGGCGGCAATCGTCGTCAACAGCCCCGCCCGCCAGGGCATCAGCCAATACTTCGTTCGGGACCACTCGTTCTTCATCGACGCTTCCGCGAGAGCCAACAAGCGGGTCTCGTTCTATGGAAGCTATCGCATCAACAAGGACCGCGGCCAGGGCGATATTCCCTTGACCGATCCTTATTACGTCCTGATCGGCAACACGTCGGTTTCGCTGACGCGCCCGCAGGACATCATCAGCTCGTATCCGATGACATTCCAATCGCCGGAATTCCGGGTGGCCTTCAGGATCACGCGGAACATCGACTGGAACATCGGCTACCAGTACTTCGATTACAAAGAGAAGTATCAAACGATTCAGGACTACAAAGCCCATCTGCCGTATACTTCTCTCAAGTTCTACTTCGGAAACACCGACCGTTAATTGGCCGGTGTTCCGGGATCGGAGGGCGCGCCGCTTGGTGCGCCCTTTTCATTTGTTACCAAAGATCGGAGTTCGCTTTGATGAAGCGGCTGCCCGGGCGAGGAACCTGCAGCCTGTTTCAAAATCGCGGAATAATCGCGGCGGTACGTGTGATAAGTGTCACAGAGCACCTTGCAGGAAACTGTTAACGTGTTGGAAGATGTTATTAACGGTTCTAATTTTGAAGTAGATACAGCCGGCCCGGCCGGTCGCCGCGATGCGCGAACATCAGCATCAATCACCTAATCTATCCGTCCGCCGGAGTCCCCTGTCCGCGATCGAAGTTCCGAATGCGGCCGACCGCACGACTGGTCGGAACTCACATACGCGCAGCCGAAAGAAATGCAATCAGAGGTAATTCATATGGATTCCAACGCCACAACCACAGAACAAAAATGGTCATACTTATTTGAAGAGTTTGAGAATCCCAGTTCGCAGAACGGGAAGAACATTCTCGGCGGAAAAGGCGCCGCTCTCGCCAACATGACGAAACTCGGCCTGCCGATACCGCCGGGATTCATTATTACCACCGACTGCTGCAACGCATACCATGCGAACGACAAAGTGTCCCCGCCGGGACTGTGGGATCAGGTCAAGCGTCAGGTGTCGGCGCTCGAAACCAAACTCGGTCGCGGGTTCGGTAACCCCGAGAACCCGCTGCTGATCTCGGTCCGCTCTGGATCCCCCGTATCGATGCCCGGCATGATGGACACGATCCTCAATCTCGGATTGAACGACGAGACCGTCAAAGGCCTCGTACGGCAGACGAACGACGAGCGGTTCGCTTGGGATGCGTATCGCCGGTTTGTGTCGCTGTTCAGCCAGATCGTTCTCGGGATCGAACACGAAAAGTTCGAGCGCGTACTCGACCGGTACAAGGCCGGTACGCGAATGGATTCGGAACTTACCGCGGACGAACTGAAAGAGATCGTCTCGATTTTCAAGAAGATCGTTGTTGCCGAATACTTCAAGGAATTCCCTGAAGACGTCGACGAACAGCTGAAAATGGCGATCGCGGCGGTGTTTGATTCCTGGATGGGCAAGCGCGCCGTCGATTATCGCCGCGTACACCGCATTCCGGGCGATCTTGGGACGGCAGTGAATATCCAATCGATGGTCTTCGGGAATCTCGGTGAGACGAGCGGAACGGGCGTTTGTTTTACGCGCAATCCGTCAACGGGAGAAGCACGCCTTTACGGTGAATATCTTTTGAACGCCCAGGGCGAGGACGTCGTCGCCGGAATCCGCACTCCGAACCCGATCTCCGTTCTTGAAACGGCGATGCCGGACATTTACAGGAACCTGCAAGAGATCTGTAATCAGCTCGAACATCACTATCGGGAGATGCAGGACATTGAGTTCACGATCGAACGGGCAAAGCTCTACATTCTTCAGACCCGCACCGGAAAGCGCACCGGCGCGTCGGCGGTGAAGATCGCTGTGGCAATGGTCAAAGAAGGCCTGATCGACGAGCGTACCGCCGTTCAGCGAGTTTCGCCGGAACAACTCGATCAGCTGCTGCACCCGATGATCGATCCGGACGACACGACCGAAGTGCTTGCGACGGGACTTCCCGCAAGCCCGGGTGCGGCGCAGGGTATCGTGGTCTTCTCACCTGACGAGGCCGAAGAAATGGCCAAGGCCGGCGACAAGGTAATCCTGGTCCGCCGCGAAACGAGCCCGGACGATTTCCATGGAATGGTCCTGGCACAGGCCATTCTGACGCAGCACGGCGGTATGACGTCGCACGCGGCGGTCGTCGCGCGCGGCATGGGAAAACCGTGCGTCGCCGGCGCGAGCGATCTGAACATCAACTACAGCCACAACGAATTCTCCGTCGGCGACATCACCGTCACCCGCGGCGAATGGATCACCGTCGACGGCACGCACGGCGCCGTTTACCGCGGTAAGATCCCGACCGTGCAGCCGCATCTCGACGAAGATTTTGAGCTCTTGATGAAATGGGCCGATTCCTTCCGGCGATTGCTCGTCCGTGCCAACGCCGATACCGGTCACGACTCGGACGTTGCACGCAATTACGGCGCGCAAGGTATCGGACTCTGCCGGACCGAACACATGTTCTTCGGTGAGAACCGGTTGGAAGTGATGCGCGAAATGATCCTCGCCACGGGCGCGGGCAACCGCGAGAAGGCTCTCGACAAACTTCTGCCGTTCCAGAAGCAGGATTTCATCGAGATCTTTCGGGCGATGGCCGGCCTTTCGGTGACGATCCGTCTGCTCGATCCGCCGCTTCACGAATTCCTTCCGAACAAGGTCGAACTGCTCGCCGAGCTGACCGAACTCAAGTTCAGGGCACGACAGTCCGGACCTGGCGACATGGATCTGCTGATCGACGAGATCGCGGACAAGCGCCGTCTGCTGCGCCGCGTCGAGCAACTTTCGGAAGCGAATCCGATGCTCGGACTTCGCGGATGCCGGCTTGGTATCGTCGTTCCCGAGGTCACCAGGATGCAGGTTCGCGCGATCGTCGAAGCGGCATGCGAGGTCGCCGGCGAGGGCGTTGATGTACGACCCGAAATCATGATCCCGCTCGTTTCAACAGCCGAGGAATTCAAGAATCAGGCGGAAATCGTGCGCGAGGTCGCGCGCCAGGTCATGAACGAACACGGGATGGACATGAATTATCTCGTGGGCACGATGATCGAGCTTCCGCGGGCGGCGCTCGTTGCCGATCAGATCGCTGAGGTCGCTGACTTCTTCTCGTTCGGAACGAACGATCTGACGCAAACGACTCTCGGGCTCAGTCGTGATGACTCGGCGCGGTTCCTCCCGTTTTATGTTGACAAAAAGATCTACCCGGACGATCCGTTCCAGACGCTCGATACGGTCGGGGTCGGCGAACTCGTGAAAATCGCGATCGAACGGGGCCGCAAAACAAATCCGAAGCTGAAGGTCGGCATTTGCGGCGAGCACGGCGGCGATCCGAGGTCGATCGAGTTCTTCAATTCGATCGGACTCGATTACGTCAGTTGCTCACCGTTCCGGGTTCCGATCGCAAGACTGTCCGCGGCCCATTCTGCGATTCGGTCGGCAAACTGATCCGGGATTCCAGTTCAACGGAAAGAAGGGCGGAGCTC
The DNA here is from genome assembly GCA_029557535.1 of Acidobacteriota bacterium. Taxonomy (GTDB): domain Bacteria; phylum Acidobacteriota; class Blastocatellia; order Pyrinomonadales; family Pyrinomonadaceae; genus JAFDVJ01. Next base: position 10,561 of record JAKQII010000391.1, read on the forward strand.
GGTGCTTCGCCCATTTTACGCCTTACGTTTCAAATTGATGTCGATGATCAAATTGATGTCGATGAGAACGTCATCGAATCGAGTACCTTCCAGGCGGACTGGCCGCGGTGGTCGCGTCGTGACCCGCCGATTACACGCTGACGGGAGCTGTTCTCAACACAGGTCTTGTGCCAACCGCGTGCCGGATTTCGCTCTTTACGAAATGGCTACGCGGAGAAATGGCGTCTCCGCGTGGCAGTTCCGGTTTGGACGCATGTCATCGTGGACGACAATCCGCGTGAAGAAGTTCAACCTACGACGTGTGACATTCATCACTGTACCTTCGGGCAACTCCAGAATACAATTACCGCAGCCTTTTGAAACTCGCAAGAACGTCATTGTCAGAACCGTATTTGTTGGATTCCGACTCCTGACTCCGGCTAGGCGGGTTTTTGCATTCGGCGCGGAATTTGCGCCCACAATGATCCGGGCAATCCAGGCAATAGAACTGATTTATGAGTCAAGATCAAGAACCAGTCGAAGTGGAAGTTGAAAACGAAACGAATCCCGAAACCGTTCCGTTGATTACAAAGGTTCCGAGCCTTTGGCAAAACTACATCTCCCTGTTCGGTGTCGTGATCGCCGTCGCGAGCATTCTCAGCATCGTCCTGCTTTTTCTGATCGAGCTGTCGAGCTCGACCGAGCACTCTTACCTTGGCATTCTGACCTATATTCTGCTTCCCGGAATGATGATCGTCGGGTTTGTCGTCATCGTCGTTGGGATGATCTTCGAATGGCGGCGACGGCGAACGCTTACGCCGGATCAGATAGCCGCGTACCCGATCCTTGATCTTAGCGGCCCGCGCCGGCGCCGGATCTTCTTTACGTTTCTCGGAGCGGCGTTTGTATTTGTGATGGCCAGTGCCTTCGGGAGTTATCGCGCGTTTGAATACACGGAGTCGGTGGCGTTCTGCGGACAACTCTGCCACGTGATGATACCTGAAGACACCGCTTACAAAGCCTCGGCGCACGCGCGCGTAAGATGCGTTGAATGTCATGTCGGCGGCGGCGCGGACTTTTACGTGAAGTCGAAACTCGAAGGTGCTCGCCAGTTGATCTCGCTAATGTTCGGCAGCTATCAACGGCCGATCCCGACGCCGGTCCATAATCTGCGTCCGGCGCAGGATATTTGCGAAAGGTGTCACTGGCCCGAGAAGTTCTTCGGCGAGCAGATGAAGATCTTCACGCACTACGGTTATGACGAGAAGAATTCGATGACACAGGCGCGACTCCTGATCAAGACCGGCGGCGGAAGCCCGGCGGCCGGTCAGGGCGGCGGGATTCACTGGCATATGAACGTCGCCAACGAGGTGACCTATATCGCGACCGACGAAAAGCGCCAAAACATTGCCTGGGTCCGTTTCAAGGACAAGAGTGGGAACGTTGTCGAGTATTACCGGAAGGATTCCAAATTGACGCCGGAGATCATCGAAGGTGCTCCCAAGCGGCGTATGGACTGCGTCGATTGTCATAACCGGCCATCGCATATCTATCTCTCACCGAATCAGGCCGTCGATCAGTCGTTCGCTGCGGGCACCCTCGACGTGTCCCTGCCGTTCTTGAAGCTGAAGTCGGTCGAGGTCCTGGCAAAGCCGTATAACAACACGGAGGAAGCGTTGCAGTCGATCTCGAAAGAGATTCCCGAATACTACCGATCGGCCCATCCCGAAGTGGCTGCCTCGAAGTCCGAAGCAATCGATAACGCGGTAACCGAATTGAAACGGCTCTATACGACGTACTTCTTCCCCGAGATGAAGACCGACTGGCAAAGTCATGTCAACAATATCGGGCATCTCAATTTCCAGGGTTGTTTCCGCTGTCATGACGGAAATCACGTAAGCAAAGAGGGCAAGGTGATCCGCACCGAATGTCATATTTGCCACACGACTCTTGACGAAACCGTCGGCGGAAAAACCTTCAGGCCGGAAGAGGGGGATTTCCAGCATCCGGTCAATCTGGGCGACAAAGCCCGCTACCAGTGCGCTCAATGTCATACCGGAAACCGGGGATTTCAGCATCCGGTAAATCTCGGTGACATCTCGAAATTCGAATGCAGCGAGTGCCACAAAACGAATCTTCCGCAGTAAGCAGTGATCCGTTCAGCGGCGCGCTACTGCGCGGCGAATCGTTCAGCGGCACGCGCTACCGCGGCGAATCGTTCAGCGGCGTGCTACTGCGCGGCGAATCGTTCAGCCGCACGCTGCCGAGCGGCGAATCGGTGGTCAATCAATCCACTGTGGTGACTAAAAAAACCGGTAATCATTAATGACTGCCGGTTTTCTTTGTCCGTGTTGAATGTTGTCAGTGGCCCGTCAGCAAGGGGTGACCAACTACCGCCTACCGACTACTGTCCATTTCCTACTGTCTATTTCCTACTCACTCTTTTCCTTTACTTCTTCCGATTCTTCCGCTTCTTTTTCCGCCTGCATGTCTTCCCAAGCCTGCTCATGCTCCTCCTTGAACATCTCTTCGCTCATTTTGCCATCGTAGAAGGCCCAATTGAGCGGATAAACGTCCGGATCGAAGATCACATGATAGAAATGCCAGACGACGATCGCGAGCGTCGCGAGAACGGCTTCGTAGAAATGGATCGCGATCGCGATATCGACCGCCCACCGCGGCAGGAAACTGAACATCCCGACCTTGAACCAGATCATCAGTCCGGTCAGTCCCATAAGGATCGTTCCCCAAACCACGGCCCAGTATTCCGCCTTGTCGGCATACCGGAACCTCGCGAATTTCGGTGGATCACCTTTCTTGAAGACAAAGTGCATGAAGTTCTGCCAAAAATCCGTGAAATCCTTTTTCGCAGGCAGCATGTCGAGCATCCACGTGCGGCCTTCGGAGGAAAGGACGAGATAACCGACGTGATAAACACCAACCGCAATCATGATCACGGCGGCGATCCGGTGAATGATCCGCCGAACCGCCTCGCTGCCGCCAGCGAGTAGTCCGAGCCATCCGTCCGGATACTGAAGCGCGAAGCCGGTGATCACGAGTACGATGAAACTCGTCAGGAGCAGCCAATGCTGGACGCGCTGGTTGCGCGACATGCGGTTGACCGTCCGCACCGTCGCGTTGCGTTTTGCCACGACCTTGCGGTACCAGATTATGCCGTTGTGCAGCAGCATTCCGCCGACGACCGTGAAGATCAGAAACAGATAGATATTCCGCACCCAATTGATGCCGATGCTGCCGATATCCTGCGACGCCGGCGTGTCAAGATGGACTTTTCCGACCGCAAAATTGGTGCCGGCACCGATGTGGCATTGTCCGCAGGTGGTGACAAGATTCTCAGGATAGATTAGCGATTTCGGATTCGTCGATGGAAGGATGTTATGGACCCCGTGACAGCTCGCGCAGTCGGCCACAACGTCCGATCCGTGCTTCAGAGCACGGCCATGATAGCTATCCTCGAAGCTCGACACGCGCCCGGACGGGATCCCATATTCCTGTGTCAAGCGAACGCCGTCATGACACTGTGAACAGCCCGTCAGGCCGAGCGCCGTCCGTGATTCGGTATGTGATTTGATCCCGTGAATTCCGTGACAGTCGGCGCAGTTTGGAGACTGAAAATTGCCACGTTGAAGCGATACTCCGTGCACGCTGTCGTTGAACTCCTGAAAGATCTGGCCGTGACACTTTCCGCATGTCTGAGCGACATTGAATTTCGCGATCGGGGACGAAGAATTGGTTCCGGGAAGTATGTCGTGGGCGCGATGGCAGTCCGTGCAAACGGCGGCCTTCAGATTTCCGCGCGAAAGCGCCTTTCCATGAACGCTTTCCGCGTACGCCAGCGCCGGGCGTGTCGAAAGCCCGGTCCCGTTCGATACGACGGACGCGTCGCTGTGGCAACGTCCACATGTCTGCGATATGTTAGCGCGAAAGATCGTCGACTTAGGATTTGCCGCCGACATAATCGAACTCATGTCACCATTGACGGCGTGGCAGTCAAGGCACGAGGCGGCCTTCTTACCGTTGTTTGCCGCCTTCGCGTGAAAACCCAGGTCGTAATCGCGGTGCGGTTCTTTGTGGAATTTATCGCCGCCGAGAAACGGCAAAGTTTTTCCCGCCCCGTGGCATTGTTCGCACTGCATCACGAGTTTGACTTCACCAGGAGTCGCGGCGACGGTCGGAGCTGCGTTATTGTTCGCGCTCGGCTTCTCCGGCTGAGACTGGGCGACTGTAACATCCGGGCGATAAAAATAGGACGCCGCGAAAAAGAGCGAGAATAGAAGGATCAACGTGATCGCTGCAAATCTCTTGAACCTCATCTGTGTTCCTCCGAAAGAACATTGCGAATTAGAATATAAACTTTGCTGATAATTTGAAGTGCTGAATCATAAGCAGTATAAGTTTATTATTTTCGAAATGCATTGGTTCGTGACAGGCGTCACGAAGCGGATAAAAATGAAGCGCCGATAAGAATTTCCCGCATCGCGAACGTCAAATATCGGCGACGCTGGAACGAATCCTCAATTCAGTTGCGGTCGGAAGCCTCGGCGATTACTTCGCGAAACGGTTTCCGACGTGGCATTTCTTGCAATTCTGGAAGTCCTCTCCGAACGCGGTGTTGTTGTCGTGACATGTCGCGCAACTCATCGCGGCCTTAGAGGATTTGTGCATCGCCACCGCCGGCGCATTCATCTTCCCGTCGGCCGGCGAATGGCACGCGTCGCAATCCATAAAAGTATGTTTCGTGTGGGCAAAACCGCCGGGGATGTTCGGAGATGAAGCGGTGATCGTGTTGGTCGATCCCGGCTGATGACACGTGAAACACTTTCCGTTCAGAAAGCTTCCGCCGCCTTTCATTGGCGAATGGCACTGCCAACACGTATTGTGCGCGGCCGTCCCGTCAGGAACCACGAAATTCCCTGTCTTTCCGGCCGGTCTGTGGCACACCGAACATTGCTGCTTCGTATGCGTCGCGTGGCTGAATTTGACGCCAAAAGTCTTCTGCCCGCCAATCTCTCCGTGACACTGGCGGCAATTTGCGAAATTGCTCGCTCCGAAAGTCCGCGATCCGTTATGGCATGTCGCGCAGCTGTTCGCCGCGTTTGAGTGCATCGACACCTTCACGGCGGACATGCCGTTGCCGACTTGGGATTGATGGCAACTCCCGCAGTCGACTTTCGAATGTTTCGAGTGGTCGAAGTTGAAGCCGATCGTCGCGTTTGAATCGACGATGGGGTTACGCGGTCCGAGCTCATGACAGGTTGAACACCGGCCGATATTGTTTTCGCCAACCGTCTTGAGGGCCGTGTGACACTGGAAACACGTAGTGTGGGCGTTCTCCTCGTGAGGAATGCTCATTCCCGTGCCTTGCGTTTTATGGCAAGTGGCGCAATTTGCCTCCTTGAAATGCGCTTGGTGATCGAAATTGACCTTAAAGCTTTGGATCGGCGGGAACGGCTTCAATTCCGCGGATCCCTGTTTTTCGTGGCAAATCAGACAGATCGGATGAGACGGATTATCGAACTGCGGGGTGTGACACCCGGCGCACGAAACATGCGGTGCGAACCCGATCTTCGTCGAATCGTCGTTGCGCTGATGGCAAAGGAGGCATGGCAGGTTCTGATGTCGCGGGCCGTCATGGTTGAACTTCGAAAAATCGACGTTCGTCATCGGATCGTTCGATGTCGCGTCTTCGATCAGCGGCGTGACAGGATTCTCGTTGCCGGTCTCGAGATGGGTCGGTTCACTCGAGCACGATGTCAAAATGTTTCCAAATGCCACGAGCGCGAACAAGAACACGACCGCGCCGCGAAGCGCGTTCCGGCTCCGGGGCATTGCGCCGTCTTGCATCGGTTGCGGAGTCAACACGTTTATTTCCCAGCCTCCACTATGGCCTTCATATGAGATTCGGGAACGGGCATCTTAGCGTAGGACAGATGGCATTTCACGCACGCGAAATTCGGATCCTTCTTCCGCGCGTCGACCTCGGCATTCAACACGCCGCCGTCGTCGGTTGTGGCGGTGACGTGGCACGGCATGCACGAAAGAACCGCCACTTTCTTTGTTGCGATCACCGATGTCTTCAGCGTCGTCACATTATGGCATGTCGAGCAGCCGACATCGACATGTGATTCCCACTCGTGACGGAACGTGGCCGACGACGTCCGCCGTCTCCATGCGAGCAGCATGATCTTGTCGTCGAGACCGATCTTTGACGCCAATTCGGGGCTGAAATCGGTCTGCGGCAACGGCTGTTTCACCTTGTGGCACGTGCCGCAGTCTGCCGGCGCCGGGGCAATCCCCGAATCTTCAGTATGACACGTGAAGCACGTCGTGTGACCGGTCGGCGAAACATTGAACGTTCCCTTTTTGAGCCAAAATCCGTCGCCGAGATTCCTCGGGGGCGGCGAGAAATACTCGTTCGCGTCCTTGCCCTGCGGCTTGTAAACCGAATGGCAGACCTTGCAGCTGTCTTCACTTCCGGCCGCGCGCGCGCTGACGAACATAGCGCCACGAACGATTGTCGGCATCGTGTTCCGGCTCACGATCTCGACGTGCTTGTCGTGCGGGAATTCGACCTTGAATTCCGATTCGGCCTTTTTTCCGCGCGGAGTCGCGTCGAAGATCTCGCGCGGATTCGGGAACGGAAAGCGCGTCGAGTCGTTCGGTCCGGGATTGACGTGGCAATTGCTGCAAATGGCCGGCGGATTTCCGCTGAAGAACTGTTCGCGATGACATTCGAGACACGAGTCGTGTTTCGGAAAATCCGTCACATCGGGGAATGCGGAAGACTTTTCCCGAACCTTGTCCCAGTTGGCGGTCGGAAACTTATGGCATTGCGTGCACTGAAGCTCCATGTCGAGATGAAGCTGGTGCTTGAAGTTCGCAAAACGCGCTTGTTCAGGATCCGGTGTCGGAGCCAGGGTCGGCGCGGTTTTTGGGAGCGCTTTCGTCTTCGGCGACTTTCGCTTCGGCGTCGGGGTGGTCTGCGCGGCGGCAATGAATTCCGCGGGCGAGATCTGCGGGACAATAAGCCCTGCAAACGACGCACTTGCGAACATCGCAAGGATCACGAGGCGAATGCACAGACGTCTTTTTCCGTTGAAGCTGATCATCGAAATGATGGATTAATAGTCATTGAAATGCTACAATTTCCGCCAAACACACGATGTGACAATTATCACACAACCGCGAAGATTCCCGACAACGCGCCTGCGAAAATGGCTTCAAGTAATAGTGAACCCGATCCGGAACGGCCGCAAAAGCGCTCGGATGCGTTCCGCATCATTGAGTTTCTGGGATCTGTAAAATTCGGGATTGTTCTCCTCTTCCTGCTCGTTGCGGTCAGTCTTTTCGGAATGCTGATCCCGCAGTACAATGTACCCGGATTCGAGCGGTATGTCGCCCTCCTGAGCCCGTTCAAGCGACAATTGTACGATGCTTTGGGTTTTTACGACATCTACGGCTCCTGGTATTTCCGCGGCTTGCTGATGCTCCTCACGATGAACATCGTGATCTCCTCCGTCGATCATTTTCCTAACACCTGGAAGCAGGTCAAAAATCCAGCGATCACGCCGTCAGAGCGATGGATCGCCTCCTTGGAAGTCAGCACGAAGATGACGGTCGGGACGGACGCGGTCGAGGCGGAAAAAAGAATTGCAAATGCGTGCCGAGCGAACTGTCTGAAAAACGTTCGGCTCGCCGAAAAGGACAAGAAGCGCTATGTTTTCGCTGAACGCGGCGCTTGGAACCGATTCGGCGCTTATGCCGTGCATTTGGCATTGATCACGATTTTCGTTGGTGGATTCATCACGTCGCAGTTCAGTTTTTCAGGCAAACTGCTCTTGTCGCCCGGCGAAACCACGGACCGGATCGACGAGATCGTCTATCAGGGCGAACTTCCGGCAATCCGGTTCCGGCGACTCCCGTTCCGCGTCAGATGTACGGACCTCGAGCAGAAGCTGATCAACTCCCGCGGACCGCTCGAGACCTTGAACACGATCGATTGGCTGACATCGTTGGAGATCGTCGACGGTCCGGCCGTGACACCGGCCGTCATCAGTCTGAACTCCCCTTTCAGCTACGGCGGCTATCGGTTTTTCCATTCCACGCACTTGCCGATCGGTAAAGCTCGTTCGATCCGCGTTTCGGTAAGCGCGCCCGGCTTCTCGGGAACCGTCGCCATTCCTCGCGGCGAAACCGCGACCCTGCAGAACGGAGCAACCCTGCGCTTTGTCGATTTCCGCGCCGATCTCGATCTCCGGCGAAGGGCGGTCAACGAAAATTCCACAGACTACAAGCATCCGGCTGCGGTTTTGGAGGTGACACCGCCCGGCGGCCCGCCCAAGACGATGCTTGCGGTCCGCGACAGCCAGATTGGAGAGCGTCCGCCGTCCGTTGAAGGTTATACGATCAGTCTGGCGGGCTTCGAAAAGGTGTCGGAGCGGCACGAACTGGTCGTCCGCTATGATCCGGGTGCTCCGGTCGTCTATTTCGGTTCGGCGTTGCTCATCGTTTCGCTGCTTGCGGTGTTTCTCTTTTCGCACCGTCGCGTCTGGTTCATCATCGATCCCGTGTCCGAATTTGAGGTGAGAATCGTCTCCGGCGGAAACGCCAACCGAAACAATCCTTCCTTTCAACTGATGTTCTCAAATTTGTGTTCTGCCGTCGAGACCGCGGATTTGAGTGCGAAATAATTCGCACATCTGCGACTTTTTTGTGCGCACTGAGTTCAATTCGGCCGGCATTTCATGCTCATTCCAATGTCCGCCCAAGCCGTTAACCGTCATTTGTAGCCCCAATTAGCCGTTTACATCCGGATTATTTCGGTCAATGGCGTCCTGCCGGATCCGCACCGGGCACGAATCTTGCTCGACTCACCTCAAGGCCGCGATCATGCATTCGCACTTATCGCCCCCGAACGGCTCATTCCCCGAAAACAAACGCTGATTTTCCGGCACTTCCGGAGGTTCGGCTCAAATCGCTGCAAGCGGATACCCAGACTGCGAAAGCGGATTGGGAAAGGCAATGGTTTCCGTACCCCCGGCTTTGATTCCCCGCATCGCGCCCAACGCAGCGGATAACCGACAAGAAAGTTCAGTCAATTTGGAGGACAGCATTAATGTTTTTCGAGATCAAAAAGGTGAAACTCGTGATCGTGACAGTGTTCGCGATTATCTTTACCGTCGCGGGATTGAGCGGCGACCGTTTTGTTTCCATTTCAAGTGCATCCGAATCGGGCGCACCGACGGGCCGAACCGGCGCTCCGGGCGAGTCGACATGCACCAGTTGCCACAACCAGAACGGCGGCGCGGGAACGTTTCAGGTGATCGCGCCGGCAAGTTATGTCCCCGGGCAAACGTACCAGATCACGGTTCAGCATTCGACGACCAACGCCAGCCGGTTCAATTGGGGATTTGAGGTGATTCCGCTTGCCGGATCAAGCATGGCCGGAACGGTCGCCAATACAACGTCGAACACGCGTGTCCGGGTATCGGGATCCAAAAGCTATGTGACGCAAACTACCTCGGGAACCTATCCCGGACAAACGGGAGGCGCGGTCTGGACATTCAATTGGACCGCCCCGGCGACAAACGTCGGGAACGTGACGTTCTATGCGGCGGGAATACAGGGCGATAACGATGGTTCGGAAAGCGGCGACATCACAGTCACCACGAATTCGGTCGTTACTCCGCAACCGGCGGTTGTGATCCATCACGGATTCTCCGACTTTGATGGCGACGGAAAGGCAGATGCCTCGGTTTTCAGACCGTCAACCGGAATCTGGTATTTGAACCGTTCAACATCGGGTTTCAGCGCGATGCAGTTCGGTATTTCGTCAGACGTCATCACACCCGCGGATTTCGACGGAGACGACAAGACGGACCTGGCGGTCTGGCGTGAAGCACCGGCGAACGAGGCGGCATTCTATATTCTTCAGTCGTCGAACTCGGTCGTCAGGATCGAGAATTTTGGTCAAACCGGCGACGAGCCTGTGACAGTCGCCGACTGGGACGGCGACGGCAAAGCCGATCCGAGCGTCTATCGCGACTCGGCCGTCGGCGCGCAGGGCTATTTCTACTACCGCGGAAGCCTGAACAACCCGAGCGGGAACATTACCTACATCCCGTGGGGAACGACCGGCGACATAGCGGTCCGCGGCGACTTTGACGGCGACGGCAAATCCGATGCAGCGGTATTCCGCCCGTCCGAACAACGCTGGTATATGCGGTTAAGTTCGACGGGCGGTCTGAGCGCGGACAAATGGGGGCTCGCCACCGACAAGTTCGTCTGCGCGGATTACGACGGCGACGGCAAGACCGATCTCGCCGTCTTCCGTACCGGGATTTGGTACATCAAGCAAAGTTCGAACGGTCAACCCGCGTATATGAATTGGGGCCTCGCGACCGATACGCTTGTCCCGGCGGATTACGACGGCGACGGGAAAACCGATGCCGCAATTTACCGCTCGGGTGTTTGGTACATCCGAAACTCGAGCACGTCGGCGCTCAGCGTCGCGAACTTCGGACTTGTGACCGACCGGCCGGTTCCGGCTGCATTCGTTCACTAGGAGATCGGCGTCTTTTGAATTATCGTGCCGCGGCCGGAATCACCTGGTCGCGGCACGGTCTTTGCAGTCGTTTGATCGAACGTCGAAATTCAGCGGTTGCAATCGAAGGCCGCGATTCGCGATACTTTAGAGAATCAGATCATTGGGAATCATATGAACAAGGAAAACATCATGTTCGGGATCATCGGATTGGTCGCCGGACTTGTCATCGGTTTCGTCGCAGCGAATTCCGTAAACCGTAACGCCATGACCTCATCCACGGAAATGAGCGGGATGAGCCAGAATTCGAACGTTCCTCCGGGTCATCCGGATATCAGCGGAATGAACCCGCAATCGCCCGATGCGATGGCGAACATGCCGCAGGTAAAGGAAGCTCTTCAGAAGGCCAAGGACGCGCCGAACGACTATGACGCGCAGCTTAAGGCGGCCCTTTTCTATTATCAGATCAATAAGTTGGATGAAGCGATCGAAACGGTAACGAGGGCTAACAAGCTCAAACCTGAAGAAGTCCAGCCGTTGGTTGTCCTCGGCAATATCTACTTCGATATGGAGAAGTACGAGGATGCCGAAAAGTGGTACGCGGAAGCGTTGAAAAAGACACCCGACGACATCAGCGTCCGGACCGATTTCGGACTGACATTTGTTTTGCGCGGATCGCCGAATTATGATCGCGCGATCGAGGAATTCGATAAATCCCTCAAGATCGACCCGAAACATCTTCAAACGCTTCAGAACCTGACCGTCGCATACACGAAGAAGGGTGATGCGGCGAACGCGAAGGCGACGCTGGCGAAGATCTCGGAAATCGACGCGACGAACGCGTCGATCGCGAAACTTCAGACCGAGATCGACAATATCGGAAAAAAATAGCCGTTTCGAGATTCGTTGACGGAAAAAGGGCTCTCGCCGGATTTCGGCCAGAGCCCTTTCAATTGTCGTCGGTCGGAAACTCCTAGGATTCAAGCACGGCGATCGTTGCACCCCAACTTCCTGAAAACTCATCCGCCGTTTTGAACGATCTCACAAACGGCGTCCGCTCGAGTACCTTGCGGACAGCCTCGCGCTGAACCCCGATCCCTTTCCCGTGAATGATGCGAACGAACCTGAAGCCCTTTTTCCGGGCCTCTTCGAGGTATGCCTCGGTCACGGCCGTGACGTCACGCGGAGCGAAGGCATGAAGATCAAGGGAATCGGTGATCTCGATCTCAACGACGTCGTCGAATGGATTTTCGGCGTTATCCATAATTTTCCGCTACTTTCCTTTCGTCGTCTCGTAATTCGCCATATCGTCCGGCAGACGGAGTTTATAGCGCGTTTTGTCGAAGTAGACGTTGAAATGCTTATCCTCGATCTGACCGCTCGTCGTGTTGCGAAGTCTGAGCGTGAACGTACGGTTGTCGTTCGTACCTTCGACCTTGAGCGGAAGTTCGCCCCAGACCTCGCCGATCAGCGGATAGATCCGGTAGTGCGACTGATCGTACTTGTCGTACCCGAGAAGAAGCACGCCGTCGAAGTCCGGCTCCCGGCCGTCGATCGCTTTGACCGTGTTCGTTCTCGAGAGGATGATCCAGCTGCTGGGATGCGCCGCTTTCGTATCGTCCTTGAGCGATGTGTCCAGCGCGTCGATCCGCTGCCAGGTTACGAACTTCTTGTTGTTCTGCTGATAAAAAACGATGTCGTTCGGTACCTGCAGTTCGACCTGGCGTCCGAAAAGCCACCCGGCGGGAGCCGGCGACACGCTTCTGTCGAGCCGCACCTTGTACCAAACATCGTATTTTTCGTCGAGCTTTTCCGGATCGCCGGCCTCCTTAGCCGCCTCGATGTCCTCGTTCTTTTGCTTCTTCCCCGGCTTTGTGCCGTTCTTCGCAGAATCATCCTCGGTCGATTCGTCTTGTGCTTTCGGAACGAAGGTCCAGGTCACGATCTCGAACGTCGAACCGTTGTCGAGCTTCAGAAGAACGTTGTCGTCACGGACCTCCGGCGAAAGTCTCAAATTCGACTTCGCCCGAAGAATTCCGTTCGCTTGCGGCTGGGCGTCGGCGTCTGCTTCGCTCAACTTCTTCGACTTCTCCAAAACGTCGCCGGTGATCAGATTCTGAGCTTCGATCCAGCCTTCGGTCTGGTCTTCGTCACGCGCGCGAACCCGGAACCAGTTGACCTTTTCGAATTCAACCTGATCGATAATGTCGAGTTGATCGCCGCGTTTGACCTCAAGCAGATCGGATGCAACGACCGCGTAGGACGTCCGTATCTGCGCTTTCTTGGCGATCACCGTCCCGGTGTCGCTCAGACCGACCGCGGTCGAGACACGATTTGTCAGACTGCTGATCCAGCCGCAACCTGCGAACAGCGTCGTGCCGGACATCATCAATGCAAAAATGAATAATTTACGAAAACCCATTACGATTTCTTGAGAAAATTTCGCCAGTTATTATATCCCAACTTATCCAATAATACCTTTTGCGACTTCGTCGGTGCGGCCGTTGCGCGCAAAACCGTGTTCGAACCGTCGGAAACTGCTTCGATGCCGGCCGCCGCCAGCGCGGTTCGCCACTCGATCGGAGCCGAACCTCGGATATATGACAAAACGATCGGTTTCAGCTCGGGATACTTATCGATCGCCGCGATCACCGCTTCGTTTCCATCGGCCCTTTTGGATCCTGGACCGTGCTCTTTCCAGATCGCTCGCAGCAGATCAGAGACCGACCGCTTACCTTTTGAGCGTGCGAGCATCTCGACGTCGATCAGGAACCCGACGAGCATCCCGCGTGCATAGACCCGTGTGTTAAAGCCCGACCATCGGTCGCGGGACGCGTCGATCAGCGAGTGCCGTGTGACGATCTTTGAGTCGGCATCGTACGCACGGCCGAGTGTCCCGAGAAAATCATCGAATCGGATCCGGTTCAGCGCGACGGCCGTGCGCAGCGACTGATAGAGCGCGAATCCTTCGTAAAACCAATCATAAGCGCCGTCGAGTTCGAGCGCGTTCGGGACCCAAAGATGAAAGAGTTCGTGGCGCAGCTGCGCATGCAGCCGCTGGGCGGACTGCGAGGCGTTCGTAAGATCGGCAGACATGATCAGCACGGTCGAACCGCGGGTCTCAGCTTCGAAACGTCCCTCACGCGCGTCATCGGGGAATTTGGCGACGATCACGCTGATCTTGTCTCGAGGCTTTCCACCGAACACGCTCCGATATTGACCGATGATCTCAGCGACCATTTTTGCCGCGTCCGCGTCGGTGAATTTGAATTCGCCGTCAACCGCAACATTCGCGACCCCGCCGGCGACCTCCGACTCACGCGGGTTCTTTGAAATAAAGTAAAACTCTCTTTGCGGGTCGTTTATCCGGATCTTTTTCGGAATGCCAAAGGCGAACTTCCAGCCCGCCGGAAGCTCGAAATTTGCGTTTACGGGCAGATTCGCGCCGACGTTCGGGAACAGGTCCGCCGCCGCCAGAACTCCGCGTTCGCCGTCGATCCATGAGGCATGAGCCATCGACGCGAGCCCCGGCGGGCGGAGATCCATCACGTATTCAAATGAAACGAAGCCATTCTCGCCCGACCGATAGCGGTCGCGCGCTACCCGGACGCCGTCCCAAATTTCTTCGGAATTAGAAAACTTCAACGCCGAAACACGGAGTGCATAACCGGACTGACCGGCGACGGAATCGGTGAATTCAAGATCTCTGAACCCAGTACCTTCGGGTGCATCGACGATCCGGCCCGACACCTTGGCCTCGGAACCTTCGATTTTCACCTTGATTTCGAGCGACTGAGCCGGCGAATTGTTAAGAAACTGTAAAATCTCGACGAATACCATCAGCGCGAGGAAAATCGGTTTGGACGGTTTTGACATGAATTTCATCGCGGAACTAAAATTAAGGTTCGATCGTAATCGTTTTGGCTCTCGTTTTGGTTGTTAGGATAGGAGATTTTATGAGTCTTATCAAAATCGTTATCTACACATTAGCTTTTTTGTTGAGCCTCTTGTTCTTAGGACGCTTCATCCTCTAAGAGATGATTCGAATAACAAGATCCGATGCTGTGTCTGTCTTAAAAGCTCAGCCGATGTGTTCGGTCTGTAAACCGGTTTAAACTCCGCGGGCGGCCCAAAGTGGCCGCTCTTTTGTTTTTGTTAACACCAATCACATGAACACTTTAAGAACGGTCAAACGTGCGCTGCTCAGCGTCTCGGACAAATCCGGACTGGTCGAATTCGCCTCGGCGCTGAAAGAATTCGGGGTCGAGATCCTGTCGACCGGCGGCACCGCGTCCGCCCTTCGCACCGCCGGAATTGATGTCACCGATGTTTCCGACGTCACGGGCTTTCCTGAAATGATGGACGGCCGCGTAAAAACGCTGCATCCGAAAATTCACGGCGCGTTCCTTGCTCTCCGCGACAACGACGAACATATCCGCGCGATGAACGATCACGGGATCGTCCCGATCGACCTTGTGTGCGTCAATCTTTACCCTTTCGAGCAAACGATCGCCCGTCCGGACGTGACGCTCGACGATGCGGTCGAGAATATCGATATCGGTGGACCGGCGATGATCAGGTCGGCGTCGAAAAACTGGCGGGACGTCGCCGTCGTCACCGATTCCGCCCTTTACGACGGCATCGTCGCCGAACTCAACGAAACGGGCGGAAGCCTTTCGCTCGCGACGCGCCGCCGGCTCGCGGTTCTCGCATACACGCGAACGGCGAGTTACGACCTCGCGATCTCGCGATTCCTGGCGGGCGAGCTCGACGACGACGACATCGAGATCCTTGAACCACTTAATCCTTTGAAGAACGTCATCTTCATCGAGGAGATCGACGAAGATCAAGGCGAGGAAAACGGCGGGTTCCCCGAGACCGAAGACATTGAGCTTGATAAGGTGGCCGATCTCCGTTACGGCGAGAATCCGCATCAGCGCGCGGCGCTTTACCGTGGACAATCGGACGGCGGTGTCGCCGGCGCCGAACTGCTTCACGGCAAGGAAATGTCGTTCAACAATTACGTCGACGCCGACGCCGCGTGGAAGCTCGTCTGCGAATTTGATGAAACCGCGGTCGCGATCATCAAACACACGAACCCATCCGGTGTCGGAACTGCGCCGACCGTACTCGAAGCGTACAAACGCGCGCTCGCAACCGATCCGGTTTCAGCCTTCGGCGGGATCGTCGCCGCGAACGCGGTGATCGACGCTGAAACTGCGGCAGCGATCAACGAGGTCTTCACCGAAGTCGTGATCGCGCCGGGTTTTACCGATGACGCGCTCAGGGTGCTGACGAAGAAGAAGAATCAACGGGTCCTTCGGATGACGGGTTCCGGAATGACGGAATCGACTGAGATCAGGCAGATTTCAGGCGGTTATCTGATCCAGGACAGCGATCATTGCCGGGTCGGGATCGAGGATTTGAAATTCGTGACA
>JAKQII010000023.1 GCA_029557535.1 Acidobacteriota bacterium
AAAATACCTACCAGTATGGGTAGTTTTTTGATTCATTTTCTACTGTAAAATACTTTCGATTCGAGGCAAAACCGGCGGATCACAGCGTCTACTGACGTTAATAATTGATATTGAAGGAGCAATTCATAATATGGCGATCACAAAACTTTCAAACATGACTCTCGTTGCGCAGCCGTCGGACGGAGTCTGCTGGTGGGCCTCGGCGCAAATGGTCTACAAATGGTCGAAGGCGACGGGGCGCGGACAGATGAAGAGTCCCGATTCCGATGCGGGCTACGCCCAACGGAAAAAAGACAACGGCGACGTTTACGCATTCCAGAACAACATCCTGGGCCGCGCGCTGAACATGAAGTTCCACTCCAGCCTGTCGATGGATCAGAGTTCGGTCAACAGTTTTCTCCAGGACCACGGCCCGATCTGGACGAGCGTCAAGAAGAACTGGGGCGGGAACAACCACGGACACGTCGTCGTGATCTGCGGGGTAGCCGACACCGGCGTCCTAATTTATGATCCGGAACCGGTCAATCAGGGCAGTTCATTCTGGCTGACCTGGGATCAGATCAAGAAGGCTCTGGCCGGAGTGACCGACGCCGATCCGCAGTTCATGACGGCGGTCTGATCAGTTGCCGAAACCGCCGACTTCCTTGAACTTGGCGCGGAAGCGGGCGTCGTGGCCGGTCTGGACGCCTTGCGTGCAGAACCAGGCATGCGTGAGCTCGTGCTTGAGGATGTTCCTCAGTTGTTGCTGATTGGCGCGGCCGAAGAACGATTTCTTGATGTAAAGGACCGGTATTTTCGAAGGCGAACACGTCGTGTACGCGACGCCTTTCTCGATTTCGGAGCCGGTCTTTTCAATCGGCTCGTCGACGACGTATGCCTCGACCTTCGGCATTGTCGTGAAGAGCGGAAGAATCTTATCGACCTGCGACTGCAGTCCGGGGTTTTTGACGCCCTTGTGTTCCGGAGCGGGAGTCGCGGTCGGAGTCGGTGTCGGTGTGGACGACGGTTGCGCGGTCTTTGAACACGTCGCGGCAAGCGCGAGGGCGATCATCGAAAGCAAAAGATAACGGATCCTCGCGTGTGACAAGCGTAAGTTCCTTCGGATCTGCTATTAACCGCCGAGTCGCGGAGGCGCAAAGTAATGACGCTGCTTCAAAGAATCAGAATCTCTGCGTCTTCGCGTCTCCGCGGTTAATTAACACTTCCAACATTCCAAATCCAAAATGCCTGATGGCGGAACTCCAAACATCCGAATTCCCAAATCCCGATTCCCAAATGCCTTTACGGTCTCAACCGATAGAGCATCCGCGGGAACGGGATCGTTTCACGGATATGTTCGATGCCGCACATCCAGGCAGTGCAGCGCTCGATCCCCATTCCGAAGCCGCCGTGCGGAACGCCTCCGAAACGCCGCAGATCCAGATACCAGTCGAACGCTTCTTTCGGAAGGTCGTGTGCTTCGATCTGCTTTTCAAGAAACTCCAGATCGAACGCGCGCTCGCCGCCGCCGATGATCTCGCCGTAGCCTTCCGGGGCCAGAAGATCGGCACCGAGCGCGAGCTCCGGCCGGTCCTTGTCGCGCTCGAAGTAAAACGCCTTGATCGCGGCGGGGAAATGGTGGACGAAGATCGGTTGGCCGAACTGGCTTGAAAGATAGGTTTCGTCGGGCGCGCCGAAATCGCCGCCCCATTCGAAGCGGTTCTCCATTTCGCCCTTGTCGAATCCTTCCTGCAGCATTTTCACCGCGTCGTCGTAATGGACGCGCGGAAACGGCGCGGCGATCGATTCGAGTTTAGTTACATCGCGCTCGAGTACTTTGAGGTCTTCATCCCGGTCGTTGAGCACGCGCCCGACGATGAACGTGATCAGTGCTTCGCCGAGGTTCATGACGTCGTCGAGATGAGCGTAGGCCATTTCGGGCTCGACCATCCAAAATTCGGTCAGGTGACGGCGCGTTTTCGATTTCTCGGCACGAAACGTCGGCCCGAACGCGTAGCTGCGCCCGAACGCGGCGGCGGTCGCTTCGTTGTAAAGCTGGCCGCTTTGCGTCAGATACGCCTTGTCGTCGCCGAAATAGTCGACCTCGAAAAGCGTCGTCGTGCCCTCGCAGGCCGCCGGCGTGAAGATCGGCGTGTCGGCGAGAATGAATCCGTTTGAATCGAAGAAATCACGGACGGCCTTGATCACCGTGTGCCTGACGCGAAGCACCGCGTGCTGCTTTTTCGAACGGATCCACAAATGCCGGTGATCCATCAGGAACTCGGTGCCGTGTTCCTTCGGCGTGATCGGATAGTCGTGCGCGTTCTGGATAACTTCGAGACCGGTAACGTCGATCTCGACGCCGATTGCCGAGCGCGAATCTTCCTTGACGCTGCCGCGGACGACGATCGACGATTCCTGTCCGAGCGATTTCGCTTGTTCGAAAAGCCCCTCGTTACTTGGCTTGAAACAGACGCACTGGACGATCCCGGTGCCATCGCGGAGTTGAAGAAAGACGAGTTTTCCGCTCGAACGCGAGTTGTATAGCCAGCCCTTGAGAGTGACTTCCTCGCCGATATGTTTCTTGAGTTCGTTGATATAAGTTTGGTTCATTTATGCTTCTGTTCGGTATCTCAATTCATCTAGCTTTGTTAAGATCTCAGGCTCTTCCTTAAGTTCGACGAGCGGTCTTAGCCGGTCGATGATCTGTGGCCAATTCAGATCATGTCCTCGCAAAAGAACGGACTCAATATCGGCCCAATCCTGCAGTCGGTCGGCAAATGCCTTCAACACAATCAGGTCTTCCGGTCCGCAGATTCTCAACCGGATATCGTGCGTGTAAGAAACTTCGACGGCGCGTTCCGCCATCTCCTTTTCAAATGGAATAGCACCCAATGAAACGTCGATTCCGATTCCATTATCCGCTTGGAGCAGATAGACCCGGTTCTTTTTGGCGAAACTTTCAGCATCTTGAATCCGCGGTGCCAACCGTTCACTCAAAATGGAAATGGCCGAATCCTCATTCCCGAATCCGACGAAAACCGAGACGTCGATATCAAGAGTCAATCTCGGCTCGCCCCAATACTGCAGCGCCAAACCGCCGATGAAACAAAACGGCAAGTTGGAATCGATCAAGATGGCCTGCAATTTCGCGGCGGTTGAGATGAGATCAATCACGTTCGTTTCGAGAGTATTCGTTGGAATTCGACGAGTCCTGAAGAGGTTCGCGGCGCTGTCTTCTTGATGGCAGCGCGAAAATTGCCGTCGAGTAAAACAAAGGCGTCCTCAAGTTCGACACTCGTGATATTACGCCGTTTGAGTCGCCGTTGAACACGATCTACCTGCTTCCACGCTTCGACAAATGAATTGCCTTGTTCCAGTAATTGGTCCATGGTACCCGATAGATTTTACAACAGTAATAGAGCTGATGGTAGCTGTCAGAGATCGCCGTGCGCGACTCGACGCTTGACACGCGACAAGTATGTAACTAGTCTGGTTACACTATGGCGGGAAATTCACGGCTCGCGACGGCGATACACGTCGCCGGAATGCTTTCATTCGCCGACAGCATGCCGCTGACGTCCGAGGCGATCGCCCAAAGCTGCGGGACGAATCCGGTGGTGATCAGAAGGATCATCGGTCTTTTGACGAAGAGCGGCTTGGTCATCGTCAAGAAGGGAACCGGAGGCGGGGCAAGGCTGACCCGCGGACCCGAATACATCACGCTCGGCGAGATCTACGACGCGCTCGAGGAAGGCGCGCTGTTCGATGTTCCGCAATTTGAAGCCGAACACCCGTGCCCGCTCGCAAAGGTCGTCAGACCGGTCCTGGCGGACGTCCTGAATGATGCGGAGCGCGAAATGAAGCATTACCTCTGCGAGCGGTCGCTGGCGGAAGTGATCGAGCTTGTCCGGCTCAGATTGGGAAGTTCCTTTGGCGATTCGAGTTTCTCCGCTGGCTGCGCCGCGGACAGTTCATTGTGATCAACCGTATTCATGGCTGAAAAAAAGAAAGTAGATTACTCGCGTGCATGGCGTGAGGCGCGCAAACTGATCTGGAGCTACCGCTGGCGGCTGGCGCTTGGGCTCGGGCTGATGCTCGCCAGCCGTGCCGCCGGCATGGTGCTGCCTTACTCGACGAAGTTCCTCGTCGACAACGTCTTTGGGCAAAAGCACTACGAACTGCTCTGGGTCATCGCGCTCGCTGTCGGTCTTGCCGCGTTGTTTCAAGCGGTGACGTCGTTCGCGTTGTCGCAGGTCTTGGGAGTCGCCGCTCAGCGCGCGATCACCGAAATGCGCAAACGCGTGCAGGCCCATGTCGAGCGTTTGCCGACGTCCTATTTCGATTCGACGCAGACCGGCCAGCTCATTTCGCGGATCATGCGCGACGCGGAAGGCATCCGCAATCTTGTCGGAACGGGCCTCGGGCAGATTCTCGGCGGGTTGCTTTCGGCGCTCGTCTCGGTCGTTGTCCTGTTTTATCTCAACTGGCAGATCACGCTGATCACGCTGTCGGTGCTCGCGGTTTTCGGATATGTACTCAGCTACGCATTCAAGCAATTGCGGCCTCTTTTCCGCGATCGCGGCGCGATCGAGGCCGAAGTAACAGGACGCCTCAATGAAGGTCTGGGCGGCATCCGGATCGTCAAGGCATACACCGCGGAGAAGCGCGAGGAACTCTCGTTCGCTCGCGGCGCGCACCGTTTGTTCCGGAATATCGCAAAATCGATGACCGGCGTTTCGGCGACCGGCGCATTCGCGTCCGTGATCATCGGCGCTATCGCCGTCGTCATGATCTGGTTCGGCGGCAACGCGGTGGTCGCGAACATGACCGATCCGACGCAGGGGATGACCTCCGGCGATTTCACAATGTACATCGCGTTCACGATCTGGATGGTGATTCCGATCGTCGATCTTGCGAACATCGGAACGCAGATCACCGAAGCCTTCGCCGGACTTGACCGGATCTCGGAAGTTTTCGCGATGCGGACCGAGATCGATGAGGACGCGAGCAAGTCGGCGGTGCCACGGCTCGAAGGGAATGTCGATTTCGAAGACGTCCATTTCGAATACGAGGAGAACGTCCCGGTTTTGAAGGGAATTTCATTCCACGCCGAGGCGGGAACGACGACGGCGCTCGTCGGATCGTCGGGTTCGGGAAAGTCGACCATCCTGAGTCTCGTCCTCAATTTCATCCAGCCGAAATCGGGACGCGTGATGATCGACGGTCGCGATCTGAACTCGATAAAGCTTCAGGATTACCGCCGGCATCTTGGCGTCGTGTTGCAGGACAATTTCCTCTTCGACGGCACGATCCTGAGCAATATCCGGTTCGCCAATCCGCATGCAGATCTCGAGACGATCAAGGAGATGTGTCGCGTCGCCAACGCCGACGAGTTCATCGAGAAATTTCCGGACGGCTACGACACCGTGGTCGGCGAGCGCGGCGTCAAGCTTTCGGGCGGACAGCGCCAGCGCATCGCGATCGCGCGGGCCCTGCTGGCGAATCCCCGGATCCTGATCCTTGATGAAGCAACGAGTTCGCTCGATTCGGAAAGCGAGGCGTTGATCCAGGAAGGACTTCGTCGGCTAAGGGAAGGCCGGACAACGTTCGTTATCGCGCACAGGCTTTCGACGATCCGATCGGCGGATCAGATACTCGTCGTTGAGTCGGGCGAGATTCTTGAACGGGGAACTCATGACGAACTGATCGCTCTCGACGGCCGCTACAAGCAGCTCTATGACAAGCAGTACAAGTTCGAACAGAACCTCTTCGTCAATCCCGGCGAGGAGATCAACAATCAGGAGAAAGACGCAGTATCGAAACTTTAAGGCTATGGCAGAAACACAAAACTACAAGAACCACACGCGCTGGTTCCCGCTCTTCCACTTCGTAATCACGCCGCTTTTGCTGTTCAATCTGGTCTGGCAGTCTTACCAACTGTATTATGACCGCAGCTGGGACCGTGCCGAATGGACGCTGATGGCGCTGGTCTTCATTCTCATCACGCTCGCCGCCCGGATCATGGCGCTCAAGGCTCAGGACCGCGTGATCCGTCTGGAGGAACGACTGAGATATGAAAAACTGCTTCCCGCGGATCTTGCGGCAAAAGCGTCGACCCTTAAAACGGGAGATATTATCGCGCTCCGGTTCGCCTCGGACGAGGAACTGCCGGATCTCGCGAATCGGGTCGTTGCGGGTGAATTCGCTTCGACGAAGGAGATCAAGCTCGCGATCAAGAACTGGCGCGGGGACTATTTGAGAGTGTGAGGTTCGGGATTCCAAATTCCACATTCCAAAATTCCATTTTCGGCGATGAATGGAATCATGGAATCTTGGAATCTTGAAATTGCGATTCCCGAATCCCAAATCCAAAATCCGAAGTCCAAAATGGAAAAGGGCTGCCTCTCAGCAGCCTTTTTGGTTGTTCCTGTAAATGGTGAGTCGTGCAGGACTCGAACCTGCGACCCGAAGATTACCTACCACACTGGCTCTCACCAGCCGAACGCTATGCGAACGTTGTAGTCTGGACTATCTCATCACCCACGTCACTTGCCGTTTGGGTGTGCGGCGTATAGTCTCTGAGGGCTTTCCGACGAATCGGAGTTGCCTGCTGATTGTCCAATCTTCAAGATTTTTACGCCAGGCGTACTTGAAGCTCTAAGGAGTTCCCAGCATACAGCCGCATTTGCATTCCATTGTTTCCAATGAAAGCTCCTATTTTAATGAACAAGAGTCTTCTGCTCTACCAACTGAGCTAACGACCCATAACGGAACGAGGGAGATTATAGCAACAATCCCGCTGAGATTTCAAAATCGCGAAAGCGCATCGGGAACTGATTGAACAAGTTACGCTCAGAGAAGTTGTTGCAAAAAGTACACGCGAAAGCGTTCAACAGTTGGCAAATTGTCCGCGTGCGGAGAGAATAGAGCGAGAAATGAAAGAGTGCCCGGAATGCAAGATCTGTTACGGCGACAATGTCGCGATGTGCCCGGCCGACCGGAAGGAGACGCGATTCGCGCTTCCGGGTGACCAGTTGCTTGCCGGACGTTATTTTCTCGAACGCCAGCTCGGGAAAGGCGCGATGGGGCAAGTCTATCTCGCGCGCGACAAGAAGTTCGACGCCCGTTGGGTCGCGGTCAAGACGGTTCGCCAGGATATCCTCAGCAGCGACGACCTTCAGGAAGGCGAGGCAATTGCGCGCTTCGAGCGCGAGGCGCAGTCGGCGGCGTCGATCCAGCATCCGAACACGGTCTCAGTCACGGATTTCGGCGAAACGCCGGAAGGCGTGTTCTATCTCGTCATGGAATACGTCGAAGGCGAGACGCTCCACCGGCTTCTCAGACGAGAAGGGACGCTCTCGATCAAGCGCGCCGTCAGGCTTTTGCGGCAGATTGCCGACGGCGTCGAGGCGGCGCACGACCGCGGGATCCTTCATCGCGATCTGAAACCGGCGAACATATTCCTGATGTCCAAAGGACGAACCGGCGACGACGGATTCATAAAGGTCGGTGATTTCGGTCTCGCGAAGATCGTTCACCAAACGGTCACGGACGCGAAGTCTAAGGATTCGCCGTCGTCACGCGGGATCATCGGTACGCCCGAATTCATGGCGCCGGAACAGATGCAGCCCGAGCTGGGGGTCGACGTCCGCGCCGATATCTATGCGCTGGGAACGATCGCCTACCTGATGCTCGGCGGTCGCACGCCGTTCACGGGTGACCTGATGCAGCTCGTGATGCAGAAGGTGATGCA
Organism: Acidobacteriota bacterium; assembly: GCA_029557535.1. GTDB lineage: Bacteria > Acidobacteriota > Blastocatellia > Pyrinomonadales > Pyrinomonadaceae > JAFDVJ01. Next base: position 7,736 of record JAKQII010000023.1, read on the forward strand.
GCATGCCCCGCCGCTTTCAACGATCAGAACGGACGTTCCGAGCGATGTTGAGCGCGTCGTCATGAGCGCGCTTGAAACGGACATGACCAAACGGCCGGCGACGGTCGGAGACTGGATTTCTGCTCTTGAGCGCGCCGCGGGCGATGTCGACGAACCGAAGGGAAGCGGCGCGGGCCGGCTTGTGATCCTGGCGCCGATCGGCGCGGAAGTTTATGTCGACGACGAGCGGCGGGGAAGTATCGGAAGCTCCGGGCGACTGGTCCTCGCGAGCGTTCCCGCCGGAAAGCACATCCTGCGTGTTTCAAATCCAGGCGACAAGGACGACGAGCGCGTGATCGAACTTCGGGAAGGCGGCGAGGAACAGGTGATCCAGGCGCAGTTGAAGCAACTGAAAGGTACTTCGAGTCAGCCGTCGCCGTCTCAATCGAGCCAGAGCGGTGCGACCCAGTCGAGCATCATGCCCGGGATCGTGGCCTGCACCAATTGCAAGGCCAGATTCGCCGAAGGCGTGAAATTCTGCGGACGGTGCGGAAACCGGAGCTTCACCGTGGTCAGTCCGGGATTGAACTCCCGGAACTACATGACGTGCCCGAGATGTTCGTCGACGCTTCCCGAGAATGCGAAGTTCTGCGGCCGGTGCGGACTGCATTTCAGTCAGATGGGAATGGCCCAGCCGAGCCAGACCCCACCGCCGACTCCGCCCGCGCCCGGTTTCGTTTCTTCAGTGGTTCAGCCCCAAAATGTTCAGCGCGTATGTCCCAGATGCGGCGCGGTGTATCCGCCCGGGGTGCGCTTTTGCGGCAAATGCGGGGGAAACCTTTAAAGTTTTGGGAGTTTTGGAAGTTCAGCCAGGAAACGTCCAAACGAGGTGTGGTTCGTTCAACCGAGATCGCGCAATCGACACTTCGGCTCCACAACGCCGTTGATCGATCTAGCCGCGGATTACGCAGATAACGCGGATATGCGCAGAAAGTGTAGACCTGATTGAACTTAGGCCGTCGATTGCGACAAAATCGCAATTCGCCATCATCCGGCTTAATGGGTTCATCAACGGCTAATGCGTTATCCGGGTTCAATCGTCTACCGTATTTTGAGAACCCAGACTTCCAAACTTCCCTCACATCCCCAACTTCCCCAACTTCCCAAACTCTCTTAACTTCCTCAACTGGTAGAACTTTGTGCTATCTTGTTATCCGGTATGAAGATATGTCCGCAGTGCCGGCAATCCTACGACGATGATGGTTTGAATTTCTGCCTCAACGACGGCAGCGTGCTTAACCAAGCGCCAAGTTCCGAGGCGAAAACGATGTATTTCGAAGCCGCGCGGAAGACGACAGAATACGGCGTTGCTCCGCAATCCCAGCCTCCCGCGGTCTGGCAGGGTCAACAGCAGATGCAGCCGCAGCAGTTTGGCGGCGTCGCGCCGTACGCGGTAAATCGCGACAAGTCGCTTCCGATAATCTCGCTATTGCTGGGTATTTTTTCCGTTCTTTTGATGTGTTTCGTGATCGGCGTCCCGATCGGCCTTGGAGCGATCATCACCGGAGCCTTGGCGATCAAGAACGAAAACAACGATCCGGGCCGCTTCGGCGGTCGCGGGCTGGCGATCGGCGGCGTCGTTCTCGGCGCTCTCGGACTGGTCGCCGGATTGTTTTTCTTCATTTTATATTCTATAGGCTGATAGGATAAACTTTTTCTACCTGACCTGATGCGAGTAACACTGCGCGTGATTGCGGGTCCGCAGACCGGACGCGTTTTTACGTTTGACCAGCACGAAACGTTTATGATCGGACGAAGTGAAGACTCGCACTTCTGTCTGCCTCAGGACCGCTACTTCTCGCGACATCATTGCATTCTCGAGATCGCACCGCCGCAATGTTTCCTCCGCGATCTTGGGTCGACGAACGGAACATTCGTCAATGGAATCCGCGTCGAATCCGTGTACCTGAAGAGCGGCGACCGGATACAGGGCGGCGAAACGGTGCTCGAAGTTGAGGTCTCTGCCGACCCGAACGCCTATCCGTCATCGCCTTTGTCGCCGGCGGGAGCGACCACGCCGTCGCTGATTACCGTCACATGTCTCAATTGCGGATTGCCGTCCGAGGCGGAAGTCTCGCGGCCCGACGCAAGAATGACGTTCCTTTGCGACGAATGCCGTGAAAAACTGAAGCAGAATCCGCAGCCGATCCCGAATTACCAGATGATCCGGATGCTCGGGCAAGGCGGAATGGGGAGCGTGATGCTTGCCCGCCACATCACGGACGGACGGGCAGTCGCGATCAAGACGCTGCTCCCGGAGGTCGCGGTCTCGGAACAATCGCTAAAGCGCTTCATGCGCGAGATTGAGGTCGCGGCGAGTCTTCGCCATCCGCATATCGTCAGCTACATCGAGCACGGAACCCATAACGGCACCGTGTATCTGGTCACTGAGTTCGTGAGCGGACAGGACGCATCGAAGCTGGCGAAGGACCGCGGCGGACGACTGCCGTATCCGGAGGTCGTGAAGATCATCGAGCAGACCCTTTCGGCGCTCGATTTCGCCCACTCGCAGGGCTTTGTCCACCGCGACATCAAGGAACAGAACATCCTCGTCAGCGGAAAGTATCCTGGTTATGTTTCCAAACTGACCGATTTCGGACTTGCGAAGAGCTACAAACAGACGGGTATGAGCGGCGTGACGATGGTGGGAGACGTCGCCGGAACGATCGCCTACATGCCGCCGGAGCAGGTACGCGACTTCAAGGAAGTCCAGCCTCCGTCAGACATCTACGCGACCGGAATGACCGCGTACTCGCTTCTCACCGGGGCCCACGCCCTCGACATAAGTCCCCGCGCCGGGATCGCCGAGACGGTGAAAGCGATCTTTGAGAAACCAATCATTCCGATCGGCCAACGGAATCTCGACGTGCCGTTGCGTGTGGCGAGCGTCATCGAGACCGCGATCGCCAAACAGGTTGAACTCCGCTGGCGCTCGGCCGGCGAAATGCGCGACGCTCTCCTGCGGGCGATGACTTAGGATTCCAAGCATTCCAAGATTCCAGAGATTCCAAGATTCCAGGGATTCCAAGGCTCTTCGAGCATTTCAAGATTCCAAGATTCCAGGGATTCCAGAGATTCCACGATTCCAGAGATTCCACGATTCCAGAGATTCCACGATTCCAGAGATTCCAAGATTCCAGGGATTCCAGAGAATCGACGGATTCCACCCGCTCCACTAGTTCCAGAGATTCCGAACCCAATTCCGAAGTCCGACATCCGAATTCCGAGATCCGATATCCGCATTCCGAAATCCGATAAGTCCCATCAGCGCCCAGAGATGTCTTGAATCCTCAAACGACCCGGTCAGTCCGTGATAAAGGAATCCGCAGATCAGCGCGATTGCGAGGATTCGCGTCGCGAAGTCGGGAGAAGTGATTCTGCGCCCGAAAAAGAAGACAATTCCGAAAGTTGCGGCGAATCCCAGAACGCCCGAGTCGGCCGCGACGTTGATGAAGGCGTTGTGTGCCTCGGTCAACAGCTGATCGCGCCCCGAGAGATCGGAGTAGCCGACCCGGCATGTTTCGAGTCCGACGCCGACGCCAAGGAGCGGATGATCCGTGAACGTGCCGAATGCCGCCCGCCAGGTCATGAACCGTGACGACGGTTCGAGATGCACATCTCCGACATCGAACGCGAAAACCGGTTCGGGCTGTCGCGCGGGTGAAACCGAAGCCGCAAATACAAAGGCGGCCGCGCCGATGATGCCGGCGCCGACGAGAACCTTGCGGATCCAGGTTGGAAACGCGGGCCGAGCATCGTTGAAAAACCAAAGCACCATTCCCGCCGCGAGAAAGAAGCCTCCCAAACCAGGCGAAATCGTGAAAGTTGCGACGATGAGTACACCGGCGATGAGACCCGTCCGAAGGCCGCGTCCGATAACACCCGCAATGCCCGCGACCACGATCAGCAAGCTCACGTTGAGATAGTTCGCGAGCATGTTCGCGTTGACGAAGGTCGATGCCAGTCGCGGATAGTCGCCGGGCGGGAGCGTTCCGAGATGAAAAAGCGTGTATCCGAGCAGCGGGTTTCCGCGATCAACGTAGAACAGCAACAGCGACATCAGGCCGACGCCGACGCAGACGGCCGCACCGGCGATCCAAGATCCCGTGGCGATCCTGAATTTCACATGACTATCGAGCGTCGTCATCACCACGTACGGAATCGCGGCCAGATAAACCTTGCCGCCGAGTCTGATAACACTCTTTGGGACGTTCGCCGAAAACGCCGCCGAAAGCAGCATGACAATCGAAAATCCGAGGAAGAGCCAAACGTAGGGCGTCCGGCGCGGTTTGATCTGCCCGGTCGCGACCGAGACCGACAGCGAAATGACGAGGACGACGAAGACCAGATCTGAAATCTGCACTTTTGCCCCGGAAAGATCGATCGCCGGCTGCATGAATGCCAGCGAGAAAAGAAACACGCAGAGCAATCCGGTTGTTATCTTAGCCGACATCCTTCAAGAGTCTTGCGAGCACGTCGGCGAACTTCCGCAGATCAAAATTCTGCGGATCGTCATGCGCGTCCTTGATACCGGCGTCGAACGCCGAATGATAACCAGGGATCATCCATGTCCCGCGGCGTCCGCTCGCGGCGAGATACAGAAGGGCGAGGCGCGCATATTGGGCATCCGTAAAGCCGGGAACGGGTGCGATCAGATCATTCTTCGGGTTTTTGTCCGCGGGATCGCGCCGCCGCGGCTGCACCAGTTCGACGTGGATCTGAAGGCCCTTGGCGTCCGCCTTCAAAAAGTCGCGCGCGAATTTTGTGCCGTAACCCTTGCGGACCGGCTCACCGAACGGCGTCGTCGTCAGGCTCGCGCCGAGCCTGTTCACAAAAACATGCGCGACCGGCTGCGACGTCCAGATTGAAATAGCGTTCGCTTTGTTTTTCGGATCGGAATTGAGATCGGCAGGGAAGTCGGCATCGGCGAGATACGGCGAGGACGTGTCATGAATCACGAAATACAAAGCCTTTAGTTCGGAGCCGTCAGGCAGAACTGCCGTCGCCAGCGGGAGGTGCATTTCGCCGCCGATCTCGTCCTCGGTTATCGTTTTGTCGCTGAGATACCTGCGAAGTTTCGGCATCTTGACAGCGAAGGTTTTTCCGATCAGCTTCTCGAGCGGATCCGGAAGCCGTTTCAACTCTTCCCCGAGCACGCCGCCCTTTCCGTTCGGACGCAAGAGACACCTCGCCTGTTCGACGGGAGTTCCGACGAATTGCAGCGTTGACGGGTCGAACTTGCACGGAACGTTTTGCGACATGGCGGTGACGGCAGCGAAAAGGATCAGAAAGACGGCGCTCAGCCGCGGCTTGCGAGGATCAGGTTGGTAGTCTGCCAATTTCATGCCGAGGTTTCCGGTCTGTTGTGCGTTGGATCGCGCAGATAATCTCGTCAATTCGGTTAAGTCACGTTTTCAGGCGTGACCGACGCGGTCGTAATTCATCGTTGGTCACTCGTGAACGCGTAACTCAGACCCGAAGCGGCCGCCTTGAGGCGGAATATCAAACTCAGATCGTCTTCGTCACTTTCGAAAGCGATCGCGGCGCGTCCGCATCGAGCCCCTTTTCGCGCGCCAGCATCCCGGCGAACAGCTGCGCGGGAATGATGAACGGGATCGGCGAGAGGAACTCGTCGATCTCCACCGGCATTGAAAGCACGCGCGCGCTCCGCGTAGCGATCTCCGGGTCATTCGTGATCGAAAGGCTGTCCGCATGCAGCTCTTGCAGACGCTCGAGAAGTTCGACGTTGCTTGCCCTCGTGACACCCGCCGGACCGAACATGATCACCGGAAAGCGTCGTTCGACGATCGCCAGCGGGCCATGGAAAAAGTCGGCGGACGAGAATCGTTCGGCAACGACGTAACACGTTTCCATCAGCTTCAGCGCTAGCTCGTACGAGTTGCCGTAATTGAGTCCGCGCCCGACGACGACGCAGTTCTCCATGAATACGTAGCGGCCTACCAGTTCTTCGACCGCCGATGTCAACTGAAGTGCCTGGGCCGCAAAATGCGGGATTCGCTCAAACTCGATCTGACGTTGCGACAACGCCGCGGCCAGCATGTAAAAATGCAGCATTTGACCCGTGTAGGTCTTTGTCGCTGCGACCGATTTTTCCCGTCCTGCATGGATCAGCAGGGTTTCGTCAGCGATCCCGGCCATCGTTGATCCCGCTTCGTTCGTGACCCCGAGCGTGAACGCGCCGGAGCGTTTCGCGCTTCCGAGAACCTCATTGATGTCCGTTCCTTCGCCGGACTGCGAAACGCCGATGACGAGCGCGCGTTTGAAGTTGAGACTTGCACCGTAGAGCGTAAAAACCGATGGCGCGGAAAGGGAAACGGGAATTCCGGTCGTGATCTCGAGAAGGTACCGTCCGAAAAGCGAGGCGTTGTCGCTGCTGCCGCGGGCGACAAGGACGATCAGATCGATGTCGCGCCGCGAGAGCGCGGCCGACAATTTTGAGTATTTGGTGCGTTCGGCCTGGATCGTTCGTTCGAGAACGACCGGCTGTTCCGCGATCTCCTGCAGCATGATTGACATAAATTATTCGACCTTGGCGGAAGCCGCCGCTTCAAGACCGCGCCGTTCGCCCAGATCCCTGAGCGCCGCGTTGATCGCACCGCCGATCAGGACCACGAGTGCGGTCATGTAGAGCCAGAGCATTAGAATGATCACCGCCCCGAGCGAACCGTAGGTCCTATTGTAGGAGTTAAAGTATTCAAGATAAAGGCGAAAAGCGGTGGTCAATATCAACCACAAGACAATCGCGACGATCGATCCCGACGTTATCCACCGCCATCTTATGGTCGGAAACGACGGCATCAGATTGTAGATCAGCTCGCACGCGAAAAGCATAACGGCCAGGATCGTGATCCATTCGACCGTCACCAGAACGAGCGGGGACGTGATCTCGATCCCGATCGCGGCGGCGCCGATCCGGACGAGCTGCCAGCCGTAGAAGACCAGCGCGAGCACGATGCCGGAAAGAGCTGTTAGCGCGATCGTCATGCCGATCGAGAGCGCCTTCGTTGTGAACCAGGAACGTTTTTCGCGAAATCCGTAAACGGCGTTGAGCGCGACCCGCAGCGAATCCATGCCCGCCGACGCCGACCAGACGGTGATCACGATGCCCAAGGTCAATTTGCCGCCCGAGCTGTTCGCGATGATCTCCTCGACGGTTTTCTGAACCAGATCAAACGCTGTCCAGGGCATCAATTGCCTGAGATACGCGTAGAGTTCGCCTTTCAGTTCGACGGTTGATTCCAGAACGATACCGAAGAGCGAAACGAGAAAGAAAAGCAGCGGGAAAAGCGAGAAGGAGAAATAAAAGGCCACTTGTGCGGCGCGGCTGAAGATGTCGTCCTGAAACGCCTTTTGATAAAGGAGTTTCAGGAAATCGATCAAATTTAGGATAGCGTCGATCATCGTCCCCGCGGCGCGGACCGGTTTATCCTCGAATTCGTTCGAGCAGGGTCATCATCAGAACACCGAGAACGACACGCGTTTCTTCTTCCGTCGACATCTCGCCGACGCGATCGAGCTCGAATTTGCCTTCCAGAAACGCCGGTTTCTTGCGTAGACGGGCAACCGGCGTCCCGTCGAGCCGGGTGACGAGGTAGGTCGGATTGAAAATATAGCCGGACAGGATGCCGATGATCGGAAGTTCGCCAAAAAGAGCGTCACCGACCTTCACCCAGCCGTTTTCCTCGTTGATCTTCATCGCGTGGTTGCCGGCGGCGTCGAATAGATCGTAACTCGCCTTCCAGATCGAACGCATACCCTGCCGTTTGATCGAACCGAGCTGGCGGCCTTGGGCGTCGGTGAAGCTATAGTTGGCGGACCAGTCGATGATGCGGTCCGCCTTGATGTTGAACAAATGCTGGGTCTGCGCCTCGTCGGCGAAAATATTGATGTCCTCTTTAAGTTTGAAAAGTTTTTGCTTCAGATAACCGAGCAGTGCGCCGTTCGCGTCTCGGACATAGATCTGATTGGCGATCGCCAGTATCTTGAAACTCAGCGTAATGGGGTAATTCATCTGTGTTCTCCGTTCTTAGTTTAGTCGGTTAAGGCCAGAACATTGTAACGCAAGTGAAAGGGAAAAAGGGAAAAAGGGGAAAAGGGGAAAAGGGGAAAAGGGGAAAAGGGAAAAAGGGAAAAGGGAAAAAGGGAAAAAGGGAAAAGGGGAAAAGGGGAAAAGGGAAAACGGGGAAAAGGGGGAAAAGGGAAAAGGGAAAAAGGGGAAAAGGGGAAAAGGGGAAAAGGGGAAAAGGGGAAAAGGGGGAAAAAGGGAAAACGGGGAAAAGGGGAAAAGGGGAATGCGATGTCGATATCGCCTGCGTCAGCGCGCGGATCATCCCGTCCGAGTCGGTACCGCCTGCGTCAGCCGGCGGATCTCTCATAAAAGAAGTCAAAAAGCCAAAAGGTAAAAAGCCGCGCATAAGGATCACATCCGCTTTTACCGATCGCGTTCTTACATTCTTGCCTTATTACTTTCTACTTTTTACATTTTCACGCGATCTTGAAAAACTCGCGCTTTCCGGTCGTCCAGAGTTCCGTGTACCCAGCGGATTTCTCGCGGATAGCGGGATCTGTCATGTACATGTTGATCACCGACTCGAATTCGGCGAGCGATTCGACCTCGTGTTCCATCACGACTTTGTTGAAATCTCCCGAGACATCCGTCATGAACCGAAGGTTCCGGAGGTCGCCGACGGATGCGATATCCTTCATTTGGGCGACGAGTTTGCCGGCGAGCCCCGGCTTGGCGATGAAGGTGTTGCGAACGATGATCATGGCAAGCCTCTCTTGGTGCCGGGCGGCCGTCGGAATGCTGAATTGCGATCAGGCTGGCGCCGTGACCGTCCGGCAGATCAATCATTGAGACCGCGGCCTGACGTTCGCCGTGAATGCCGGTCGCGATCGGGTTATGGTGTTTTACAACTATATGTCAGAAATGTCCGCATTCAAAGATGGTCAGCTGTGGAGTGTTTCGTCTGCTCAATGTCCGGCACGAGATTCGTTGTGCGGCGCTTTCGCACCGGCTTGCGTTTTTTTCCTAGTCGCCTGTGGCCGACGTCCGACGTCCCGATCGGTCGAATTGTGCGGCTCGGCCGACTTTTGCGTGGCCGCACCCATCCGGGTTTGCGCGATTCGGACGACTTCGCGAAAACTGCGCCTGTCAATGGGACGATCGCGAAAGCGGCCGTTAGGATGGCAGTTGTTTTGCGTGACATATTCTCGTTCGGCAATCCGTTTGCCACAGTTTCACGACGAACGTCAGTCCCGTTCTTGGGCGATCCGACGCAAATTCGTGATCTCTACCTCGACGGGCTCTCGCGCTGCCGGTCCCGGAAGTCCCACGGCGGCGTCGGATCGGGATCGCTCCAGAGTCCGATGCGTTTCGAGCGCGCGGTCGCTTCAGCAATTTCGTATTTTTCGCCGAGACCGGCCGGCAGTTCACGATCGAAACGAGAGAAGTGCCAAACCGCGCCGCGCTCCAGGAGTTCAAGGCAGATATCGCGGCCATCGATTTCGACGCCTCCGACGAGTCGTCTGAACTGATCGGTTTTCGTCGGCGTTACCCGCACCCGCCGGCGCCGGATGAGGGTCGTCAGTATCGATTTTGATCGGTCACCGAACGCCTGGCCTTTTTCCGGAGCGTCGACGCCCTGTATTCGAACGATGTACCTTGTCCCGTTGTCGTCGCGCAGAATGAACGTGTCGCCGTCGGAGACGTGCTCGACGACGCCTTCGACGCGTTCCGGAAATCCGCGGGGCCGCGCTTCCGGCGTTCTCGTCGTTGTTCCGTCCTCCGGTATCAAAATTCTGTCGTTTGCGTTCGTCTCCGAATTGAGCCGGGGACAGGCGGATAGCAAGAGAACCGCCGGCAAGAACAGCAGGGCAAGGACATTTGTTAGGAAAACCATAATCTTGCCTATGAGTTTTTTCATGCTTCCTAACGACAACTACCGGGCTCCCGAACGCTAATCATCGTTGCTCGGCATCGCCTGTCCGTCTTCCGGATCGTTACTGGGCCGTTTCATTCGTCCCAAACATCGCCGCGTCTGATAACGACGTTGGATGAGATTGATGTAATCCTCGAGGTCATCATTCGCGATCGTGCATTCCTGCGAGTCGATCAGATCTCCGAGGTTCGCGGCCAGATCACGGACGACGGATTCGGTGACATCGTGCCGGGCGAACGGGACCGTTGCCCCTGCCGTTGCGAAGATAACAGGCTTGAACTCGCCCCTGAACTTGTAGGCGAGCGCGAGCGGCACGACCCGGCAGGGAAGCAATCGATCGATCACTCGTCGTATACCCGATTCGAAAGCGATCGGGCGCAGAGTGTCGGGGACGATCTTGCCTTGCGGGAAGATGAGAAATGATCGGTCGGACTTCTCGCGGGCCAGTTCCGCCGCATATTCGAAACTCTCGAAGGCCGAACGCGGGTGGCCGCGGTCGATCGAGAACGCGCCGAGGCGGCGAAAAACAGCGTACCTGCGGAGATTCTTTTCTTCCATGAAAACGTAACCGTCCGCGCCGACGGATTTGAATATCTCGAAGCAAACAAGGCCGTCCCACCAACTCGTGTGGTTTGCGACGACGATCGTCGGACGCGGGTCCGGCCGGAGATTCGCGCCGCCGCGGAAATGAAGCGCCCCGAAACGGCGCCGCAGCAGATTCCGGTTGTAAGCGCGGAAAACGCATTCAAACCATTCGCTTTTCTTCGCCTTCAACATAGATTCGCGGTACCCGTCTGCTGATCCCGCAAGTGATCTCGTAGGATATCGTATCTGCTTGACGGGCAACGGTTTCCGCCTTTATCTCGCCGCCGAATACGATCACTTCATCACCGATATTGACGGCGCCGAGATCCGTGACGTCAATTATTGTCCAGTCCATCGACACCCGGCCGACGATCGGCGCTTTGGCTCCGCCGATCGAAACTCCGCCGACGTTCGAGAGCAGACGCGGCAGACCGTCCTGATAACCGATCGGGAGCGTCGCGATGACGGAATCGCGGTTCGTTACGAAGGTCCGGCCATAACCTAGTGACTCTCCCGCGGGGACCCGCTTCAGGTGCGCGACGCGCGTGCGGATACTCATCACCGGCCTCAGTTCGGGCTTTTCAGTCTCCGGCGGAAGGACGTCGTCGCCGAGCCCGTATAGAATTCCTCCGAGCCGGACGAGGTTTCCGCGCGAGTTCGGATGCGCGACAGCGCCGGGCGAATTCGCGAGATCAAGGTAGATCGGATTGAAACCGTGAGCTCGGAACCTGGCGACACAGGCTTCGAATCGCTCGATCTGGAGCTCCGTGAATTCGTTTTCCGAAGAGTTGTCGGCGGCCGCAAAATGCGTCATGACTCCAGCGACGCGAATGTGATTCATGACCGAGATCTTATCGAGGAAGCGGTCGAGCTCATCCATCCGAACGCCGACACGCCCCATTCCGGTGTCGATCTTGACGTGCACGTCGGCGATGACGCCGCGGTCCAGCGCCGCCCGATCAAAGAGGGAAGCGCGGTCTGCGTTGAAGATGACCGGCGTGATGTGGTTGTCAAGAAGAAGCGACTCTTGTCCGGGCCAGAAACTTCCAAGACAGAGAATGAGCTTGCGGATACCGGCCCGGCGGAGTTCGACCCCTTCCATCGGCAGGGCAACGCCGAACCAGTCGATTCCTTCGCGTTCAAGCCGCCGTGCGCATTCGACCGCGCCGTGACCGTAGGCATCGGCCTTGACGACCGCCATGATCTTGATATCTTCGCCGATAAATTTCTTGGCAGAATGAAAGTTGAACGACAGGTTGTCGAGATCGATCTCGGCCCAAGTCGGTCGATGGAGGGAAAAATCAAACATTTGTTAGGTTAATGCAATACTTAAGGTCGGTGGTCAACTTAAACTGATACCTGAGCTGTCTGCTTCCTGACAGTTAATGTGTTTCCTAAAGCGGAATGTTGCCGTGTTTTCTTGGCGGATTCGTGTCGACCTTGTTCTGCAACAGCGTCAGCGCGCGAATTAGTTTCGGTCTGGTGTCCTTCGGCTCGATCACCTCGTCAATGAATCCTCGCTCCGCGGCCACATACGGATTGGCGAATTTCTCGTTGAACTCGCCGATCAGGTGCGTCCGGGTTTCCTCGGGGTTCGTGGTTTCGGCGAGGTCCTTTCGGTAGAGCAGTCCGACGGCGCCTTCGGCACCCATGACGGCGATCTCCGCGGTCGGGTACGCGAAATTGATGTCGGTGCGGATGTGTTTCGACGCCATGACGCAGTAAGCTCCTCCATAAGCCTTCCGCGTGATGACGGTTATCTTCGGAACGGTCGCTTCGGCAAAGGCGTAGAGCAGTTTGGCCCCGTGCCGGATGATGCCGAAATGTTCCTGATTCACGCCCGGGAGGAAGCCCGGCACGTCCTCGAACGTGATCAGCGGTATGTTGAAGCAGTCGCAGAAACGAACGAACCGGGCGCCCTTAACGGACGCGTCGATATCGAGCACGCCTGCCAAAAACGCGGGCTGATTGGCGACGATTCCGACCGTGAAACCGCCGAGCCTCGCGAACCCGATCACGATGTTCGGGGCGTAGTGCTCCTGTATCTCGAAAAAGTAGTTCTCATCGACAACGTTGCGTACGATGTCCCGGATGTCGTACGGCTGATTCGACGATTCCGGCACGATCGAGTTCAGCGCCTCGTCCGTCCGGTCCACCGGATCTGGGGTCGCGACAAACGGGGGGGTCTCGCGATTGTTCGACGGAATGAACGAAAGAAGTTCGCGGGTCAGCCGCAATGCATGTTCATCGGAATCCGCAGCGAAATGGGCCACGCCGGACTTCGTGTTGTGGGTCAGCGCCCCACCGAGCTCGTCCTTCGTAACTTCCTCATGCGTCACGGTTCTTATGACGTCCGGACCGGTGATGAACATATAAGACGTGTCCTTGACCATGACGTTGAAGTCGGTGATCGCGGGGGAATAGACGGCTCCGCCGGCACATGGGCCCATGATGCAGCTGATCTGCGGGACGACGCCGCTCGCGATCGTGTTCCGCAGGAAAATGTCAGCATAACCGCCGAGACTGACGACGCCTTCCTGGATCCGCGCCCCGCCGGAATCGTTGAGTCCGATAACAGGCGCTCCGATCTTCATCGCCATGTCCATGACCTTGCAGATCTTTTCGGCATATGTCTCGCTGAGGCTGCCGCCGAAGACGGTGAAGTCCTGTGCGAAAATGAAGACCGGCCGGCCGTCGACCAGTCCGTGACCGGTCACGACGCCGTCGCCGGGGAACTTCTGTTTGTCGAGGCCGAAATCGTGCGAACGATGCACGACGAACTTGTCAAACTCTTCGAATGTGCCTTCGTCGAGGAAGAAATCAACTCGTTCGCGGGCGGTCATTTTGCCGCTTTTTCGCTGCTTCTCCAGGCGGTCGGCTCCGCCGCCGATCTCGGCGGCGCGTGACCTTTCCCGCAGCTGATCAATCTTTTTCATCTGTTGTGTTTTCGGATCCATAATTGTATTCAAACGGGAATCTTCGGCCGTCAATCATCAGCCGCAACTCGCCCAGCGCTGACTCCGCTCCTTCACGGACAGCGTCCGGATAATCGTAGCATTCGCTATTCCGTTCGAAGTCGTCGCGATCCAGAATAACTGTACTGAGGTCCGGCCAAACTAGAAGATCGAGATCGAGATCGATGTAATCGAGGACGTCTCCCTTAAACTTCGGCGGAAGATTCACATTGCAGTACCAATTGCGAAGGGTCCCGTCAGGCCGGTGAAACCTGAAAACGTTGTACCAGCGGTCGAGCCAGTAGTGTTCGTACGAAATGGTACCGCGTTCGATAAAGCCAAGTTCGGGATGCTCGACGTCCATCCCAAAAGAACCGACGAAAGTAAGCCTCTGGCCGCTGCGCCCGATCAACTCGGCTTCCCACCTTCGATTGATCGAACCGTCGAATTTCCGGGAAATGATCGTGGTCGGAAACCTCATGCAATACTTTAACTATTGGAGCTTCTGACCACCAGAACCGAACACGGAGCATGATGGACCACCGAATCGGAGACGGATCCGAGAAGGAGCCTTTCCCAACGGTTGTATCCATGAGAGCCGACGACTATCAGATCGGCGCCCATCTCCTCGGCGGTCTCGACGATCCGGCTCTCTGGTGATCCGTGAAGAACCTCGGTCGTGACGGAAATCCTGATCCCGCTGAAAAATCCGGCGATCTGCTCTTTCGTAACATTGAGCACTTTTTCGGTATTTTCCTTCACCGCAGCCTCAATGTCGGTCGAGGACGGAAGATAACCGGCGTAAATGTCCATTGCCAGAGGAACTGCCATGTCAACAACGGATACGACACGGACCTCGTCCCCGTCGCCGAGCGCGAGATTTTTGATGATCTCGACCGCGGCCTCGCTGTGACCCGTACCGTCGGTTGCCAAAATCACTTTCATGTTTGCGGCCTCCTGTTCTGTTCAAAGTTATCTGTCTCTAAGTTTATTATTTTGCAGGACCTTCGGCAATCCAAGTCTGTTTCGGCTCACGATCTCTTTCCCAAGACATCTTCGCCAGAAGCTGGCCTAACATGAGGCGTTCGGTTTCCGTAAATCCACCGAACGCCGACGAGCCGATCGCGCGCCAGAGTTCCTCGACGGCGGCACGGATCGCTGATCCCTTCCGAGTCAGCCTCACCCTTACCGACCGCGAGTCGAACGGACAGGGCGCGAGTCCGATGAATCCGCGTGAAGTCATCGATTTCAGCATTTTGCTCACCGTCGGGGCCGTGACGCCGAGATCCCGGGCGAGCTCCGCCGGCGTTCTGTCGTTCGCGTCCCAGAGCAATGACAGGAGCGCCACCTGGGCGGTATTCAGTTCGAGCGCTGAAAATCTTCTGTCCGCGGCCGCCCGGAACGCTGCGGTCTTTCGCGAAAAAAGTTCGGGAAGGTTGTCCATCAGTCTCTCAAATTCGGCAGCATGCTCAGCAAAAGAACTTAGCAGGCGAACGAAATATGCGGAAAAAATGCGGCCATGCATGAATATCGACCGCATAAAGCGAATAAAACCTTAAGTTCGACCGCTTTTCTTCCAATCGCTTAAGAACGCGTCCAGTCCCTTGTCGGTCAGAGGATGCTTGACGAGCTGGCTGATCACCTTGAACGGGATCGTCGCAACATCCGCTCCGGCGAGGGCAGAATCGACGATGTGCATCGGATGGCGGATCGACGCCGCCAGGACCTCGGTCGCGAACCCGTAATTGTCGTAGATCCGGACTATATCCCGGATCAGCTGCATACCGTCCTGACCGATGTCGTCAAGGCGGCCGATAAACGGCGAGATGTATGTCGCGCCCGCCTTTGCCGCCAACAGCGCCTGAGCGGCGGAAAAGCAGAGCGTCACATTGACCTTGGTACCTTCCGCGCGGAAAGTACGGGTCGCCTTAAGACCGTCCAGGGTCAGAGGGCATTTGATCACGACGTTCGGCGCGATCTTCGCGAGTTCACGGCCCTCACGAAGCATTCCCTCGGTGTCGAGCGCCGTCACTTCGGCGGACACGTCGCCTGCCACCATTTCGCAGATCTTGGCGATATGCTCCTTGAAGTCGACGTCGCCCTCTTTGGCGATGAGCGACGGATTCGTCGTCACTCCGTCGATCATCCCCAGTTCGTTTGCCTCCCGGATCTCGTCCAGATTGGCGGTATCGATAAAGAATTTCATATTTTTCCTCAGTTATTGCTGACCGGATTCGAGAGAATGCCGACACCCTCGATCTCAACCTCGCAAATATCTCCGGGTTCGAGTTTCGAGACGCCTGCGGGAGTGCCGGTCGCTATTATGTCGCCGGCGTTCAATGTCATCTGATTTGAGATGTATCGTATCAAAAAGTCGACGGGGAAAGCCATTTGCGAGGTCCGGCCGGACTGCTTGACCGTCCCGTTCACACGGCAGACCACGCTCAGGTCGGCCGGGTCCGCGTCGGTCTCGAGAAACACGCCGATCGGGCAGAAGGTGTCGAACGACTTGGCGCGGGTGAACTGGACGTCGCGGCGCTGAAGATCGCGCGCCGTCACGTCGTTGAGACACGTATAGCCGAGGACAAAGCTCAGAGGATCATCGTCTTCGCCGAGCTTCGAACAGCGGTCCGCAATGACCACGGCGAGTTCGCCCTCATGCTCGACCTGCGCGGATCGCGGCGGAATGACGATCGAGTCGCCGTCGGTAATCAATGCCGAGGGCGCCTTGAGGAACAGCAGCGGTTCGGCCGGCATCGCATTGCCGAGTTCCGCGGCGTGTTCCGCGTAATTTCGCCCCACACAGACGATCTTCGACGGGTTCGCCGGCGGCAGGAACTGCACGAAATGCGGATCGATCCCCTCGCTCGAAAGCGGCACGGCGCCGGCCGCGGGAACCCGTACCGAATCCGGAAACGGATGGATGACCCCATTCTCGAACGAGCCCCACATTTCGCGGTCGTCGTATAAAAAACGGCAAATCTTCATTTCAAGGTACGGTGTCGCCGACAATCTCCGACGGCAAGCTGACGTTGCCGGTCCGATCGATCGCCGTAACGTAATAGAAATAGGATTTTCCGGCCTCTACCGATCCGTCCTGGTACGTATTCGCGGTGATCGGCGATGTCGTCAGCAACTGCCATTTGTCGAGCGGAAGTCCCCGGTCGGTGGAGCGGTAGACGTTGTAGCCGGCAACGTCTGTTTCGACGTTTGACGCGAAAAAGACGGAAATCTGGTTCGGTGCCGCGGCGATCGTCAACGCGGCCGGTGCGGCCGGTGCGAAAGTGTCCCTCGGTTCGATCTCCGCCGTCGGGGAATCGAGGCTTTCGACCGGTTCGGCGTTGGTTCCGAGGCTCACCGCCCTGACCGAGTAACGATACTTCCGGCCGAAATCGAAGAAGCGGTCAGCAAATTCGGTTACCGTCACCGGTGCGGCATTGAGCTTTCGGAACGGTTTGTCGTCCGCGCGGTAAATGTTGTACCCAAGGATGTTTGGCGGCGTCGAGCCGTCGACGTTCGCGCCTGGTGAGGTCCATTTCACGAGAATCTGCTCCTGCGACAGTTCAAGCGCCGGGGCGGTCGGGGCCCCAGCGACCCTCGCCGCGGGTTCGATCAGGATGAAATTCGAATAAACGGCCTTCTGGCCCGATTTGTTGGCGTATCGCGCGGCGTACCGCAACCGCGCCTTTTGCCCCGCGAAACTCAGCGGATCCTCAAAGACCATTTCTTTTCGCCCGAAATCCGACTCGGCGATCTGAACCGTCCCGATCAGAGTGCTTTTCGCCGAAAACTCTTCTTCCGTGAGCACGACCGGCGAATCGAGAGGTTCCGCCAGACGGAAGATGTCCATGCGGTCGATGTTAAGCACGCTCCCGGATCCGGCGTTGCGTGGCGGCGTCGTCCAACTGATCAAGATGCGGTTGCCGCGCTGGGTTGCGCCAATGGACGGCTTTTGGAGGACGCGCTCGACCGGCGGGACCGGCGGCGTCCGTTTCCCGCAAGCAATAAGCAAAGCACAAAGTGTAAACACTAATGCTGTTTGCTTTAAGTTTGGGTTAAGTGCTTTAAGCATATATTTATACCGGTGCCTCAGAGAATGTACCGGCTGAGGTTCTGGTCGCCGACGAGTCCGCCGAGTCGGTCCGAAACGAAAACGGCATCGAGCCGTTGATGCTTCGGCTCAAGGTCGCTCCCGGCGAAACTGATGTCCTCGAGGAGTTTTTCGAGCAAGGTATGAAGCCGGCGCGCCCCGATATCTTCGGTGGTCTGATTGATCTGAACGGCCATTTCGGCAATGCGGCTAATAGCGTCATCGGTGAACTCGAGCGTGATCCCCTCGGTGTTAAGCAGTGCTTTGTATTGCTTAATAAGCGAATTCTTAGGCTGAATAAGTATGCGCTTAAAGTCGTCGAGGTTCAGCGATTCGAGTTCGACACGGATCGGGAATCGGCCCTGCAGTTCCGGGATCAGATCGGACGGCTTGGAAACGTGGAACGCTCCCGCGGCGATGAACAGGATGTGTTCGGTATTGACGAGTCCGTACCGTGTGTTGACGTTCGTCCCTTCGACGATCGGCAAAAGGTCGCGCTGGACGCCCTCACGCGAGACGTCCGGTCCGCCGCTGCCGGACTCACGGCCCGCGATCTTGTCGAGCTCGTCAAGAAAGATGATCCCGGACGACTGAGTCCTTTCGATCGCCTGGCGAGTGACCTGCTCCATGTCGACGAGGTTCTCGGTCTCGTCGCGCAGCAATGCCATGCGTGCTTCCGCAATGCGGGTCTTACGGCGCACGGTCTTTGTCGGAAATATTGTGCCGAACATGTCCTTGAGATTCACGCCCATCTCTTCCATGCCCTGTCCGCCGACAAAGTCGATCATCGTGTTGGATCGGTCCTGCGTTTCGATCTCGATCAGGCGTTCGTCGAGCTCGCCGCGGCGGTACTGTTCGCGCAGTTTGGACCTGGTCCGCGCCGTCGACGTTGCTTCGGGCTCGCCGGCTTCGTCGTCGAAACCGACGCCATATGAATAACTTGACGACGGCAGAAGGATATCGAGGATGCGTTCTTCGACGTTCTCTTCCGCCCGCGGGCGCACTTCGTCAAAAGCGACTTGGCGCGTCATGTCGACCGCCACCTCGGTGAGTTCGCGGACCATGCTCTCGACGTCCCGGCCCATATAGCCGACCTCGGTGAATTTCGAAGCTTCGATCTTGATGAACGGCGAATTCGCGAGCCGTGAAAGACGGCGCGCGATCTCGGTCTTTCCGACGCCGGTCGATCCGATCATCAGGATATTCTTGGGAAGAACGTCGCGCGAGATCTCGGCCGGGAGCTTTTGCCGCCGGATCCGGTTGCGAAGCGCGACGGCGACCGCGCGTTTCGCGGCCGTCTGACCAACGACGTAGCGGTCGAGCTCGGCGACGATCTCGCGCGGCGTCAGCTCGTCGAGCTTCAGTGAATTCTGGGTATCGGCGGTTCGGCCGCTAAGAAGGATTGCCATGATTAACCCTGCCGGATCTCCTCAACCACAACCTGGTCGTTCGTATATATGCAGATCTCGCCAGCGATCGATAGCGCCTCGGTCGCGATCTCGGACGCACTCAATTCCGTGTGCCGCAAGAGCGCGCGGGCCGCCGCGAGCGCGTACATGCTGCCCGAGCCCACCGCGAGAAGCCCGTCGTCAGACGAGATCACGTCGCCCTTGCCCGAGATAAGGTAAGCGCCCGAGGCGTCGGCGACGATCAGCAGCGACTCGAGATTGCGCAGGTACTTGTCGGTCCGCCAGTCCTTACCGAGTTCGACCGCGGCCCGTTCGAGTTGGCCCTGGAATTGTTCGAGCTTCGCTTCAAAACGGCTCAGCAGCGTGAACGCGTCGGCGGTCGAGCCGGCGAAGCCGGCGAGCACCTTCTCGCCGTACAGCCGGCGGACCTTTCGGGCGGAGGATTTGATCACGGTGTCGCCAAGCGTCACCTGGCCGTCGCCGGCCATCGCGGCGTTTCCGTCGCGGCGGACGAGGATCACGGTCGTCGAACGGATCCTGGTATCGGAACTGGCCTTTCGGGACATTGTTCTCATCATAATAAGTAAAAATTAATTGCTCAAATTGACAGAGGATAATGAGATATTTGAACATTGTAGAGTTTATGCGAAAGCGACCCGTGATCGGCCTTGCGATGCGGCTCGAGATCGATTCGAACCGCTTCTATCTCGGACGCGACTACAGCGAGGCGCTTGCCGGGCTGGGAGCGGTGCCGTTTCATATGAGCCTCATTCCGGATCCGGATTACGTCTCGGAGATCATGGATCTCGTCGACGGTGTTTTGCTGCCGGGCAGCGATACCGACGTTGATCCATTGCTGTACGGCGCGGAGCCGCATCCGCGTCTCAAAAAAACAGTTCCGCTCAAGGACCGGACGGACCTTATGGTGCTCGAGGAGATCGAACGCCGTGCGAAACCGCTGCTGGCGATCTGCTACGGTATGCAGGCGCTCAATGTTTCGCGGGGCGGAACTCTGATCCAGGACATCGAGGCCGAGGTCCCGGATTGTCTGAGGCACGAGCAGGGAATTCCGCTCGACCGCCGTTCGCACAGCATCACGGTCGCACCGGAAAGCCGTCTGTGTAAACTCGCGGCGAGTGCCACGGTTAATTCGCATCATCACCAGGCCGTCCGGAACCCGGGAAAGAACCTGCGGCCGACCGCCTGGGCGAAGGACGGCGTGATCGAGTGCATCGAAGACACCCGGCCCGATCGTTTCGCATTCGGTGTCCAGTGGCATCCGGAACTGTCGTGGCGTGACGACGCGCTTTCGCGGGAGATCTTCGAACAGTTCATCGGTGCCTCGAACGGAGACGGAAAATAACCTGTGGCAAAACATCAAAAAACACACGTTAAACTTGGGTTGGAAAAGGCTTTAGACGAGTCATGGGGCGCGCTCGGAGGCCGCGTCGGACTGATCTGCAACCAAGCGTCGGTCAATTCGGCGTATCGTCATGCGGCGGATCTGTTCTTCGACGATCCCGCGATTGAACTGACGACGCTGTTCGGCCCGCAGCACGGGATTCGGGGCGACGTGCAGGACAATATGATCGAGACCGGTCACGGGATCGACCGCCGTACCGGGCTCCCGGTCTATTCGCTTTACAGCGAGACGCGGGAACCGTCCGAAGAAATGCTGCGCAATACCGATGTGCTGGTGTTCGATCTCCAGGATGTCGGC
>JAKQII010000030.1 GCA_029557535.1 Acidobacteriota bacterium
AGCAGTGAGCCGTAAGCAGTGAGCCGTAAGCAGTGAGCCGTAAGCAGTGAACGGTGACCAGTGGTCGGTGGTCAGAAATCGCACGATCGCAAATCGCAAATCGAAAATCGCAAATCGAAAATCGCAAATCGAAAATCGCAAATCGCCCGATCGAAAATCGCCCGATCGAAAATCGCAAATCGAAAATCGCAAATCGGCCGATCGCAAATCGAAAATCGCAAATCGAAAATCGCAAATCGCCCGATCGCAAATCGAAAATCGCAAATCCGTAAGGCTCACCGCTCACTCCTAGCTACCCTGATCTTCACCGACTTCGACGTTGGGCAGTTGCTTCTGTCGGCCACGCTTCGGATCGGGATCAGCGGATTCGCTTCGGGAAAATACGTCGCGCAGCAGTCTTTCGGGATCTCGTACGGTACGACGACGAAGGTCTCGGCACTCCGGACGACGCCGTCGAATTCGCTCGTCAGATCGACGACATCGCCTGATTTCAAACCGCGCGCCGCGATGTCGTCGGCGTTCATGAAGATCACGCGGCGCGATCCGCGAATGCCGCGATACCGGTCATTTTCCTCGTAAACCGTGGTGTTGAACTGATCGTGCGCCCGAATCGTCGTCATCAGCAACTCGCCTTCGCCGAGGACGATCTCCTCGATCCTGCTGACCGCGAATTTGGCGAATCCCGAATCCGTCGGAAAAACGCGCTCCCGCGGCGGATTCGGCATGTAGAATCCGCCATTTTCGCGAATTCTGACGTTGTAATTCTCGCAGCCGGGGACGACCTTTGCGATGGCGTCGCGAATCAGGTCGTAGTCGCTGACGAACCGTTCCCAGTCGAAAGTTTGGCGCGTCTTGAGCTCCGCCTGCGCGAGTTTCGCAACGATCCAAACCTCGGAGCGCAACTCCGCCGACGCCGGTTCGAGTATTCCCTTCGACATCTGGACGTTGAGCATCGTGCTTTCGGTCGAGACGAACTGCTCCTTGCCGCCCGTCATATCGATTTCCGTGCGACCGAGGCACGGCAGGATCAGCGAACGTCTGCCGGTCACGAGCGCCGTTCGGTTCAGTTTCGTGATGACCTGCGCGGTCAGTTCGCAATTCCGCAATGCGCCGGCCGTGTATTCCGTATCCGGCGCCGCCGAAAGAAAGTTGCCGCCGACGGCGAAAAAGACTTTCGCATCGTTGTCGTACATCGCCCGGATCGCTTCGACGGTATTGAACCCGTCCCGCTTCGGGGTCTTGAAATGGAACGCTTTTTCGAGATTCTTTCTGAAGATCGGCGTCATTTTTTCCCAGATCCCCATGGTGCGGTCGCCCTGAACGTTCGAATGACCGCGGACCGGACAGAGTCCAGCGCCCTGTTTTCCGATCTGTCCGCGGAGCAGATGCAGGTTGACGATCTCCTGCACTGCGGCGACTGCCTGTTTGTGCTGCGTCACACCCATCGCCCAACAAGTGACGAAACGTTCCGCTTTGAGAAACTCGTCCGCGACGGACTCGATCTGCGCCGGGGCCAATCCCGAAGCGCGCAGGATCGTTTCCCAGTCGGCGGTTTCGATCCCGGCGACGAAGTCCTGAAAACCTTCCGTCTTCGAGTTGATGAATTCGTAATCGATCAGCGGCTCGGGGCTATGCTTCTCACGATCGAGGATCGCCTTGATCACGCCTTGCAGAAAGGCGAGATCGCCTCCGATGCGGATCGGCAGGTGAAGATCGGCGAGCGGCGTCGCGCGGCCGCGGAGCACCGTCATCGGGAACTTCTTCAGATCGTCATACTGTTCAGGATTCGGGTTTACAAAACTCAGAAATCCCGCTTCCGGCAACGGATTCACGGCGATGATCCGTGCCCCGTTTTCCTTCGCGCGCTGCAGGGAACTCATCATCCGCGGCGCGTTCGTTCCCGGATTTTGCCCGATTATCAGGATCAGATCGGTGTCTTCGAGATCGTCCAGCCGGATCGTCGCCTTGCCGAGGCCGATCGATTCGGCGAGCGCGACCGACGTCGATTCATGGCACATGTTCGAGCAGTCGGGCAGGTTGTTCGTCCCGAATGAGCGCGCGAAAAGCTGATAGAGAAATGCCGCCTCGTTCGAGGTCCGGCCCGAAGTGTAGAAGACGGCCTCGTCCGGCGAGCCAAGCGCGTTCAGGTGCTCGGAAACGATTGCGAAAGCCTCTTCCCAAGCGATCGGGCGATAATGCGTCGCGCCTTCGTCGAGCATCATGGGATGCGTGATCCGTCCCTGGGCGTTCAGCCACCGGTCGGATTGCGACGCCAGTTCAGAAACGGAGTATTTTGCGAAAAAATCCGGTCCGACGCGCTTCCATGTCGCCTCGTCTGCGATCGCCTTCGCGCCGTTTTCACAAAACTCGGCGTGCGTCCGCTCGCCTTCCGGATCGGCCCACGCGCACGAGTTGCAGTCGATACCGCCCTTCTGATTGAGCGCGAGAAGAAGTTTCGTCCCGCGGACCGGGCCGGCATTCTTCAGCATTACTCTGGTCGCGTTGACGACCGCCGACATTCCGGCCGCGGTTTTCTTCGGCGAGCCGATCTTGAGATCTGCGATTGACTTGTCTTTCATCGATTAGGGGCAGCGTGTTGTCAGGCAATGACTCGATGTTCGTTCGAATAAACGTTGAAACGGCCGTCGCGGACGAAACCGACGAGCGTGATACCAAACTCGATTGCGGCCTCGATCGCGAGGCTCGACGGCGCTCCGACGGCGCAGACGACCGGAATTCCCGCCGCCGCGGCCTTTTGAAGAAGCTCGAACGAGGCGCGTCCGCTCAGAAAAAGGACTTTGGAAGACAGCGGTAGGCGCGAATCGAGAAACTTCCGGCCGATCAGTTTGTCGACGGCGTTGTGGCGCCCGACGTCTTCCTTGGCGTCAACGAACTCGCCGTTCGCGTCAAACAGGGCAGCGGCATGAAGTCCGCCGGTTTCTCCGAAAATATCCTGAGTTTCAATGAGTTTGTCAGGGAGCCGGCTGACCACGGCGCCGGAGATCTTTGTTCCATCAAATGAAACAGGTTTGACGCCGCTTGCCGTCAGGGCGTCGAGCGAGGATCTCCCGCAAACGCCGCAGCTCGACGTCGTGTAGAAGTTCCGCGACAGCCGTTCGAGATCGATCCCGTCGAACGATCCGAGTTCCACGCGAATCGTGTTCTCCTGCGATGGAAACCGTCCACAGTGCCTGACCGCGACAACCGATTCGGGCGATCGGAGCACTCCCTCGGTGAAAAGAAAACCGCAAGCGAGTTCGATATCGTTGCCGGGAGTGCGCATCGTGATCGCGACCGCGCGGTGATCGTTGCCGCACGCGAGCCGGATCTCGAGCGGCTCTTCGACGGCAACGATGTCGTTCGAAGACGTTACGTTCCCGTCAGGCTCGTGCTTTTCGATCGTCACCGATCTTACGCCGGCTTCCGGTGCTTTTGCGGCGAGAGACATGGGGAAGATTATAACATTTGCCGTTTTCGATTTTCGATTTGCAATCTTGACCCCCGAAACACAAACATGACTCGTGGCGAAAGCCAAATCGCAAATCGCAAATTGAAAATCGCAAATCAGGACTGCGCCGTCACGACTCGCCACGCCGATTCGGTCTTGAGCAGCTTGCTCATCAGCGACGCATGGATCGCGTGTCCGGACCGTTCGGCCGTGATCTTTCCGAGCACCGGCATGCCGAGCAGCGCGACGTCGCCGATGATGTCGAGGATTTTGTGGCGGACGAACTCGTCGCAGAACCTCAACGGCGTCTCGTTCAGCATCCCGTCGGGAGTCAGGACGATCGCGTTGTCGAGCGATCCGCCAAGCGCCAAATTCGCCCGGCGCATCATTTCGATCTCGTTCGTGAATCCGAACGTCCGCGCCGACGCGATCTCGCGGCCAAACGAACCGTTGCCGAGCTCAAAAAGCAAGCTTTGGCGATTGATGAACGGATGCTTGAAATCAATGACGCATTCGATCTCGAACTTCTCGGAAGGTTCGATCGACATCTTCCGGTCGTCCTGAACAAAGTCGACCTTTTCCAGAACCCGAAGATAATGCCGCGGCTCGTCCTGGTCGGCGATGCCGACGCGTTCGATCAATTCGACCCAACCTTCGCTCGAGCCGTCGAGTATCGGGACCTCGATGTTGTCGAGCTCGATGAAGCAGTTGTCGACGCCCGTTCCGCGCAGCGCCGAAAGCAGATGCTCGCACGTCGAAAGCAAGACGCCGTTGCGCACGAGCGTCGTCGCGTAGCTGCAGTGAGAGATGTACTCGACCGACGCCGGGATCTCGAAATCGTCAAGATCCGTGCGCACGAAGACGTAGCCGGTGTTTGCCGGCGCGGGCTTGAGCGACAGGTTCACGTCGACGCCGGTATGAAGCCCGATTCCGCTCGTTTCAATTGATCCTGAAAGGGAGCGCTGAAAGTTCACGCAACTTGATCAGCAAACCTTGTTCCGCGTCCAGACGCCGCTAAAACACGGAAGACATTGTATTTTGTGTCGCTCATACGCAACAGGTAGACCGGTCGCTGTTGCAATTGGTCACTTCGAGTCACAAAGGCGGGAAATACGAAAAATCTTGCGTTTTTTTGTTCTTTTTCTGCTACTATTTTTGCGATTTACTTTGAGGCCGAATCGGCCATCTTGAATTGGAGAAACAGCATGAGGAAGTACATTTTTGTTTTCGGGTTGACGGTGGTGCTCTGGGGATTTGGCGCGACGGAGGCGAACGCGCAGGTCTCGACGCAGAATGTTTTGAAGAGGCTGTCAGCGGTGGTTGAGAAGTTGGAAGGTCAAGGCGCGCAGGTCTTGTTCATCCAGGTCGACGCGATCAAGCAGGAACAGCTGTCGACGCAGACGTATGCTCTGCAGGGCGGAAGCACCTATGCGGTGGTGGCGGTCGGCGACGAGGACCGAATTCAGGACATTGACCTCGCGGTCGCCGACGAAGCGGGCGATCTTGCAGGAAAGGACACTGACGATTCGAATCTCGCGGTCGTCAAATTCAAATCATCCGAGACGCAGATGTACAAATTCGGCGTCAAGGGATACAAAATGAACAAAAAGGACGGATTTTTCGCGATCGTCGTCGCCCGGCTTCCGTAGTAGAAAAAATCGATCCCATCGGCCGCGATTTCCGCCATCGAATGCGGGATCGCGGCTTTTTGCATCCAAAGGTCTCCACGGGGCCGGGTCTTTTGCTCGCTATTCGATAAACATCTATAATCTGAGCAAAACGTATGGCACTCGAAACCGCCGGGCAAAAGCCCGCGAAAGCAACAAAACTCAAGATCGAAAATCAGGCGACTTTCGATCTCCCGAAGGATACGAATGAGCAGATCTACAAGATCCTCGAATACCTTCCGCTGGAGCATCAGCGCGGGCTCGAGAAGGTAAAACTCGTCGATTTCATCAACGACCCGCGGCTCGCGAAGATGGACCTGCCCGTGAAGGGCGATCTGCCGGGTCTTTATCATCCGAAAGTCGGGACTCAGAATCCGTTCCTTGAAATGTCAATGGGCGCTCTGCTCAAGCCGACCGACGGCTGGGCACAGCGCTGGATGGCGAAACAGTCTTTCAGATCGAACCTTGCGGGGCTGATCTTCTCGCTCGTCGGCCAGCACTATTACCTGACGCTCCGTCATTCGGTAAAGAAGCAGAATCTGGAACCGCAGATCAGGCAATACGCCGAAAAGAACTTGCGCGAATGGGGCGAAAAGCAGAGCGCGAGTTCATGGCGCGGCAAACTTTTCAAGCCGTTTCGGCCGTACATCGAGCGTTGGGCGAAATGGCTCAACAAGAAAGCAGTGGCGGCGCAAAAGAAGTAGGGGAATTTGCAATTTGCGATTTGCAATTTGCGATCGTCGTTTCCCCAAGCGTCGACTCCGACGGTTGAAGCAGACTCGGTCGCAACGTCACAAATCGCAAATCGCAAATCGAAAATCGAAAATGAAGCACTGGCTTGTAAAACAGGAACCCGAAGCGTATTCGTTCGACGATCTGATTCGGGACGGGAAGACCGATTGGACCGGCGTCCGGAATTATCAGGCTCGGAACAATCTGCGAGCGATGAAAAA
>JAKQII010000059.1 GCA_029557535.1 Acidobacteriota bacterium
AACCAGTCCTACCTTCCAAATATGTCCGTTTGACTTCACTTTTTGCATTTCGAATACCTTCCTGTTTTTTTGATGAACGGGGGTTAATCAGAAGGACAGTGCGCGGGGGATGGGCGAAAAGACACTGGCATCGAAGAAAGACGTGAAAATAACCGGGAAGATAGTCGGGCGATCTTCGGTATCGAGATCGGATCTTAAATTCAAGCCGCTAATTCAAGACCGGAACGACAAAAAAAGGCTCCACCCCCTGTCGGCTGGAGCCTTTGGAATCTTTGCTGAGCCTAAATCGGATCAGCGGTTCGCCTGCGGACGATTCTGGATCGGCGTCGTCAGTGCGGAAAGAGCATCGATGCGGTCAACGCCGAACGGAGGTGTCGGAATACCGGTTTCCTCGAGCTGGTCGGCGATGTCCTTTGGAAGCGCGGCCGGATATCGGGCCTTGACCAAAGCCGCTATCGCCGATGCGATCGGCGCCGACATCGACGTCCCGCTCCAGACTCCGTAACGTCCGCCGGGAATTGCGCAGACGATGTCTTCGCCCGGCGCGAGCGCGAGCGTCGAGAACGGAACGACCGTCGAAAAGTCGGCCGTTTGGTTGAATCTCGTGACCGCCCCGACGCTCAAAACGCCGTCGAACGGTTTCGGATCGCGTCCGGCCCGGATCTCGAGTTCGGCCGCCGGGTAGATCGGCGACGAGTTCCCGCCGTTCCCCGATCCGGCGATGATCACCAGTTGGTTCTCGCCGATCTCGGGAAAGGTAGTCCCGTCGGTCGTGATTCCGTCGCCGCAGTCGTCAAGCAGGGACTTGAGCAGTTGTTGTCCTTCGGGATAGCCGAAGCTGATATTGATGACGTCCGCGCCGTCGTGGGTGTTCGGATCGCCGTCCGGGTTCGCGGCCCAGATGATCGCCTGGGCGATCCGCCATAGGTCGCCGGTGCCGTCCGGGCGCAAAACGCGCAGCGGGATGATCTTGGCATCCGGAGCGGTCAGCGCGATCAAACTTGCGACGGCCGTGCCGTGCCCGAACGCTCCGACGCGGAGCGCACCGACTTCGGACGGATCGGAGTCATTGTCGATAAAGTCGTATCCGGGAAGGAGTTTGCCGTCGAATAGCGGATGATTCGGGTCGATTCCCGTATCGAGAACCGCGACTTTGACAGGTTGCCCGTTATCGGTCCGAAGACCGCGCGTGCCGCTCGCGGCGTACGCTTCTTCAAGCCGGATCCCGCTTGGAAACCACTGCCGGCGAAAACCCTTCGAGCTTCCGCCGATCGCCCACGAGCGTCCGATCGCCCACGAACGTCCGATCGTCCACGGCAATCCTTCCTGTTCGACGCTGAAGAACTTTCGGTTCGGTTCGGCAGTGGAAACGCGAGCGTCGGCGATCAATTGCTGAACCTTGTTGTCGACCTTGACGCCGTCGGTGATCGCAAGCCTGAACGTCGGCGGCAATCCAACCTGTCCGAGCGGTGTCGCATTCAGTCCGTATTGGGCCGCCACGGCCGCGAGATCGGCCGGATTGACGAGCCGGACGACGACTTCGGTCGCGACGCATTCCGCCGGAACCTTGTCCTCGCAACTCGTCTGGCCGAACGCCGACGACACGCAAAAGACCATCAGCAACAATACGCCGCCGATGATCCCGCGTCCCGAATTTCGTGATTTACTGCTTCTTTCCCTCATGCTCTCGGCCGTCCTACAAGCATACAGTGCAGGTTTCGATAGGGAAAAGACAGGGAACGAAGAAATTTTGTCAGGCCGGGTAAGGGAAGTTGCCGCGATGCCGCTTCGGTAAATCCAAATCCAAAATCCCAGATCACTTGTGTCCAATTAAACTCTGTTTTGCGGCCATAAGTAGCCATTTTCAGGCGGCTTGCAGATCTTCTTCAATTTTTCGATTTCAGCGGACCACCCGGCGATCCGATCGTTCCCGAGAAATTCGTTTTCCCGATCGGTGAACGGTCAACTCCATAAACCTATTGATTCTGCGACTTTGCGACTTAGTGTCTTTGCGGGAAAACATCCTGTTCAATTGCTTTGAACCGGTTTTCCCGCCAAGGAGCAAAGGCGCAAAGTCACAGATTCTCAGTATTTCCCGTCGGACGAATGCCGTTTTGTCTCAACTATTTACGAGGCCACGAACGTGATCATGACCGGTCAAAATTCCCAAAACACTGCATCTGTTCGACTTAGAGTTGGACACCAGTGATCCCAAATCCGAAATCCCAAATGATCTTAAATTTTGTCTCCCGCCCTCGTCTCCACTAGTTTCTCATCCTCGCGCAGGCAGAACAACTTTGATTTCGTCACGAAACGCACGCCGAGCGGGATCTCGAGCGAGAACGAAGCCCCGCGGCCCGGGACAACGTCGATCGTCAGC
The DNA here is from genome assembly GCA_029557535.1 of Acidobacteriota bacterium. GTDB lineage: Bacteria > Acidobacteriota > Blastocatellia > Pyrinomonadales > Pyrinomonadaceae > JAFDVJ01. The sequence goes on from JAKQII010000059.1 coordinate 2,381, forward strand.
TCGGTGTGCTTCCAAGCTTCGAACTGGTCTTTGGCAATGTAGAAGTCGCAACCGTCGATCTCCCCGAGCCAGACGTCGGCCGGTCCGACGATGAACTCGTCTTTCGGAAAGCACATCGGCGACGAACCGTCGCAGCATCCGCCCGATTGATGAAACATCAGATCGCCGTGTTTCGCACGCAAAAGACCAATGACTTCCTTTGCTTTGTCTGTTACAAGAACTCTTGCAACGCCTTTCATTTCCATCATTATTTGAAAACCAACTCGCACGCGGCGTCTTTCGGACATTCGCTGCATTTGTTCTTTCGGACTTTTGTGATCGTCCCATCCGGGGCCTTGATGTAACACACCGCATAGTATTGTGCGCCCGACTGCACCGGAGTCTTGACGACGGTAGGTCTCGGCGTCGGCGTCAGTGTCCGCACCGGTGTCGGCGTTCGCGTCGGTGTTCGAACGGGAATCGTCGTTCCGGTTGGTTGAACCACGGGCCGCGTCGCGGAGGGAGTCGGAGTAGTCGCATCGGCAGAATTTGCGGGAGTTTTTTCCGTATTTGCCCGATTCGTCCCAAGGTTGTTTGACTCGGAATTGCCGTGGTCTGGTGTCGCGCTTTGGCTGGCGACAGGCGTCGACTCGGGCGACGGCTGAAGATTTGTGACTTCGATCCCCGAATTGTCGTTGCGAATCGTCCTGTCCTGATTCCACAACGTGAACGCGGCATAAAGGCCGATGCCGCTGACTGCAACGATCAGGACGGCGATAACCGCAAGTACAATGACATACTTGCGGTTCGGGTTCGACGCTTTTGTGGGAACGGACGCGACGGCACTCGATGCGGGGCGATCAGCCAATGGCGGTTTCGGGAACAGGTCCGTTTTCAGATATGATCCCTGGCTTGCACCGATCGTCTCGGCCGGAACGACGATATTGGCCCCCGTTTCAGGAAGCTCGGCGCGCGGAATTTCAACCGCGGAGAATCTTTCGGTGACTTCGAAACTCACATCCGGCCCCGGTTTAGGGACCGGACCTGTGTTGGACGGAATCTGTCCCGCGGTATTTGGCGGAATGATCAGAAGTTCGGTCTGGGCCTGACTCAGTTTCTGATCGTCGGTTACACCCGGCAAATTGGTCTCGACTGTCGGCTGGCCGGCGCTGATTCTCTCCAGTGCCTCCTTCATTTCGCGCGCCGAGGAAAATCGATCATCGCGCCCGAAAGCCATTGCCTTCATCAGCCACTCGGAAACACCGGGCGGAAGCTCTGGATTCAGGTCCGAAGGCCTGACCAGTTCGTCGACTCCACGCTCCCAGATCCCCAACGCCCGTTGCGTGACGTCGACCGGGGCGCAGTTGGTCAAAAGATGATAAAAAGTAGCGCCCGCGCCGAACACGTCGCACCGGGCATCGGTGTCCTGCTGCAGAAAAACTTCGGCCTTGTCCCGATGTTTGAGCAAGACGAATTCCCGGAACATTGGCGAAATGACCCGCAGAACCTGCTCCAGCGGCGCGTAATCCAAGGTCGCGGCGAGGAAGGTGCCCTGCGTCACCGCGGAACTCTTGTCGGAACTCCTCGCAATACCGAAATCGAGAAGTTTTATCTTCTGCCGATCGTTCAGCTTCAGGTTCTGGGGTTTGATATCGCGGTGGATTATCGGCGGGACCAACCCGTGGAGAAACTGCAGCGCGTCAAGAAGTTGGAAAAGCCACGGCGTTATCTCTTCAAATTTGAAAGGTCCGCCGCGTTCTTCCAATAATTGTGCGAGATCCTCTCCTTCGACGAATTCCATCACCAGGAACCAGCCGCCGTTTTCCGAGAAATAATCGGTAATGTCGGGAACTGCCTCGTGCTTGGCTTTGACGAGGGAATCCGCCTCGCGCTGGAAAGCCATTTGGATCAGGCTTCGCTGCGTGTCGTCGGATGATTCGATCGTGACCTCTTTGACGGCGACCGTTTTGTTCAGCCGTTCGTCGGTTGCCTGATAAACCGAACCCATGCCGCCCTGACCGAGATGGCGGACGATACGGTATCGCTGCTGGAGAAGCGTATCTTTCGTGAGCATCGTGGAATCAGACGGTCAGTGCGTCGTTCTCAAAACACTAAGCCACACAAACTCAGATCTACAACCGAAAAAGGGGACCTGGATCGCAGTTGCAATCCAAAATCCCAAATCCGCGCCCAAATTAGAAGAATCCCATCGCCTTCTTGTCGTACGAGACCAGCATGTTCTTGTTTTGGCGATAGTGGTCGAGCATCATCTTGTGCGTCTCGCGCCCGAAGCCCGATTTCTTGTACCCGCCGAACGGCGCGTGCGCCGGGTAATTGTGGTAGCAATTGACCCAAACGCGACCAGCCTTGATCGCCCGCGGAATGCGGTAAAGCTGGTGTGCGTCGCGGGTCCAGACGCCGGCGCCGAGACCGTAGAGTGTGTCGTTCGCGATCGCGATCGCGTCGGCCTCGTCCTTGAACGTCGTGATCGACGTAACCGGTCCGAAGATCTCTTCCTGGAAGACGCGCATCTTGTTGTGTCCCTTGAGCAGCGTCGGCTTGATGTAGAATCCGCCTTCGAGGCCCTCGTTGATTTGCGGTTCGCCGCCACACAGAACTTCGGCGCCTTCGTCTCGCCCGATCTGGATATAGTTCAGGATCTTTTCATACTGATCCTCGCTCGCCTGCGCTCCGATCATCGTTTCCGGATCGAGCGGATGGCCCGTCTTGATCGCTTTCGTCCGCTCGATCACGCGCGCGATGAATCTGTCGGCGATCGATTCCTGCACGAGTATCCGCGACGGGCAAGTGCAGACCTCGCCCTGATTGAGCGCAAACAGCGCCGCGCCTTCGAGGCATTTGTCGAAGAACTCGTCGTCGGCCTCCATCACGCTCTCGAAAAAGACGTTCGGGGATTTTCCGCCGAGTTCGAGAGTGACGGGAATAAGGTTCTGCGACGCGTACTGCATGATCAACCGTCCCGTCGTGGTCTCGCCCGTGAACGCGACCTTCGCGATCCGATCCGAAAGCGCAAGCGGTTTGCCGGCTTCGGGGCCGAATCCGTTGACGACGTTAACGACGCCCGGCGGCAGCAGGTCGCCGATCAGTTCCATCAACACCATGATCGAGGCCGGCGTCTGTTCGGCCGGTTTGATGACCGTGCAGTTGCCCGCAGCGAGCGCCGGCGCCATTTTCCAAGTCGCCATCAAAATCGGAAAATTCCACGGGATGATCTGCGCGACGACGCCGAGCGGTTCCTTGATGTTGATTGAAAGCGTGTTCGCGTCGAGCTCGGTCGCGTCGCCCTCTTCGGCGCGGATGACGCCCGCGAAATAGCGGAAATGGTCGATCGCGAGCGGAAGATCGGCGGCCATGGTTTCGCGGATCGGCTTGCCGTTGTCCCAGGTTTCGGCGCGCGCCAGCAGTTCGAGGTTCTGTTCCATCCTCTCGGCAATTTTCCAGAGGATGTTGCTCCGTTCGGTCGCCGAGCTGTTGTTCCAGGCCGCCGCCGCGTTGTGCGCCGCGTCGAGCGCGAGTTCGACGTCGGCCTCGTTCGATCTCGCAACCTTTGTGAACGGCTTGCCGTCGACCGGCGAAATATCGTCGAAATACTCGCCGCTACGCGGAGCGATCCACTCACCACCGATAAAATTCTCATACTGTTCCTTGAACTTCGGAACATCGTACGTCTTTCTTACTGCATCCATTTTCGTACTCCTTCTCTGAATGAACACCTGCCGGAGTTCCCTCCGGATTATAGATTTGCTCGGAATTGCTTTCGTATGCCCGATTTTAGCACTTTTGGACGGCGGAATGTATATCTCAGTACCGCCAGCGTCGGCGGGCGGCTCAAGATGTCAGTACCGCCTGCGTCAGCGGGCGGACCAAGATGTCAGTACCGCCTGCGTGAGCGGGCGGCCCAAGGTGTCAGTACCGCCTGCGTGAGCGGGCGGACTCATCAAGTAAAAAGTGAAAAAAGGCAAAAAGTCGATTGTGTCTTTTGCCTTTTTCTTTCTTCTTGTTGATGCGGGAACCGAATTCCGATATCAGATCCAAAATCCAAACTCCGGAATCCAAATTCGGACTACGTCGCTCCGACAACGCCCATTTTTGAATACACGTCGTCGAGCGTCGCGCGGGCAATGACCCGTGCCTTTTCTGCGCCTCTTTTCAGGATCTCGTTGAGATGCGCATCGTCGAAGTCCTTAACGCGATCCTGGAAAGGCTTCATGAACTCGATAACGGCCTCCGCAAGTTCGGTCTTGAGATGCCCATATCCTTTACCCTGGAAATGTACCTCGATCTCGTTCGCCGATCGTCCGGTCATCAGATGATATATCGTCAGCAGATTGTGGATCGCGGGGCGCGATTCGTCGAACACGATCGTCGTTCCGGAATCCGTCACGGCGCGCTTGATCTTCTTGGCGATCGAGTCCGGATCATCGAGCAGAAAGATCGAAGCGTTCGGATTGTCGTCCGACTTCGACATCTTTTTCGCAGGGTCCTGAAGCGAAAGAATATTCGCCCCGACCGGCGGGATGAACGGCTCGGGCACGACGAACGCGGCACCGAAATCACGATTGAAACGTTCGGCAAGATCGCGCGAAAGCTCAAGATGTTGTTTTTGATCCTTGCCGACCGGGACCAGATGAGTCTGATACAAAAGAATGTCGGCCGCCATCAGGATCGGGTAGGTGAACAGGCCGACGCCTGCGCGTTCAGTGCTTCCAATGTCTCCTAGGAGTGCCCTAAGGTAAAGCAGATCGCTGAGTTCAATAACAGCCGAAGGGCGTGACCGGATTTCGTCAACCTTGTCAAATAAGGATCTACCTAATGAGTCCAAAGCACTGGCGTTAATGGCGGATCGCGACTTGTCCTTGAACTGGGTCATCCGTTCGAGTTCTCCCATCCGCGCAATGGATGACAGCACCCATGCGAGT
>JAKQII010000065.1 GCA_029557535.1 Acidobacteriota bacterium
GAAGAAATCGCTTGCGAGCCCCCAGTCGGAGGCGACCGTCGAGCCGTCACCGGCGCGGTTGATGAACCAGCGGATCTGGCCGTTGGCGCCGCCGCCGATATTGCGGACCACGACGCGGTCGGTCTTGCCGTCGCCGTCGTAGTCAAGGACGTGCTGTACCGGGGTAACCGCGCCGGGGTTAATTTCGAGCGACCAGCCTCCCGCAAAGCTTCCGCCGTCTCCCGTTACAAAGTCGCGGACGTAAAGATTCCAGGTTCCATTAGGATCGGTACCTCCGAAAACCGAAGAAAACGTCGCCGTACCGGAGCCGGCCGGTCCCGGATTACCGTAGGCCGTACCCGGACCCGGTGCGGGGAAACTGTCGCCGGTGAAGTGCGCCGTCGGTTTGTAGGTACCGGCCGTCCAAGCAGTTGTAGCCGGAAGCGTGGTCGCGCCGTCATCACTCAATGTGTACGTCACACTGACCATGTCCGGATCATCGCCCGCGCCATCCTGGAGCAGGAGAGCCGCACCCGTTGGCCCTACCAAAACAAGGCCGAGGTCATCCGGAAATGTGTGACTGAAATTGTTCAGCGTCACCTTGACGCTTCCCGGAGTCGCCGGAATGGTTCCGGAAATCCCGGAAACGGTGATCCCCGATGGATACGGGACCGCGTTGTTTGCGCCGCCCGAGGTTACCGTGATGGCCGTCGAGTTCGTAAATACGACTGACGGTGAGAGCTCGCGCATCTGCGCCGAGGCGACGGGGGCGATCATTGCCGCGCACAAAGCGAAAGAAGTCATCGCTGCAGCAGCTCTAAAAACGCTGGAAAATCGGTTGAAACTGATCATTCTGCCTCCAAATTGTGAACTAGAAAGAGCTGTCCGGTACTCTCGAATATTGCGGCGACCGGGAAATTTGCAAATTCAATTGACTCGCTTCATTTTATTATGAATTCAATGTTTTGGCGACCCTGCCCCAACCGCTCCCATACGCATTTCGACGAGGGTACGGCGTTACGGAACGTGATCCGGGCCGCCGTTCCGTTCAGGGTCTGACGAACAAAGAAACGGCCGGTAGTAGAGTCTGATCCGGAATCCGGCTTCCTAAACTCCGGGCATCGCTTTCTTCAACGGACGAAGAAGAATGAACAACACGACCGCCATTACGAGAGCAGCCATACCGAGGACCAGGAAGAAACTTGACTGGTTCCAAATGCTCCAGTAGATCCCGATCATCGTTAGCTTGTTGCCGATCGCGGTCGCCACGAACCAGCCGCCCATCATTAGGCCGCGCATCCGGATCGGAGCGACCTTTGACACAAGCGACAGACCCATCGGCGATAGCATCAGTTCACCGAGCGAAATGATGGCGTACGCCAGGATCAGCCAGAACGGCGAGACCCTGAACAGGAAAGAAGTGGCCAGGATCTTGTCACGGTTCTTCGTCCCTTCGCCTGGCGCAGCCTCATCGATTGCGGCGATCAGCCTGTCGGCGCCCGATTTCGTGACGCCCGTCGCGTCGTCTTTCGATTCCGAGAACTTGACGTCATTTACGAGGTTCTTGCCATCCTTGTCTTTGGCATCCATCACCTTTTTCATGACATCCGCCGAAACACCCTGCGCCGTGAGTTTTGAAACCACTCGATCATTGATCCGGAACGAACCCGAAGCGAGGTCCGCGGTGCTCGGAGCGATCTTCTCACCCTGAATGGCGCCGAAATAAAGAACGAAGAACGAAAGTGCCGTGAGCGTCATTCCGAAGGCCATTTTGGTCGGCGTCGACGGTTCCTTTCCTCGCCGGTCGAGGAACCCCCAAAACCAAACCAGCGGGAACGTGAGAACGATGATCCAGAACGGGTTGATCGAGTTCGAGATGGTTCCCGTGACGTTCCACGCGGTGTTGTCGTCCGCCCAGTAGGTGAGCGTCGAGCCGTTCTGGTGAAACACCATCCAGAACACCACAACGATCGCGAATATGACCACAAGCGACGAGATTCGTTTCCAGTCGGGAACCGAATCGATAAGGTTCTTACCGACGTGATTATCCTGATCGCTGATGCCGTGCGGCGGTGCGTCGACGGCGGTCGCGGCGGTGTCCGCCATCTGGTCCGAATCGGCCATTGCCTTCGAACTCACGTCCTCGATCACATGGTCTCCGATGACCAGCGCCTTACGGTCCGCGCCTTCAACGAGTGACCGGAAATACCAAAGAATGGCGACCGAGATGATCATTCCGAACGCGGCCACGGCAAACGCTGCATGGAATCCGAAGTACGCCTTGACGATCTCCATCACGATCGGAGCAGACCATGCCCCGACGTTGATTCCCATGTAAAAGATGTTGTAGGCGCGATCTTTGAGGTGGCTGCCTTCAGGATAGAGGTTGCCGACCATCGTCGACACGTTTGGCTTGAAGAAGCCGTTTCCGATAACGAGGCACGTCAACGCCAAATAAACGGCCCAGAGCGCAGGGATCGAAAGCAGTCCGTGGCCGGCCATGAAGAAGAATCCTCCGATCATCACCGCCTTCCGGTAGCCCGTTACCTTGTCGGCGATGAGGCCGCCTATCAGAGGGCTCGCATAAACGAACATGAGGTAGTTTGCGTACAGTCCCGTCGCATCAGCCGCCGTCCAGCCGAATCCCTGTACCGGATCGCGAAGGTACAAAGTAAAAAGCGCGAGCATCGAGTAGAAGCTGAAGCGCTCCCACATTTCGGTCGCGAACAAGGCGTAAAGACCTTTCGGATGGCCGGCGAACCCGGTGGCACCGCCGTTTACCGCAACTGAAGCAGCATTTGAACTCATAGAATTGTTCCTTGTTTGAAATTTGAAAAGAATTGGGCAAAATATAGCAGATTCGCGCTTGAAACCAAAGCTTTCCAGGATTGGGACTTACGCGGCCGATGCCGCCCTGAGCGTTTGATTCGGGAGGTGCATAGAATGTTGCTGGCGATTCTTGCGGCGTATTTCGGATATAAGAAAGCAAAAGCTACCGGTCGCAACGGATTTCTTTGGGCGGCCATCAGCGTCGGGGCGTTCATCGGGATGCAGTTCCTATTCGGGATCGCCGTCGGATTCGCTGTAATGGCGTCGTCGGGCTTTCAAGATCTCGACAATGATCCGCTGCAAGGTCACGAGGCCGCGGTCGGTTTTGCGGCGATCGTCCCGGCGGCGGTCGTCGTCTGGTTAATTTTCCGTTATCTGGACCGAATGCCGCCCGACGAGGAGGTTAACGGTCCGCCGGAGCCTCCGACTTTTGGCGAAGACACATGAAACTGCTGCAAGAACTCGGCGAAAGGATAGAGCACGCCTGGCGCGACAAGAACTTCAATTACGACGCGTTTCCGCCGATCTGCGCCGAGGCGCTCCGCGACGCACGGATGCCCGAGAAGATCACTCCGTGGGATATCGCCGCATGGACGCTCCGTCAGGACGCCTTGCCGACGCAGCAGGACCTGTCCGCCGGTTTCGGCCAGCCGCCGATCACGATCTACAACGGCTCGCGATTTTATGTCGAGGCGTATTTTTGGCTCGAAGGCACGACCTCGGTTCACCAGCACGCGTTTTGCGGCGCCTTCCAGGTGCTACACGGATCCAGTCTTCACAGCTGGTACCATTTCGACCTTGACGAGCGGGTCAATCAGGCAATGGAACTCGGACGGTTGAACCTGAAGACGTGCGAGATCCTCGACGTCGGCGATGTTCAGGAGATCACGCCGGGGCGGGGTTACATACATTCCCTTTTCCATCTCGATCATCCTTCGGTAACGCTCATCGTCCGGACCTATCAGACGGTCAACTATTTGCCGCAGTTCGATTACCGCAAGCCGGGCTTGGCGACGGACCCGTTCTATCAGGAGCAGAACCTGATCAAGAAACTGCAAACGGCCGCGACGATGGTTCGGCTCGGGCGTCCCGAGGCGGATGACCTGATCGCTGACTGGATCGAGACTTCCGATCTTTACAGCGCATTTCGGATTCTCGTACACATGCGTGGACTGCTCGGCGCGACTATTCTCGACGAGACCTTCGGCGTCGAACGGTCAGGCGACCGGTTCGGAAAGCTCCTTGCTGCGGCGCGGCGACGGCACGGCAGCCGGATGGACCTCATCGAGCGTGTCTTCCAGGATCAGGCGAGGGTCGATTCCATTATCCAGAAGCGAGGCTACGTTAGCGACCCCGACCAACGGTTCTTTCTCGCGCTCCTGATGAATATCGACGGTCGTGATACCATCCTGAGACTGATCCAGGCACGGTTCCCTGACGCGGATCCGAAGGACAAGCTCCTTGACTGCATCTTCGAGCTTTCACAAACAAGGGTCTTGGGCTCGAACCTCCCCAATGCGCTCGGCATCGCCGATTTTGGGGACATCGATCTAATCATACTTGAATTACTTTTCGACGAGATGCCGGGCGATTCGATCTGTGAACGGATCGCCGCCGAAACCGGTTGGGACGACCTTGAAATGGTCGCACGCACGGTTGCGGAAAAACTCGAAAAGATCAGAAAATCTGCGGTCCTGCAGCCTCTTTTGGTAAAATGAACCTGCCCCCAGGCACAAAATGAACCAGAACATCAGAGTTCTCCTGGCCGACGACGATCCGGTCCTGAGACGACTTCTGCCGTCACAGATCACGGCTGGGGATATTGCGTTCACCACGGCGGAGGATGCGAAATCGGTCCTCGCGCGCGTTCGCGGGGACGAGTTCGACGTCGTACTGCTCGATCTCAATCTTCCGGACGCTTCCGGGTTCGAACTGTTGCCAACCGTGCGGCGCGGCGAGAATCCGCCCGAGGTGATCATTCTGACGGCGGACACCTCGCTTGAATCGGGGATCGAGGCGATGCGACGCGGTGCCTACGATTATGTAACGAAACCGGCAAATCCGCTGCAGGTCGAAAAGCTGATCAGAAAGGCATTTGAGAAACGCAGCCTCGTGCTCGAGAACGAACGCTATCGCGTGGCCGTTCGTCGCCAGAACGAGGGATACACGGTCAAACCCGTCCATTCGAGCACGGTGATGAACGTCATTCTCGGGCAGGCCGAGACGGTGGCAAAACTCGATACGACGATTCTCATAACGGGCGAGTCCGGAACCGGAAAGGACGTCATGGCGCGTTGGATCCACGCGCTCAGTCCGCGCGCCGATCACCCACTGGTCTCGATCAATTGCGGGGCGCTACCCGAACATCTGTTCGAATCGGAGTTTTTCGGGCACGAAAAAGGATCGTTCACAGGCGCGACGGCGGCGAAGACGGGATTGGTCGAAGCGGCGGACGGATCGACGTTGTTTCTCGACGAGATCGGCGAAATGCCGCTGGTGATGCAGGTCAAATTGCTTCATTTCCTTGAAAACGGGGCGTTCCGGCCGGTCGGTTCGAACCGCGACCGACGAGCCTCCGTGCGCATCATCGCGGCAACCAACAAGGATCTCGCATCCGAAGTCCGGGACGGACGGTTCCGAATGGACCTTTTCTACCGCCTGAATGTCGTTTCGTTCCGGCTTCCGCCGCTGCGCGAACGCCGCGACGATATTCCGGCGCTCGTTGATTCGTTCATCGAGCGTCTCAGGATTCGGTTCAACCGCCCCAAACTCACCTTCTCGGCAAACGCGAAACGGCAGATCATGGAACACCAATGGCCGGGGAACATCCGTGAACTTAGAAACGTGCTCGAACGCTCCGCGGCGCTCACGCGCGATGACGTGATCGATTTCATCGAGGACCTTCATCTCACCCAATTCGAACCGAACGTCGATGAGAAGCAATCTTCGGCAACGCCGCCGACCCTTGCGGAACTCGAACGCCGCCATATACTCAACGTTCTCGGGTTGACGGGCGGTCACCGTGAGCGCGCGGCGGTGATCCTCGGCATAACGTCGCGGACGCTTTATCGAAAGCTTGCCGAATATGGAGTGTGAGATGACAAAATGTCATGCCAAATGTCGAATTGTCTGACAAGATGTCATGTTCAAAATCTCGCGGGTTCGGATGTTCTTCATTAGTGTCTCCGTAAGTTTTCCATTTGCATAACTTAGAATTATTTCTTGAAGTCCGGCCACTTTGGTACGGCGATTGAATTGCAAATACGCGACAAACGGCGCCCGCGACCGAGATTTTTTTTGGGGGCAGAGAAATTTGAGGACGAGGCGCCGTTGTCACTATTCGAATCGGTTTCATTAATTGGGTTTTACGCGGATTACGTTGACGTCCGCATTTCAACGGAATGCGGCAATATGGGGACGGGGGTAGCCCATAGGGTCCGCAGGAGCTCAGTCCCGTCAGGACCCTTCGGGACTGAGCGATTCCAAGCGCGGAGCGATTTTTTCGCTCCGCGTTTTTTATTTACAAGGGCGCGTCGAAATCGTTATCGTTAGAGCACGGCAACATGGAACCGGTTATCGAAAAACTGCTTTCAAATCGCGAGGCCGCGCTCGAACCGCTGCTCAACTCGCTGCTCGAAGGCGTGATGATTGTCGAATCTTCACGGCGGGTGAAGTTTGCCAACTCGGCGACTTGCTCAATGCTCGGGATCGCGTCCGAGAAGATCCTCGGGCGACCCTATGATCTCGTGCTGTTCGGTCAGGACAAGACGGCCTCGGACGGCGATCTGGCTGTTTGTCCGATCCAGTTCGCGCTGACCGAAGGCGCCGCGTCACATGTTCCCCAAGGGGTTTTCATGACGTCGGGCGGAACCGGGCTTCACGTCGAATACTCCTGCCAGCCACTGTTTGACGAACAACGTGTCGTCGGAACGATCATTACGTTTCGCGACTCCACCCAGCGTCTGGAAGTCGAGAGCGCGATCGCTGCGGCGCGCGATGCCGCGCTCGAAGCGGCACGGACCAAGGCCGCATTCCTCGCGAACGTCAGTCACGAGATACGTACGCCGCTAAGCGGGATCGTCGGAACCGCGAACCTGCTTTCCGACACCGATCTGAGTCCCGAACAGGCGAATTTCGTCGATCTGCTCAAGCGCAGCATCGGATCGCTTCTGGAGATCGTCAACGATATCCTCGATTTTTCGAAGATCGAGGCCGGGAAACTGCGCCTGAGCCCGGTGATCTTCAATCTTTCTGAAATTGTGGACGAAACGATCGCGGTCCATCGGTCCGCGGCCGAGGGAAAAGGACTCGCGCTGACCCGTGAGCTCGAACCGGCACTCGCGGCGACCTTTCGCGGCGACGCGGGAAGATTGCGTCAGGTACTCGGCAATCTCGTCAGCAACGCGGTCAAGTTTACGGTCGCCGGAAGCGTCTCGGTCTCCGTTCGTCGTTTGGGCAAGGACGAAGTCATTTTCGAAGTTGCCGACACGGGGATCGGGATCGACGAAACGCAGGGATCGATGCTTTTTCAGCCGTTCACGCAGGGCGACGCCTCGATGACGCGCCGATTCGGCGGAACCGGTCTCGGCCTTGCGATCTCACGCGAACTGATCGGCCTGATGAACGGCGCGATCGGATTCGAGAGCAAGGTCGGCGAAGGGTCGCGGTTCTGGTTCCACATCCCGCTTGAACGCGCAGAGATCGGCGACGAACAGTCGGATAGCCTGCATGTTTCGGAAAGTCCGCCCGGGAAATTCCGGGTGTTGCTCGCTGAAGACAACGACATCACTTCGGAGATCGTTTCCACGCTTCTCAGCCAAATGGGCTGCAAAGTCACGACGGCGATAAACGGCGCCGAGGCTGTCGCGATCGCTGAAGCAAAGAAATTCGACCTGATTATGATGGATTGCCAGATGCCCGAACTCGACGGATTCGAGGCGGCGCGGAAGATTCGAGAATCGGCGGGACCGAACCGCGCTGCCAAGATCATTGCGCTGACCGCGCATTCGGCCGAAACCGAGCGTGATCGGTGCCTCGACGCCGGAATGGACGATTTCCTTTGCAAACCGCTGACCAGAGACGATTTAGCCGCGCTTTTCGAGCGGCACTTCACGACTCCGCCGGATCCCGCAAGTCTTGACTTGCGTCCGAAAGTAATTCAACATTCATTGTCCAAATACGTTACCCCTGAAGTGTTGGAAAGCCTTCTGGCGATTGAGGCGCGCGGCGAAACGAACTTCATTTCTGAGATCTACAAGACTTACGTAGGGTTCACTGCAGGAGAGATCTCGAATATTCGACTGGCAGCCGATCGTGGCGACCTGTCCGATGTGAGGCGCCGCGCGCATTCGCTGAAAGGAAGCAGCGCAAATGTCGGTGTCGGATCGATGCGCGATCTGTGCGCCGAATTGGAAATTGCCGCCGCGTCGGGCGGACGGATCTCGGAAATGGTCTCGCGCCTCGACGGCCAATTCGGCCGGTTGAAGCGCGAATTGGAATTGATTTATGAAACCCCAGAAGAAGACATTGGGCGCTGAAGGCGCTGAAGACGGCAACATCGACAAGATTCGGGACATCCTTTTCGGATCGCAGTCACGCGATTTTGAACGCCGCTTTTCGCGGATGGAAGAAAAGATGTCCTCCGAGATCAGCGATATGCGGGACGAACTGCGCAAGAAACTGGACGCACTCGAAAATTACATGAAAGGCGAGCTGAAATCGCTGGCTGACCGTTTGATGAGCGAGCAGAACGCGCGGGCCGATGCCGTGAAATCCTTGTCGGACGGCATCAAGGACGTTTCGCACGCGTTCGAGAAAAAGGTCACGGCGATCGATGAGCAGGCCGCGAAGTCGGAGAGCGATCTTCGGCAACAGATTCTTGCCCAGTCGAAAGATCTCTCGGACGAGATCCACAAACGCCACAACGATATGCTGTCGGCATTGCAGCGCGAATCCTCGGAGATCCGCGACGACAAGGCCGACCGCACGGCATTGGCCGAGCTATTTACAGAAATGGCGATGCGGTTGACGAACGATTTCAAGATGCCCGACGCGGACTGAGCATTCGCTCTCTTCGGGTAAGGCACGGAACGGCGGCGGCGCGGTTCGCAGTGCGTTTCGAATCCAAATTGAAATGTCTTTTGAGACCGACAAACCGGTGTCGGACGAGTTGACCGAAGAACAGCGACGGCCGACGGATGTTGCAAACGGTGAAGCCGGGCTTGCCGATCTGCGACGAATCATCGTCGAGTCCGAATCGGTCAGCGCGATCCTGCCGTCGGCGATCCGAAAAAGCTCCCGCCGCGATCAATCGCTCGCGGCGGCGACTCTTCCGATCGTCGAGGAAAACATTCGTCAATCGGCGCAGCGAAATCCGCGGGTGCTCGCCGAGGCGATATTTCCGATCATCGGTCCGGCGGTCCGCAAGGCGATCGCCGAGGCGCTCGGGCAGATGGTCCAGTCGCTGAACCAGACTCTTGATCACAGTTTCTCGCCGGAAGGCGTCAAGTGGCGGCTCGAAGCGATGCGAACGGGCAAGCCGTTCGCCGAGGTCGTTCTTTTGCACACGTTGCTTTATCGCGTCGAGCAGGTCTTTCTGATTCACAAGGAAACCGGGGTAATGCTGCAGCATGTCTCGGTCGACCCGTCCGCAGCCGAAGACGGGGACATGGTGTCGGCGATGCTGACAGCGATTCAGGATTTCGTCCACGATTCGTTCAAAGAATCGGAGGATGCGACGCTCGACGCCCTTAAGGTCCGCGATCTTTCGGTTTGGATCGAATATGGGCCCGACGCGATTCTCGCTGCCGTCATCCGCGGAAATGCGCCGCTTGCGCTTCGCGAGACACTTGTCGAAGCGATCGAAGAGATCGAGTTCGACTTCGACGGCGAACTCGAGAATTTTCGCGGCGATCCGTCGGTCTTCGAACCGGCGCGTCCGATCCTTGAACGCTGCCTGCGATTGCAGCTCGGAGAATCGGCGGCGACGAAGTCGAAGGTTTTGACGCCCTTCAACATTCTCGCGTCGGGGTTGCTTGTTGTTCTGATCGTCGCTGGGTTTTTCTGGATCCGTGACGCCTACCGGTGGTCCGGATTCGTGACGCGATTGCGCCATGAGCCGGGATTTGTCGTCGCCGAATCGGAGCGCGGGTTCTTTACACATTCGATCTCCGGATTGCGCGACGATCTCGCGGCCGATCCGGAAGCGATCCGTGCGGAATTCAAGCTCGATTCCGACGACGTGGCGCAGGATTGGCGCCCGTTTCAGGCAGTCATCGCGCCGTTCGTCGTCGAGCGTGCCAAGCGATTGCTTTCGCCGCCGGCGACGATGTCACTCTCGTTTGCGGACGGGGTTCTTTACGGCGACGGCGCAGCCTCGCGAGAATGGATCGCGGAGGCCCGCAAACTGGCGCCGGCATTGAACGGAGTTAAGTCATTCGAGATAGGGCCGTCGGCGGCACGGTCGGCGATCGAATCGCAGCATCTGTCGTTCGTCTGCGGATCGACGGAGTTCACGATCGCTGATCCGACTGCGATGCTGACGCTTCAGTTTGAGGATCTTTTCAGGTCCGCGGCGTCCGCGGGGGCGTCAGTGAAAGTCGAGATCGTCGGAAGCGCGGATCCTACCGGAACCGATGATTTCAACGCGAGCATCAGCAATGCGCGCGCCGAGAAGGTGAAGAGCGACGTTTTGTCGCGCTCGACGTACTTGAAGGATCTGGCGGGCAGATTGGCGCCTGTCGGGGTCGGCGCCGAGAATGCCGGCTCGGATTGCGCAGTTCGGTTTCGGGTGATTTGGGAAGATAAATGATCCAAAAGAAGATTTGCATGCTTGGTGCGACCGGTGTCGGCAAGACGAGTCTTGTCCGGCGATTTGTGCAGAGCATCTACAGCGAGAAATACCACTCGACGATCGGCGTCAAGATCGACAAAAAGTCTGTCCGCGTCGGTGATGAGGACGTCAATCTTCTTCTCTGGGACCTGCAGGGTGAGGACAGGGAATTCAAGATCCGGCCGTCGTTTCTGCGCGGGGCGTCAGGTTACTTCATCGTCGTCGATCTTACGCGCCATGAAACGTTCGTGACCGCCTTCTCGATCCAGCAAATGGTCGAGCGCGAGGTCGGGCCGCTGCCGTTTATCGTTCTGTTCAACAAGAACGATCTGACGGAGCAGATCGACATTCTTCCGACCGAACTCGAACAGATGATCAACTTCGGGTGGAAGATGTTCCGCACCAGCGCGAAATCCGGCGAACGCGTCGAAGAAGCCTTCCAAAAACTTGCTGAAAAAATGCTCGCGGCCGACGCGGCTTGAGCCGTCGCCCGCGCTGACACCGGTTCGACGGATTCTGCGGATCGCTATCGCTTCAAGTTGCAGAAATCCGTTTCATGAACGTTGGATTCCGAATTTCTACAAGTAAAACTGAACGCAATGCAAAATAGTGCTGCGACTTTCGTAAATCGTTTGAGATAATGCGTTTTTCGTAGAGAATTTGAAGGAGAACGAATATGAGACTTGACGCGAACAATTTTGGGCTAAAACGAATGATCTTGACGATCGCCGCGGTGGCGACGGTCGCGGGCGGATTGTTGTTCGTCGGGGCGCCCAACTCGGAAGCGAGAGACAAACGTCTGACGGCGGCGCAGGCCCAGCAACTCGTTCGCAACCTGAAAGCTGAAATGGCAACGGCGCTCTATGACGTATTGAACCTTCCGGGTGTTAAGGCCGAGCGCGCACGATTCGAACGTCGCTGGCGGAAGCGAGGTTCGATGACCGGAAAGACCCGCAAACAGGTGATCGATCTGTTCATCAAGGATGTGAAACTGTCGTTCAGCGACAAGGACATCCGCCGGGAAGTCGTCGATGCGATCAACCGGTACCGCGATCGGCGTTGATGGCGGCGATCTCGCCGATTTCCGGGCCGCCAGCTTCAGTTTGCCGAAGTCGGACCGATTTACTACACTATCAACACCAAGCCCCTGTAGCTCAACGGTTAGAGCAGCGGACTCATAATCCGTTGGTTGCAGGTTCGAATCCTGCCGGGGGCACCAAGACATTTTGGAATTCGGATTGCGGATTGCGGATTGCAGTTGGCGCCGCAATTTCAGTTCCGGGTTCAAGACATCGAGTTGACAGCACTGGATCAAGCGTCGAT
>JAKQII010000076.1 GCA_029557535.1 Acidobacteriota bacterium
CAGTGGTCAGTGGTCAGTGGTCAGTGGTCAGTGGTCAGTGGTCCGTTCAGCGGCGCGCTACTGCGCGGCGGGCGCGGTCAGAATTGCCGGGCGAAGAATTGGAACGCGAATCAACGCGAAACGGCGCGAACGCGTGACACACATATCGAAATGATTCCAATGATCGACTGACAGCGCTATAATCACCGTGATCCCAATACCTAAGAGAGGACGCTCATGAAAGGATCAATACTCATTTGGCTCACGCTCATGTTGGTCGCTGTTTTCCCGACTTTCGCTCAATCGAATTCTTGGAAGGGAATCGTGCCGTTGCGATCGACGCGCGCAGATGTTGAAAAAACGCTGGGCGTGATCGGAACCGATGAATTCCGCGGCTGGAAATACGACACGGTCGACGCGACAGTCTACGTTGGCTACACATCCGGAAACTGCGAGGACGGATGGAATGTACCGAAGGACCGCGTTTTCTCGATCACCGTTTACGACAAATCAACCCGGGATTCTATGATCAGCGCGAAGGACATGGGCCTTGAGCGAGAGCGGTTTGCAGTTCTTTTTGACGACGCGTCCTACGGCAAATGGGTCGATGCGGAAAATGGATTCTATTACTATTTCTCGAACGGCGGTCAGGCTTTTATTTCCAAAACATACTTCCCGCGACGATCGGATAATGAACTGAGATGCAATGGATTCCCGCCATACGCTCCGGACGCTCTTTATGCGCCGTACGAGTATCTTCCCTTCTGTGTCCAAACTGAAAATGTCCGCGAGTTCGACGAGAGATTGAATCCGCGAGTTCATGCGTCAATGCATCTCGCACGGGAAAGCGGAGACGATTTTGTTTATGTGCTCGTATATTTCGACCGGACACATTCGCTTCAGTTTTACCGCAAGCGACTGGCGCGACTCCGGAATCATGCAAACAAAATACCCGGCTACTCGCGTGACCGGATATTCTTCATCGAAGGAGGATTGAGAGAGGAGTCGCAGATCGAGTTTTATATTCTTTCCTCGAAGGTTAAGCCGCCGGCGCCGCGTCCGACGCTTCCGAGTCCGCAGTTCATGCGCCCCGAACCGAAACGCACGAAGCAAACGCGGAAAACCAGGTGATCCGATGGTCAGATTCATGTCGAACTGATGATCGTCTTCTTCCGGCGTCCTTCCGTAGCCGAAGATCGAACAGCAATATGATCGAAATCGAACGTACACCTTCCAAAGAATCCGTATGCGAGTGCTGCGGAGGCACGACCACACGATTGACGCGGTTCGTATCGGACGACGGTGATGCGATCGGGGTATATTACGCCGCGTTCTCGGACAATCATCCCGACTCGAATGTCGTCGTGTTGCTGAGTTTGGGAAATGGGATAACGACTCCGGTCCCGAAGACCGAGTCGCGTTCGCATTTCTGATCTGGGTGATCGAAACGCAATTTCAAGTCGGGATCATTGACGCAAATGAAGCCGGCTGGCCGGGCGCGGCGTTCATGGGCAAACGCCTGAAGCGCGACGAGGCGCTTGCCCATCCGTGGATAAAGGATGTGTTTCATATCTCCGATCATATCGTCGAGTCTGACGAGCCGATCGTCTCTTACTTCCGAAGAGTGACCTTCGGCGAGAACTGACCAAACAAAGGACCCCGAAACTCAGCCGAGTTCCGGGGTCATCAACTTCAAACCATCGCGGAATTCACATCCGCATTCCCAAATCCCAATTCCCAAATGCGATCATCCTTTCTTGTGGCATTGCATGCACTGATTGCCCTTTGGTGCCTTGAGGTCGGCCTTGACCTTCAGAGCAGCTTCGTGGCAGTCGGCGCACGACGAGTGCAGTGCGTTCTGATTGTTGAGGACGGTCGTCTTGCCGCCAACCGTCATCGAGGGGGCTTCCTTCAAGATCGAAGGTGACGCGCCTTTCGCCAAATGACAGCTCTGACACTTCGTAACTTCAGGCGCCGTGCCGTCAGTGTAGTTCGCGGCCGTCAGCGTCACGGTACGGTCGGCCGGATAGGCGGTCTTGTGGCCTTCCGTTTTCGCGGCTTCGGCCGCCGGCTGTTCCACGTGGTGACACGAAACGCAGGTCACTTCGGGCATACCTTCGACTTTCCGCGAGATGTGTTCCTGATGCTTGAATGTTACCTTTCCGAGCATCGCTTTTTCGGCCAGCACGATGGTCTCCGGGATCTGACGATCCGGTAACGGCAGCGTCTTTAGATCCGATTTGACGGCGAAGAAAAGTCCCCCGATCAAAATGATGACAAGCGCTGAAATCCTGATTTTCATAATGTTTTTCTCCGTTTGGTTGATGGCCTCAAGTTAAGCGACCAGATGGCGCGTACCGACGTTCCGGGGCTGACGATCGGCGGTCAAAGATGCGTCATTCGGATCAACTTCAGCCAATTCTTCGATGCATATCAGGCGGGTTGTGCCCGCCGTCATTCAATCTAAACGAATGATATCACCGTCGACTTCTAACTTCACGCAACGGCACGCCTCTTTTATCTTCCGAATCACCAATAATTGAGACTGGAGAATTGAAACTTGAGAGATCGCAAATCCCGGATCCGAATTCTCTACGCCATCGCCGGCATTCCCATCGCCGCCCATTCTTCTTTTGACGGTCCGTAGATCCCGGACACGGGAACTCCGGCCTGACGCATCAAAACGGTCATTTGTCCGCGATGATGCGCCTGATGAAGAATCAGAGCGAGGAGGGTTTTGCCGCGCTTCCATGTCTCGCCATACATGTTGTCTTCGTGAATAAGCGTTTCGTCCGTCCAGTTCGACGCGACAGCTTCACCGAGCAGTTTTGCCGTCCTTTCAAAGGTCGCGGCGATCTCCGCGGCCGACGCCGGCGCCGGTGAATCCTCCGCCGGAGCGTCGATCTTCAGTCCGACGTGGCCCGGCATCTCGCCGAGCGTGAGCACGATATGCCACGCAATGAACCCGAGCGTACGTCCGTCATCGGTGACTTTCTGTCCGAGCGATTCGTCGGTCAGATTCTTGAAGAGTTTCGTCGTCGCTTCGAGGTCGTGATTCCAGTCTGCGATAAAATCATCAATTTTTCGGTACATAAGACAGTAGACAGTAGACGGTAGACAGTAGACGGTAGATGGTAGACAGTAAACGGTAAACAGTAAGCAGAAGGCTGATGTCAGCGGTCTGTGGTCGGGAAGCGGAATTCGTAGCGTATTCTGCTCACTGCTCACTGCTCACTGCTCACTTCCCAAGTGTTTTGTCGATTTCGGCGCGGAGCACGTCGGACTTGAACTTGCCTTCCTTGAAATAGGCCTCGCTGCCGTCCTTGCCGTAAATCACCGTGAACGGGAGTCCGCCCGACCAATCCTTGCGGATCTTCGCGATCAGTGCCGTCTCATCCTGCGAGACCAGCAGGTAAACAGGCATCTCGGCGTTCATGCGCTTGAGAAAATCGGGGACGCCGGTGTCGATGTCGGCAACGTCGTCGAGCGAAACTGTCACGAGGTCGATCTTGTCGCCGTATTCGGCGTCGATCTTCACCAGATCGGGATATTCCTCGATGCACGGAGCGCACCAGGTTGCCCAAAAATTGACGACGAGCGGCTTGCCGTTCGGTTTCAGCGCCGCCATCAACGCCGCGTCATCGACCTTCGTGACGCGCGAAACAACTTTCGGCTTGGTCTCCGCAACGTCCGATTTCAGTTGGGCGAAAACGCAATTCGCGCCCGCGACCAGAAGCGCCGCCGACACCAGGAACTTCAGTGCGTATTTCATTGCTTCTCGGCTCGCTTGATCGTACAACCGAAGGCGTTCGCGCGCGTCGTCGAGATCGCTTTTCCGCCGAGCGCCGAGTCCGCCGCGTCTCGCAGATACTGCGTCGTGATGTTGCGTCCCGAACGGTCGTTATCGATCGCTCCATGGTAGAGCAACACGTTCTTGGCGTCGAAGTAATAGACTTCCGGAGTCACCGAAGCCGCAAATTTGTCGGCGAGCACGTTGTTCTTGTCGATCAGGATCGGGAATTTGTAGCCAACCTCGCTCGCGTTCGATTTTACCCAATCGAGCGATTCGGTCGCGTTCGAATTGATGCCGACGAAGTTGATGCCCTTCGCCTTGAATTCCTCAGATATCTCGAGAATGCGGTCGTTGTAGCCTTTGACGACCGGACATTGCGCCGAGAGCCAGACGAGGACGGCTCCGTTCTTGCCTTTCAACTCGTTCAACGACTTCGTTTCGCCGTTCAGA
>JAKQII010000082.1 GCA_029557535.1 Acidobacteriota bacterium
GCCGAATACCGGAAGCAGCCCGCCGTTCGCGCCCGAATCAACGCGAACAAGCGCTCGGACAGATACAGGGCGTATCGGCGAAAGATGTACGCCGAGACAGGGGAACGGGACCGCCGCCGCGATTACTGGCGGGAATACAAACGACGGAAGGCGGCGAAGCAGCCGCCGGGAGAATGTTGATGGCTCGCGCACGGATTATCAAACCATCGTTCTTTCAGCATGAGGATCTCGCGGAGTTAACACCGCTGGAACGGCTGTTCTTCATCGGTCTGTGGACCGTCGCGGACTACAAGGGCTGCGTCGAATGGCGGCCCAAACGCCTCAAGATCCAGCTGATGCCGTACGACGACATTGACCTCGAACAGTGCCGGAGCGTTCTCGAACGGTTCAATTTCATCCGTTCGTGGAGCGACGGGAAGCGCACGTTCGTCAAGATCCTCAATTTCGAGCGTCACCAGAATCCGCACCGCAATGAGCGCGCGAAAGGCTCCGATCTGCCGGACTGCCCCGAAGTGCCGCCGGAGTCCGAAAATCCCGAAATCGTATCTGTTGAAACGGAAGAGGTTACGGAAAACTCGCGACAAATCGCGATTAATCCCGATTTAAACCGTTCGACTCGCGATCAAAACGGAACTGCTCGCGATTTAAACGGTACCGCTCGGGCCTTAACCCTTAACCCCTTAACCTTAACCCTTGATATTTCCGCGCGGGCGCGCGAAACGCCTGCGGCGCGCGATCCTGACCCGATGACCGACGCCAAAGGACCGCCCGGCGAACTTCCCGTCGATCTCGACCAAGCCGCGGCGATCGAGGACACGCTGATCTGGCTCCGGCAGCAAAAGCGCGTCAAGCGGCTGCCGATGGCCGAATGGGTGGACCTGTTCGCCGAACTGGACGCCGAAGAAATCGACCTGAACGGTTTCCGTGAATTTTATCTTTGGGTGGAAAACCTCGATTGGGTGAACGGCGCGATCAGCGTCCGGCTGCTGCGCGGACAGATCGAGGCTTTCAAGAACCGCGACAAGCTCGCGGCAAAACAGAAAAACCATGAACGGAACAGACGACAACGATCGAATGCTGCAAACATCGCAAACCGCGAACGCGCTCTCGGCGAACTCTCAGGGATTGACCCGATCGCGGCCTTCGCCGTCGATCAGTCCGGCCAGGACGATCTCGAAGATCCTGGACCGCTACCGCCTGTCGCAGAACTGGAACGTCGAAAGCCCCGAGGACCATGAGTTGCGCGTCGCTGCGTGGCTGGAAGTGCTCGGCGTCGCGAAGGTTCCGGCGCATCTGTACGACACGCTGTACCGCCGGGCGCTCAATTCCCGCGAGATCACGCGGCGGAACGGCGGTGAGGTGTTCGCGCTCAGGGCCGACGATCTCGTGGACGAGTACCGGATGATGCAGCAGGAAGAGCAGGAACGGCATCGGCGCGCAAAGGCGGCCGGCTATCCCGCCGAGCAGTGCCCCGAGCGCGACGATCACAAATCGCCGGACGAAGCGCTGCGCGATTACGGATTGCCGGGGCATGATGCCGAATGGCTGCCGTGCCATGTCTGCCGTCCGGCGGCGTTCCAGCAGCGCCGGATCGAAAGCGCCGAGCGCCGGAAGGCGGTGCAGGCGATGATTGAACTCGCGTCCCAGGGACGGGAGATGGAGTGAGAAGCGAAATGAGCGAAAAGACAGTGGATTTTTGTGATGGTACGTGGAAGATCGGCGACAGTGTTTTTCATTCGGAATACGGCTGGACTGAGATTCAGAACATAGAACTAATACCGAATCGGATTTGCGTGAAATCTCAGTGGTTTCGCGCCGATGGACGGTCAGGTAGGATGTCGGCCCTTCCCACCATTTTCCCAAACAAGTTCACGGTTCCCGACGAGGCGTATGAGCGTCCCGTCGAACGCCCGGATCTGGCGATGGATACGCCGATTTGGGTTAAAAAGGGCCATTATTGGATACCAAAGCACTTTGCGGGATGGGCTGAAGACGGCTGGGTCAAATACTGGCTCGACGGTTGCTCATCGCATACGGGATCTGTTGCGGTAACAACCGACGAGTGGCGTCTTGACGATCCCG
>JAKQII010000083.1 GCA_029557535.1 Acidobacteriota bacterium
GGTCAATCGTACGTTGTGTCGGTCGTGTCGCGGCGTTGCGCTCTCACCGAACCGGCACGGATCGTTTCGGTCGACGACACCGTGACCGACGTCGACTTCCGGGCCGTCTCCCAGTAGTAGGTGTCGACTTACACCGGAACCGAACGCTGGCTTGTCTTCAAACGGGATCGCGATGTTCAAGGAAGGTTTAACTTTCGGAGAATCGCCAGAAAACGCGGCTGTTCCCGGAGCGGTTCGAAGTCCGGCAGAGCGGCGACCATTGCGATCCAGGGGTGTTTCTTGCGGTGGGCGAATTCGAGACTCGAAAGCGCGGTCTCATGATCGCCGACCGCAACCGAACGCGTGGCGATCGGGAGCGCCTGGACCTCGGCATCCGACTTCCAGACTCGGATCAGATGTTTGAGGACCGATTCCTCGGTACCGGCGGCGGCGATGGATTCGACCTCACTCACCAGTTCGTCCTGTTTTTGAAGCTTGAGGGCGCTGACGATGAACGCGAGCGATTCGCGCTTCTTTCCCTGCATCCAGAGGCACCGCGACAAATACCAGTGAGCGTGGACCCAATCAGGGTCAATCTCAAGCGCTTTGCGAAACTGTTCTTCCGCCCTCACGAAATCCTTTTGACAAAAGAACGCAATTCCGTAGCTCGTGCGTGTTCCGGGTGATACCGGATTAAGCATCAGCGCCGATTCAAACTGGGCCTCTGCCTCGACGAATCGGCGCAGGTCGGTCAACAGCAGGCCGTACCGCATTCGGGCGAGATGGAGATTCGGCGCGATCGCGATCGCTTTCGTGTAATCGGACTCCGCGCCGTTCCAATCCCAGTCAACCATCATCCGCAGATAGCCTCGTGCGATGAACGCTTCGGCCTGTTCGGGATTGAGCGCAAGCGCGCTTCCGATGTCGGATCTCGCGCGGATGATAGTCTCGTCGGACCCGGTGAATCCGGCGTTGTGCAAACGAACCTCGGCATCCGCCTTTTCGGCGAATCCGGCGGCAAACCCGGGATCGAGATCGACCGCTTTTTGAAAGTAAGAGATCGCCTTTTCAAGTTCCTTCGGATCGCTTCGGGCGCTCAAACTGCGACCGAGCAAGAACGCTTCGTAGGCTTCCGGATTATGTGTCGGCGAAGTCGTGGAAGTCAGTTCCCGACCGCCCAACTGATTGACGCTGTTGAGGATACGCGATGAAATCGAATCCTGCAGTCGGAGGATCTGATCGACCCGACCGTCAAACTGTTCTGACCAGATCTGCGACCTGTCGGTCACTTTCAGTAATTGAAAGGTGACGCGCACCCGGTCTCCTTCACGCTGAATTCTGCCGTCGACGACCGCATCAACTCCGAGTTTTTCGCCGATCTCGAACGCCCCGAGGTCGCTCTTCGTGAATCCGGCAACGGCGTCGGTAGGCCTCACCGAAATTTCTTTGAGTCCGCCGAGCGTCGTGATCAGCGCGTCCGTGATCCGCAACCCAAGGTCGCTGTCCCCGCCATCGGGCGCAAACGATTTGACCGGCAGAACCGCGATCGAACGAATCGGAGTCCCGGCATTTCGTTCCGTCGATCTCAGGAACATAAATGCGCCGGCAGTCAGGATCACCAACAAACCGACGCCGATCACCGCAGGCCAGCGCATCTTCAGAACCGAAGACCTCGCCGGACGCGGCGTCTCGACATTCGGTTCGGCCGAACGGTCGATTTCCTCGATCACTGTTTCGGTCACCGAATGCCGCTGGAAAACAAGTTCGTCCCCGGCCGGTCTCCGAACCGTCCCGGTAAACCGATATCCGCGGCGCGGTACCGTCTGAATCAATCCGCCGGGATGTCCGAGGTCTTCGAACATCTTCCGCAAACGGTAAACGTATCGCGAAAGATTGCTCTCATCGACGAACGAATCGGTCCAGATCCGTGCCAGTATCTCATCCTTTGTCACCACCTCGCCGACGGTTTCCGTCAGCAGACACAACAACTCGATCTCCTTTAGGGCAAGATTGACGGGCTCGTCTTCATGCCAAAGCACCTTCCGTTCAGCATCGAGCCGGAAACCTTCAAAATAGCGTAAGTTGTTGCAATTACTGGTCATACGCGCGCCGCAGAAAAAATGGAGATTTATTGGAGAAAAACTTCAGGACTCGTTTCCATTAATCAAATACGCTCCAATCTTCAACGAAAAGGCGAGTTTGCCAAGAACAATAACAAAATCGGTGGTCTGAGCTTGTGCCAGCTGATTTTAGATCATATGTCTCAAAAATCAAAGAAATACAGGATCACGACCGAAACGCGCGAGGTCGTTGTCGTTAGACGTCAACAAGCGCCGTCGGCTTTCGGAGTATGCCCCGTCTGTCAGCGGTTCGGCGAATTCCTGACCCTGGAATCTGTGGCTGAGCGCTTTCAGATGAGCAAACTCGACGTCATCCGCCGACTCGAAGAAAGCGCGGTCCACGCCTTCGAAACGCTCGGCGGGGAGTTGCTGTTCTGCTGCGGCGTTGCAGGTTGGACGGACGGCAGAATAAGCCGGGGCGCGCAAGAAAGCAACGGTACGAGGTTTGGGAACGGGAAAGATAAGCAATGATGATCACTCTAAAACAATTGTCGGCACCGAACAGTGCGTTCCCGAACTTCCTTCCGACCTATACGGACGATTGTGCGGCGGTCGGTTCGGGTCAGCTAAGCACCTGCGTCGTCACCGATTCGTTCGTGAACAAATCGAACGGAAACCCGCCGAACTCGATCCTGAAGATCGTCACGACGATCGAGAACTTCGACCCGGACCGCCGAAACCAGCCGCAGGTTTCCGATTTTCCGACGACCGTGCTCGACGCGTCCGAGCGCGACCGTCCGCCCGAGCCTCAGTTTCAAGCCGCGGGCCGCCGGCCGGACAGTCCGCGTCGAACTCCTCGTCCGCGACGATTTCGGGAACATTCAGGGATTCGATCCGGTCGGAACGATCGTTGTCGCTCGGTAGCTTGCCAGAGAAGTTGGAGAGAAGTATGAAAGCCGCAAAAAGCATTGTTGGGTTACTCGTTTTGACCGCCGCCTTTGCCGCAGTCGGATTTTCGCTGCTCAATGCGAGATCGACGGGCGCTTCTGAAAGCGAACATTCGGGAATCGGTGTCGCGCCCGAATTATTTGCGGAGAGGAACACCGAACCCGCCGACGGGATGTGGCGCGATATCGATAAGAGTGATTTGATGGCCGGAACCAATGCCGATGAACTCCCGATCCGTTTCCGCGCGCTGAAACTCGATTCAGGTCAGATGAAGCAATTCCTGGCGCAATTGCCGAACGAAGATCTCGCCTCGCGTTCGGTCCGGAATCCGCTGGTCGCGCTGCCGATGCCTGGCGGCGGTTTCGCGCGCTTCGAGATCGAGGAGTCGCCTTCCGTCGAAGCCCCGCTTCTAAAGGAATTTCCGTTTCTCAAGACATATCGCGGCCAGGGTGTCGATGACCGCTCGGCAACGGTTCGGATGGACTTCACGCCGGCGGGTTTTCACGCGATCGTGCTTTCCGCAAACGGTGCCGTCTATATCGATCCGCTCAAGAACCGACCCGATGACCTCTATGTCAGCTATTTCAAAAAGGACCGCGGATCGCCGGGGGGTTTTGCCTGCGGCGTCGACCCGGTCTCCGCAAACTTAACCCGCGGAAACACGGATGCCGACCTTTCCTCCGGCGCAACCTTGCGAACGTACGTCATTGCGATCGGCGCCAACGGCGAGTGGACGCAGGCTCACGGCGGCGGGACGGTGGCCGGCGCGCTTGCCGAGATTACGACGATCCTCAATCGGACGAATGCCATCTGGGAACGGGAATTCTCGATCAGATTCCTGCTGACGGCCTCGAACGCGGCGGTTGTTTTTACGAATCCGGCGACCGATCCGTTCGTGAACGACCGCAACGGGATCTTTCCGCAGAGTCATCCCGCGCTGGCCAACGGGATCGGAACGGCGAACTTCGACGTCGGCCATGTCTTTTACGAAGGTGACAACGGCGGGGCGGCGCAAACGCCCGCAACTTGCAGCACGACTCTCAAGGGGTTCGGCGTCTCCGGTCAGGTCACAAGCAGCAACCTCGACACGTTCGATCACGAACTCGGCCACCAATTCAACGCCAACCACACATTCAACCGCTCGTTCATCGACAACGGCAACGACCAGCGGTTTCCGCCGACGGCCTTCGAACCCGCACTCGGTTCGACCTTTATGGGTTACGGTTTCAACAATGAGAGCTATCACGGCGCGAGCATCGCCGAGATCACCTCGTACGCCGCACTCGCCGGGAACGTCTGCGCCGACCGAACCATCACCGGCAATTCGATCCCGACGGTCACCGTCGGCGGGCCGTACAATGTCCCGAAACAGACTCCGTTCAAGCTGACCGCCGCCGCATTCGACGCTGACGGCGACACGCTGACCTATGACTGGCAGGAGAACGATCTCGGCCCTGCTTTCGTCGTGCCGCCGACGGGCTATGTTCAGGACAATGACGCCGACGGGAACGCGCGGCCGATATTTCGAAACTATCCGCCGAGGGCGAGTCCGTCGCGGACATTTCCGTCGATCGAGTACATCCTCGACTATGCAAACCTCCCGCCGCCGACCGTCAGCTGCGGGCCCGGGAACATCATCTGTCTGACCGACGAGATCCTTCCGTCGATCAACCGGACGATGAACTTTCAGGTCGTCGTGCGCGACAACCGTTCGGGCGCCGGCGCCGTCAACTCCGCAACTTCCACCGTTCAGATCGACGGCGCTAGCGGCCCGTTTCGGGTCACATCTCCGAACACGACGGTCGTCGTCGCCCCGCAGACCGCAATGACCGTAATGTGGGATGTCGCGAACACAAACTTTCCGCCGGTCGGCACGGCAAACGTCAACATACTTCTTTCGACCGACGGCGGCGCGACGTTTCCCTTTTCGCTCGCGGCGGGGACGCCGAACGACGGCACCCAGGTCGTCGGCATCCCGAACGTGACGACAACCGCAGCCCGGATCAAGGTCGAAGCCATCGGAAACATCTATTTCGATATCTCGGACGCGGACTTCACGATCGCCGGATGTCTGCCGGCGCCAACCGGTATCGTCAGCTGGTATCGCGGCCAAACCAACGCGACGGATGCGGCCGGTTCAAACGACGGAAATGCCAACGCCAACGGATTCGCCGACGCAAAGGTCGGAACAGGGTTCGACATCCAAAATACTGCCGGCATCACCGTCGCCGACGATGCGTCGCTTAACCTTCAGAGTTTCACGATCGAATCCTGGGTCCGAAGTTCAGCCTTCACGGGCAGTAAGTTCATCGCAGCGAAATCGGGCTCAGACGGCTTTTCCGGTTACGAATTCGGGATGATTGATGGACTGCTGCGGCTCACGCTGAACGGCGGCGCGGGCGGGGCGGATCTGGTCGATGACGTCGACATCGCGGACGGTACCTTTCACCACGTCGCCGCAACCTACGACGGGACGACGATGCGGATATTCTTGGACGGCAGCATCGCCGCCGAAACGGTTGTCGCAACAACGATCGGCTTCCAATCGGGCGGTTCTTTCGTCATCGGCAGCCGGCAGCACCTTCCGAATATCACCGTCTTCGGCGGTTTGATCGACGAACTATCGATCTACGGCCGCGCGCTGACCGAGTCGGAAATTCACAGTGTTTTCAATTCATCGAACATCGGAAAATGCGTCGCCGGCGGCATTCAGATCTCGCCCGCGTCGCAAACCGTAAATCCCGGAAATACGATCAGTTTCTCGGCATCGGGCGGCGTTCCGCCATATGACTTCGCATTTGCTTCGAACATCTCCGGCGGCAGC
>JAKQII010000368.1 GCA_029557535.1 Acidobacteriota bacterium
TCTCAAGGGCATCATGGCGGCGAAATCGGAGCCGGTCGCCGAAGTAACTCCGGGAAATACCGGTGATGCGAAACAGACCATCCAGCGTGTTTACCTGCCGCTCAAAACGAAGCAGACGCAGATGCTCGGAAACGGCGATGCCAAAGCCGGGGCCGCGGAGCTGGTCGAGAAGTTGAGGAGTGAGGTTCGGGTTATTTGATGATTGTTAGTGGCCGATCGCCGATTTCAGGCGATTAATCATTCACAATCAAATATTTACAATTATGATTCTAGTATTCATCGAACATAAAGACTGCGTTCTTAATAAGACCTCGATCGAAGCGATCGCCGCGGCGCAAAGCCTCGGCAAAGATCTCGGAATGAAGGTTTCGGCGGTAATACCGTGCGGCGGCGACTGCTCGCTCGCGTCGGAGATCGCCGGTTACGATCTTGAAAAAGTGATTGTCGCCAAGAACGGGAAACTCGGGACGTATACGCCCGACGGTTACGCCGACGCTTGGGAAGCGGTGATCAAGTCTGAAAACCCGGCATACGTCGTGATGTCACACACGTATCAGGTTCGCGATTTCGCGCCGAAGGTTGCCGCGAGATTCGGGACCGAGGTCGTCGGCGACGTCATCCGTTACACGAACGACGGTGGAAATCTGACGTTTACGCGGCGGATCTTCCTCGGAAAGCTCGACGCGGACGTCACCGTCTCCGGCGACAGCCCGAAGTTCATCACGTTCCAGTCGGGCGCGTTCCGCGGCGACAGCGCGGCGAAGGGAAGTGCCGCCGTGACGAATGTCGATGTCAACGTCGGCGAGATCCGGATGACGCCGGAATCGCCGTTCCAGGAAGCAAAGGCATCGGTCGATTTGTCCAAGTCGGAAGTGATCGTTGCGATCGGCCGCGGGATCAAGTCGCAGGAGAATATCGCGGTCGCCCAAAGTCTGGCTGATGTTCTCGGTGCCGATATCGCTGCGTCGCGTCCGATCTGCGACAGCGAATGGCTGCCGATCGACCGGCAGATCGGCTCGTCCGGCCAGACCGTCGCGCCGAAACTCTACATCGCGCTCGGGATCTCGGGCGCCATCCAGCATATCGTCGGGATGAAAAACTCGGGAACGATCGTCGCGATCAACAAGGACGCGGAAGCCCCGATCTTCGATATTGCCGATTACGGAATCGTCGGGGATCTTTTCGAAGCGGTCCCCGTGCTGGTTGAGGAGATCAGAAAAGTAAAAAGTTAAAAGGAAAAAGGAAAAAGTAAAAAGTAGAAAGTAAAAAGTAAAAAGTAGAAAGTAAAAAAGTCGGAGACTCTGCAAGGTCGATCGACGAATTGTCGCTAGCAGCCGCTGATTTCCGACTTTCTTACTTTCTACTTTTTACCTTTTACTTTTTCTAGAGGTTTTTCGCCGCAAACTCCCAATTGAGAAGTTTGTCGATGACGGCGTCGACATATGCGGCCCGGCGATTTTGATAATCAAGATAGTACGCGTGCTCCCAGACGTCGATAGTCAGGAGCGGCTTGAAGCCGTCCGACATCGGGACTTCGGCGTCCTTGGTCTTCACAACGGTCAGTTTTCCTCTCTTGTCCGCGACGAGCCAACCCCATCCGGATCCGAACTGCGAGACCGTCATATCAGCGAACGCCTTTTTGAACTGGGCGAAGTCACCAAACGCTTCGTCGATCTTCTCCGCGAGGTTTCCGGTCGGCTTTCCGCCGCCGTTCGGGCGCAACGAATTCCAGTAGAACGTATGGTTCCATAGCTGCGCCGCGTTGTTGAAAACCGCGGTATTTTTCTTTGCCCACGACGTCGATATAACCTGCTCGAGCGACATTGACTCAAACTCCGATCCTTTCGCGAGACGCGTCAGGTTGTCAGCGTACGCCTTGTGATGCTTGCCGTAATGAAAGCCGATCGTGTTCGCCGTGATAACGGGCGCCAGAGCGTCGTCCTTGTACGGCAACGGCGGAAGTTCAAACGACGCAGCCTTTCCGATGATCGCCGGAAAGCCCGCAACCACGGCTGAACCGATGCCAACCGCCAAGAAATCCCTTCTGTTCATAATAGTTCGAGCCTAGCACTTCGGATGCCGACAGGCAAAACTTTTCGCCTTCAACAGATATTGAGCAAAGAAGACGGCGAATCAATTTGGCCGCGGATAAACGCGGAAACCGCGGATTCACAATTGGATTTATTTGCGTCATCCGCGAGATCGGCGGTCACTGCCTCCAACGCAGAATCCGGTTCTAAGGCTTGTTCGCGTTCGGCTTCTCGTCGGTTTCTATCCGGACGAAAAAGATATTGCTCCCTTTGGTCTTTTCATCCTCGGCGACGATTATCACGAGGCCGTCTTTTTTGCCGTCAGCCTTCTTTTGAAACACGCAGAAAACTCCCGCCTTTTCGTTTTGGTTGCCGCCGGCGCAGGTCGACTCCTTGCTCGTATCCCAGCCGCCGAAGCTGTTCATTTTGTCGTTCGTATAGAACTTCTGGATCTCCGCCGGAGGCTGCGGACTCGAAAACACCAGCCAATCGATGTTTCCGGTTGTCTGGTCCTCTCCCTCCTTGTTCAACCGGCCCATGTTTCCAATGATAGTTCGAAGCACGATCTTAAGTGCCGCCGGCATCTCAAGGTCGTTGGGCTTCATGTCGTCCATCGTCGGGACGTCCGCCCACATCGAGTCCGCCTTTTTCATTTCCGGGCCGGGCATTACCCGGTCGACGATGCTGCTGCAGGCGATCGCCGCCAGCGATAGCGCGACAACCGCGATCATCAGGTTCTTCTTGTTCATATTAACTCCTTTATTCACCGTCGCTTCGCGTCAGCGGCACGACAAACACCGGGCAAGGCGTTTCCTGGATGACCTTGTCGGAAACGCTCCCGAGATGGATCGCCGCGCGGTCCGTTCCGCCGCGGCCGTGCGACGCCATCATGATCAGATCGACCTTTTCTTCCTCGCTGACGGCGACGATGGTCCGCGCCGGCCCCGAGCCGGTCACAAGTGTCTTGATGTCGAAACCCTCTTCGCGCAGCGTTTCGGCGATGTGCTCGAGATAAACATGCATCGTTTCGCCGAATTCTTCCGATTCGGATCCTTCGGGTACCGAAAACAGAACGACTTTGCTTGCGAACTTCGAGGCAAACGTCCTGATGAACGGCAACGTTGCCTCCGCGGCGGCTGATCCGTCGAGGGCGACGAGTATCCGCTTGAATTTCGAACGGCGCGAACGCCAGGAATCCGTTGGGCGGATCAGCAGCGTCGGCGTCAGCGTCTTTTTGATCACGCGCTTCGCGATGCTGTCGGTGAGAACTCCGTCGCCGAACTTGCCGCGGGTCGTCATGATGATCAGGTCGGCCTCGGTCTCGCTCGCGAACCGGTCGATCTCCGTCGCCGGATCGCCCCTGCGCCGGGTGTATTTCGCGCTCAAACCGTCTGCGACGATCAGGTCGCGGACCATCCCGAGGTACTCGTCAAGATCGTCGTCGGCGCGCTTTTCCGGCGTGACGGCGATCATTTCGAGATCGGCGTCGAATGAGCGCGCGAACGAACGCGACGTCGCAAGCACCTGTTCGGCGAGCGACGAACCGTTGAGCGGCACAACGACCTTTCTGAACGCCACGTTCCCGCCGGCGGTGCCGAGCGTGTCGGGAAGGTAGCGCTGTTCGGCGATGATCGATCCGAGCCTGTCCTCGACCGACGGCGGCGGCCCGAGTTTCTTGCGGAAGTAATCGAATGCGAAATACATGACCGGCACCAGCAGGAGATAGCTCCACGCGCCTTCGAAAAAGCGCTCTTCGAAAATGATCAGCGTCGCCCCGGTGGTCAGCAACGACGCCACGACCGTTCCGCTCAGTTGAAGCGTCTTCGATGTCGTCCGCTTTTCTTTGAGCTCCCGGAGAAGTCTCTTCGATGCGGCCCAGCCGGTCATGCTCAGGAGAATGAACACACCGGCCGCGTATAGCGCGAGATACGTCTCTTCGTGGGTGCCGAACGCGATGAAGCACACAATGATCACGACTGTCATGATCCAGACCGGCAAGTCCGCGACGTCGTGTTTGTTGCGCTGCCCGATCGTCGCCGGGACGTAATGCCGGTATCTGAGTCCGAGTGCGAGATTCTGAACGCCTTGGGCCGCCGCTGCCGACGCCGAAAGCAGGACGGCGATCCCGATCAAAGTACCGAGGTACGCCGCCCACGGCGGCAGCAGCAGGTCCATCGTTTGTGTGAATACCGAAACATGTTCGTTGTGGACGTTCGCGAGATCGTGGATCGCCGGGCCGACGATCAGCATCGTCAGTGCCGTCGTTCCCATGATGATGATCAGGCTGCCGAAAGCCTTGCGGCTCCGTTCGGCGCGTTTGCCCTCGTACGCGGCGACGAGGTTGGCGAAGATCTCGATGCCCGTCATCAGCGCGAGGATCCGCGCGTAGCCGCCGAGGGTCAGGTTCAGGTACGAAGATTCGGTCGCTACGCCGTTATCGACAAAGTTCACGTCGGAAAGCGAAAACGCCTGTAAATTGAAGTCCGGAAGGTGAAATCCGCGCTGATAGATCGTCGCGAGGATCATCACCCAGAGAAGTCCGAGGATCGCCGCCGTCGCCGGGCCGAACGCCTTGGCGGACACTTTCGGGCCGAGATTCACGACCCATGCCGTCAGGATGCTGAGCGCAACGGCCAGGATCGACCGATATTGGACGCCGGCGAAGGATTCGTTGAGAACCGGAAGCCGGTCGGCGATGAACGTGACGAGCGCCGCCATGCTCACGAGGAACGTCAGCGTGTACTCGATGACCGTGATCCCGGCGTTGATCTTCACCGCCCAACTGCCGAACTCCTCTTCCGAAAGTCCGCTGCCGCCGCTTCCGTCGGTGATCCAGGTCATCACCTGGCGGTACATCGCCGAGACCATGATGACGGTGAAGACTGCCAGCCAAACCGTCGCTCCGAAGGTCACCTGTGCGACACCGGCGACGATGATCAGTTTGAGAAACGGTCCGAAGACATAAAGCGGGGAAGTCGCCGGATCGCCCCCGCCGGCGAGCGCGCCTTCGAATGAGTTTGAAAGTTTGCGGGAAATCGTTGCTGCCATGGAGACATTTTAGGGCAAAACTCCGCGGGGGTTTAGTGAAGTAGAGACGATTTTTGTTAAGCCCAGATTACGCATTGGAAGAAAATTCTGCCCGCGAATCTACGCGAATGATCGCGAATCAGGCAGACAACTTGCCCGTTACGATTCAGCCAACGTTGACTGATTGCTGCTTATGAGGCCTCTACTCGATCATTGCTACTTGGTTGGTCACGCGTAAATTCGGGTTGATTCGCGAGAATTCGGGGGCAAAAATCTCTAACGCCTAATCTGGGTTAAGTCGAGGGTCGGGAGTCGGGAGTCGGCGTGACACTCGACGCCAAACCATCGACGTCGGACGATGCACGAAAAACGCCGCGGACAGGCAAAATCCTCCCGCGGCGTTCTTCGATAAAAGAAGGCTCAAACAGAAGCCTTGATCGCTTCCTCGAAGATCTCGAGCGCGACGTCGGCGTTCTCCTTCGTCAGGATAAGCGGCGGCGACCAGCGGATCGTGCTCGTGCCGCAGCCGAGGATGATCAGGCCGCGTTCGAAACAGGCTACTTCGATCCGGTCGCGCAATGCGGCATCCGGTTTGAGCGACGTCTTGTCGGTGACGAATTCGACGCCGAGCATCAATCCCATTCCGCGGACGTCGCCGATGCAATCATATCTGTCCTTCAAGGTTTCAAGTCCGGACTTGAGGTACGCTCCGACGTTCGCCGCATTCTCGACGAGCCCGCCTTCAAGCAACTCGATCGTTTTGAGCGCCGACGCGATGCAGACCGGATTTCCGCCAAACGTCGAGGCGTGCGCGCCCTTGTGCCAGTCCATGATCTCGGCCCGCGCGACGCAGGCGCCGATCGGCAGACCCGAAGCGATGCCCTTGGCAAGGCACATGATGTCGGCCTTGACGCCGTCATGATGGTCGAGCGCGAACATCTTTCCGGTGCGGCCCATGCCCGATTGGACCTCGTCGACGATCAGCATGATGCCGTTCTCGTCGCAGATCCGGCGCAGTTCCTTGACGAACGACGTCGGCGCCGGAACATAGCCGCCTTCACCCTGAACCACTTCGAGGATGATCCCGGCCACTTCTTCCGGAGGCGTCGTAGTCTTAAACAGACGGTTCTCGATCCAGTTGATGACGTCGCGCGAGACCTTTTCCCCGTCACACGGCATGTCGTCGGCAAAATGGCGGAATTTGTTCGGATACGGAACGTGGACGACATCGAGCGCCTGGCGCATGAATCCGAGCCGCTGTGCCTTTTTCGACGACGTTAGCGAGAGCGCCCCGAGCGTCCGTCCGTGGAACGAGCCGAAGAACGAGATGAACTTCTGGCGGCGCGTGTGGTACATCGCGAGCTTTAGTGCGGTCTCGATCGCCTCGGCGCCTGAATTCGCGAAATGAGTCTTGGCCGGGCCCTCGATCGGGCAGATTTCGCTCAGTTTCTTGCCGAGTTCCGGCATGTGACGGTAGTAGAAGTCTGTACCGCAAAGATGGATCAGTCGCTGCGTTTGATCGGTGATCGCCTTGACGATCTCCGGATGGCAATGTCCGGTCGAGCAAACGGCGACGCCGGCGTTGCAGTCGAGAAAGACGTTGCCGTCCGGATCCTCGATCCAAACGCCGTAGGCACGTTCGGCGACGAGCTTGTAATCCGGACGCGGATAGCTCGGCGTGACCCATTTTGCGTCGGCCTCGACGATCGCTCGGGCGTTCGGGCCGGGAAGTTCGGTCTTGATGACCGGTTTCTGATTATCAGTCGTAGGTGTCATGATTTCTCCTCAAAAACATTCAATAAAATGATGAAAAAGCCCATCGGCAAACCTATGGGAGACGTGATTTTTGAGAAGAGGCAATTAGTCGCCCGCGAAGAGGCTCGGGCGTTTGATCGAAGGTCTGAGTTTTGCTTCGGATCGCGGCGTCATTAGACCGTAATATACCAAAAAGCCGGCGGTCGAGAAAACCGGGACGGTCGCCGGCGATTCCGGAACGTCACGGTTTGTTCGCCGGCAGAGCGTTGAAATAGGCAATGAATTCTTTCGTAACGTTTGCCTTTTCGTCCCCAAGCGCGATCAACAGACCGTTTTGGTCGCGTGCAACGTCGAAAATGACCGTGTAGCCCTTCTGCTTTGCAAAATCGGCGAGGGCCTTGCCGATCGCGTCGACAACCGGGGGCAGGATCGTCTGGCGGCTGCTCGCCAGTTTGGCGTTCGCGTTGTCGGTCTTGAACTTGATGTCGCGCTGCAGCTGTTCGGCCTGCTCGACCTTGGCGTTGTAAGTCCTGGGATCGACCGGGACCTTCGCGTTCTGCGCCTGCAGTGCCTGAATTTCATTTCCGAGCGCCTTCAGACGATCGTTCAGTGTCTGCAGCTCTTTCCGATCAGGTTCAACGGAGGCTTCGACCGCCTTGAGCGCCGTTACGAATTTCATGATCCCGGTTTTTTCGTCCCTGAATCCGTCGGAATCGACGATCGCGATTCTGCTTGCCGTCGTTTGCGCCGAGGCCGCCGCCGCAAAAGCGCACAGGATGAATAATAGCTGTCCAAATCGTTGTCTCATATCTTGGTTTCTCCTTGAGTCGCGCCGGCGAACAGGGCCGGACCTTCGTCATCGGGTTCACGGGATCGGATGATCCCGGCAGGTGATTGAACCTGAGATGCTCATTCCATGATACGGGTTTGATGCGCTTCGCGGAACTATTGGCACGAATCTTTGCGCCGCGATCTTCGACGTGAAACAATTGTCGCCATGCAGGGCAGGAAAAAACACACGAACAAGCTGATTGATGAAACTTCGCCATATTTGCTGCAGCATGCGCACAATCCGGTCGATTGGTACCCGTGGGGCGACGAGGCCTTTGAGAGGGCGCGGCTCGAGGACAAGCCGGTGCTTGTCAGCATCGGTTATTCGGCATGTCACTGGTGCCACGTCATGGAGCACGAGTCGTTCGAGGACGAGAAAACGGCCGAGATCATGAACGCAAACTTCGTCAACATCAAGGTTGACATGGAAGAGCGGCCGGACGTCGACAAGATCTACATGAACTACGTCCAGATGACCACCGGAAGCGGCGGATGGCCGATGAACGTCTTTCTGACGCCGGATAAGCGGCCGTTCTTCGGCGGGACGTATTTTCCGCCCGAGAACCGTTACAACATGCCGAGCTTCAAGCGCGTTTTGACCAGCATCGCCGACGCTTGGGCAACTAAGCGTGACGAACTGATGTTCTCGGCGAACGAGGTGCTCGGCGAAATGCGCCGGCTTTCGATCGGTGAGATCTCCCGCGACGGGCTTTCAACCGTGCAGCTCGACCATGC
Source organism: Acidobacteriota bacterium (assembly GCA_029557535.1). Classification (GTDB taxonomy): domain Bacteria; phylum Acidobacteriota; class Blastocatellia; order Pyrinomonadales; family Pyrinomonadaceae; genus JAFDVJ01. The sequence goes on from JAKQII010000368.1 coordinate 8,379, forward strand.
GTTCGAGCATTTCGTCCGTTACTTCGACGCGAAGAACGGCGGATTCGGGGGCGCGCCAAAGTTTCCGCCGGCGATGAGTCTCGAATTCCTGCTGCGGTATCACAAACGCACCGGAAGCGCGAACGCGCTCGAGATGGTCCGGTTTACTTGTCAGAAGATGGCTCACGGCGGGATTTACGACCAGCTCGGCGGCGGATTTCATCGGTATGCGGTCGACGCGGTCTGGCTCGTTCCGCATTTCGAGAAGATGCTCTACGACAACGCCCAGCTGGCGCTCGTCTACCTGCACCTTTTTCAGGCGACGAAAGACGAATTCTACAAACGTATCGCGACCGAGATTCTCGATTATGTGCGGCGCGAAATGACGCATCCGGACGGCGGATTCTATTCGACGCAGGATGCCGACAGCGAAGGCGTCGAGGGGAAATTTTTCGTCTGGACGCCGGAAGAGATCACAACGCTGCTCGGAGCGGACGACGCACGGCTTTTCAATTTCTACTTCGACGTGTCCGATGAAGGGAATTTCGAAGAGAAGAACATCCTCAACGTTCGCTATACGCTTTCCGAAGCTTCCGAGGCGCTCGACGTCGGGACCGATCGTTTGGTTGGGGCGCTTGAGAGAGGGCGCTCGATTTTATTCGAGAAACGCGAGAAGAGAATCAAGCCGTTTCGCGACGAGAAGGTCATTACGGCGTGGAACGGACTGATGCTGTCGGCGTTCGCCGAAGCCGGAGCGATCCTCGGTCGCGCCGATTATCTCGAAACGGCTGTTCGAAATGCGGAATTTCTGGTCGGAGAACTAACCGCGGACGGACGTTTCTTGCGTACATGGAAGGACGGCCGGGCAAAGCTTAACGCCTACCTCGAAGACTACGCGAACGTCGGATGCGGATTGCTCGATCTGTTCCAGGTTTCCGGCGACGCCCGGTACTTTTCGGAGGCGAAATCGATCGCGGACCGCCTGATCGAATCATTCTGGGACGATGCGGGCGGCGGGTTCTTCTTCACCGCGGACGACCACGAAGAACTGATCGTGCGCTCGAAGGACTATTTCGACAACGCGACTCCGTCGGGGAACTCAGCTGCCGCCGATTTGTTGCTCAAGCTTTCGGTGATCTCGGGCGATGAGCGCTACGAACGATTTGCGGTGACCGTGCTCAGGGTAGTTTCGCAACAGATCAAGCGGTATCCATCCGGATTCGGACGGGCTCTTTCGGCGCTCGAGTTTCATTTGGGTGCCAAACGCGAGATCGCTCTGATCGGTGACCCGGGTGAGTTTGACGCGGTCGTCTGGAGAGAATTCGATCCGTTTCGGGTTGTCGTGAAAGGCGACGGGGATTCCTCATCCGGAATTCCGCTTCTCGAGGGCAGGGAAATGATCAATGGCGTCCCGACTGCGTACGTTTGTGAGAAATTCGTATGCCGACGGCCGGTGACGACCGCGGAAGATCTCGCCGCCGAGCTTTTGGAGAAATGAAAAAGGCCGCCCGTCCAGGCGGCCTCGTCAAGTGTTCTTCGGACGACTTATTTGTCGGTCGTAACCTTGTTGGCGGCTTCCTTCACGGTGTTGACCGCCGTGTTGGTAGCCTGTTTCGTCGCGTTAGCCGCATTCGAAGCGGCATTCGAAACGGTATTGGCTGCTTCCTTCGTCGCGTTCACCGCCGAATTGGTCGCTTCCTTCGCCGTGTTCGCCGCGTTCGTGGCGCTATTGGTCGCTTTGTTTGCCATGTTGCCGGCCGAATCGCCGCAAGCGAACGAAAGAACGCCGAGCGCGAGAATAGCTGAAAGTCCAAAGATCTTCTTCATGTAGTTACTCTTCTCCTGTTTTGCAAAGTTATAGAACTTAAAGTCTAGGTAAAACAATTCCGGTTTTTGGAATAGAGGCACTATAGAGGTTCGGCGCCAACTTAGTCAATAGCGGGAATTGCTCAAAATAGGCAAAGAAACAAAAACACGCTGCCCGAAGACAGCGTGTTTGATCGCCAATTGGCGCCTGAACTATTTCTTGTCGTCTTTCTTTTCGGTAGCAGCGTTGGCCGCCGGCTTGTCTTCCTTCTTATCCATGTTGGAGTTCGAAGCCGCCGGTTTGGCATTGGTGTTGGTGGCGTTCGACGGAGCAGCGTTGCTGTTGCTCGGCGAAGCTGCCGGCGTCGCGGTGTTCGCCGGCGTCGCGGTATTGGCCGGTTTGGCGTTCGTGTTGTTCGACGTCGTTCCGCCATCGCAAGCGGCACCCCACATGCCGACGGTCAAGATTGCTGAAAGAGCAATAACTTTCTTCAT
>JAKQII010000099.1 GCA_029557535.1 Acidobacteriota bacterium
ATCGACGAGGATCTCGACCGCTGTTTTCAGTTGATGGAAACCGACGACTTTTCGCTGTTCGCGGAATGGACGAAAAATTGGGACGATATTATGACGTGCGAGATTATCCCGGTGATGACGTCCGCCGAAGCACGACAAAAAGCGTTAGGTCAGAACCGGGAGCGGTAGCGACCGGCGAATCGGAACTCGGCATTGTCAGAACCGGGAGCGGTAGCGACCGGCGAATCGGACCTCGGCGTTGTCAGAACCGGGAGCGGTAGCGACCGGCGAATCGGACCTCGGCGTTGTCAGAACCGGTTGCGGTAGCGACCGGCAAATAGTTGCGCGGGTTGCGGTTGCGCGGTCGGAGCAAACCCAAATCGACCATTGAAGATCGAAAATGATCGAAGTTGTTAACGAAAAGATTCAACATTACGCCGATTCGATGACCTCAGGTCACGATGCGCTTCTCGAAGAGATTCTGCGTCGGACGTATTCCGAGCGCGAGGACAAGTCGATGCTTTCGGGTTTTTACCAAGGCCGGCTTCTGTCGATTCTCAGTCACCAGATCCGTCCGCGGCGCGTTCTAGAGATCGGCACCTACATGGGATTTTCGGCGCTCTGTCTGGCCGAAGGGCTGACCGACGACGGCAATGTGATAACGCTCGACATCGAGCCTGAGACTTTTGCGATCGCGAAGGAATACTGGTCGCGATCGCCGCTCGGAGCAAAGATCGACGGCCGTCTCGGATTCGCGACGAAGATCATTCCGACCCTCGACGAAATGTTCGATCTCGTCTTCATCGACGCCGACAAGCCCAATTATTCCAACTATTTCGATCTCGTGCTTCCGAAATTGCGGGTGGGCGGGACGATCCTCGCGGACAACGTTCTTTGGAGCGGGCGCGTGGTCGACGCCGCCGAAGGAGCTGAAACGGACGAAAATACGCGGGCGCTGCACGAGTTCAATAAAAAGATCAAATCCGATCCGCGCGTCAGCAACATCCTGCTCGCGGTCCGCGACGGACTGATGATGATCGTGAAGAACTGAAACGACAGATTTATTCGAACAAGGAGAACATGATGCCAAACGGACTTTACGATATCCCCGTCAAGACGATCGACGGGGCGGAAACGAATCTCGGCGAATACGGCGGCAAGGTGCTGCTGGTGGTCAACGTCGCGTCGAAATGCGGCCTGACACCGCAGTACGAGGGACTTCAGAGTCTCTATTCGGAAAAGCACGGCGAAGGGTTCGAGATCCTCGGCTTTCCGGCGAACAACTTCCTGGGCCAGGAACCGGGAACTGAAGACGAGATCAAGGATTTTTGTTCGACGAACTACAACGTCACATTCCCGATGTTCTCGAAGCTCTCGGTCAAGGGCGAAGATCAGCATCCGCTCTACGCATATCTGACATCGACCAAGCCCGATTCCGATGTCAACGACGGCGCGTTCGAAGAGAAACTGAAGGGATTCGGATCGGTGCGTTCGACGCCGGGCGAAGTTCTCTGGAATTTTGAAAAGTTCCTCATCGCCAAGGACGGCGCGATCGCCGCGCGGTTCGCGCCCGACGTCAAACCCGACGATGAGCGGCTGGTCGCGAGAATTAATGAAGAACTGGCGCGATAGCGCTATTCCAACTTCGAATTCCAAATTCCAAGTAGGAGCGAGGTGCGCGAACCTCCGTGTCCTTATGTGTCTATGTTGTCGAATCAGAATTCGAAAAATTGGCCGCGCATTGCGTAACCGTTCCGGTGAACAGTGATGGATGCCCGAGAAGTTCCGTATTATTTGTCGCCAAGATCGGTCGTAGTGGTTGAAATCGCAAATCGCAAATCGCAAATCGCAAATCGCAAATGGAAAGGCGTCGCCTTGGAAACACCGGTCTTACAATTTCCGCCCTCGGCTTCGGCGGTTGGGAGATCGGTTCGTGCGGTTTGGCCGACTCTGAGATCGCTTCGCTCTTGAACGCAGTGCTCGACTCGGGAATCAACCTTGTTGACACCGCGGCGGCGTATTTTCGGAGTGAAGAACTGATTGGCCAGGCGATTTCGTCTCGTCGGAACGAGTTCGTACTGATGAGCAAGTGCGGCGCGCTCGACGGATTCACGCGCGAGGACTGGTCGAAAAAAGGCGTTCTCGAGACGATCGGGCGTTCGCTCAAACTCCTGAAAACAGATTATTTGGACATCGCGCAGCTCCATTCCTGTTCGGCCCAGATTCTTCGTCAGGCCGATTGCATCGAAGGGTTGATCCGCGCGCAGGAACGCGGGATGTGCCGGTTCGTCGGCTATTCCGGCGACAACGAGGACGCCGCGTATGCGCTCGGGCAGGATTTTTTCGATACGCTGCAGACATCGGTTTCGATCGCCGATCAGGCCGCGATTGATTCGAACATTAGTTTGGCGAACGAAAAGGGCGTCGGGGTGATCGCGAAGCGTCCGGTTGCGAACGCCGCGTGGCGCTTTGACGATGAACCGGAAGACGGCTATTTCGTTGATTACTGGAATCGCCTCCGGAAACTCGATTATCCGTTTTTGAAAAGATCGCTTGAGGAGTCGGTCTCGGTCGCGATGCGGTTCACGCTCTCGATCGACGGCGTCGCGAGCGCGATCGCCGGCACGACCAGCGTTCGCAATCTTCGCGCAAATGTGAAGAACATCGGCGAGGGACATCTCAGTCCGACGGAGTTCGGCGCGATCCGCGACCGCTGGCGCGAGGTTGCCGACGACGATTGGCTCGGGAAGACGTAGTCAGTGAGCAGTGAGCAGTAAGCAGTGAGCAGTAAGCAGTGAGCAGTGAGCAGGTCAGAACCGGGAGCGAGCCGCCTGATGGCGGGACTCCAAACTTCATGCAATTCAGAATCGCAATTTTGGGAATCGGCGGCGTCGGTGGATATTTCGGCGGACAGTTGGCGCGGACCTTCGCCGGATCGGACGAAGCCGAGATCATTTTCATCGCCCGCGGCGCGAACGCCGGTGCAATTCGGGCGAACGGACTGCTGATCAAGACGTCGCAGGGCGAAGCGGTCGCCAGACCTGATCTCGTGTCCGACGATCCGGCGGCGATCGGCGTCGTCGATCTGCTCGTTGTTGCGACGAAGGCATTCGATCTCGAACAAAGCGTCGGGACATACGCCGCGGTCATCGGTCCCGAAACCGCGATCCTGCCGCTGCTGAACGGCGTCGGCCACGCCGAGACGATCCGCGGGAGATTTCCGGATGCGGACGTTTGGAACGGTTGTGTCTTCATCGTCACGCGGCTCGAATCGCCCGGAACCGTTTGGGTCGGCAGCGACATGCGTGTATTCCAGTTCGGCGGCGGAGCCGATCGGGTGAAGATGACGCGGTTTCTCGAGCGCTTGAAGTCGGCCGGCGTCGACGCCTATCTCTCCGACGACATCGAACGCACCGTTTGGGAAAAATACGTCTTCATTTCGCCGCTCGCATCGCTGACCTCGTACCACGACACGACCAACGGCGGCCTGATCCGCGATCATCGAGACGAATTGCGGCGGATGATCGCCGAGGTCGTCGCGGTCGGCCGCGCGAAGGGCGTCGCGTTCGCCGACGACATCATCGATGCGACGCTCGCGAAACTGGAAAAGGCGCCGCCGGATTCAACCTCGTCGATGCACAGCGATTTCATGAAGGGCGGCCGCAATGAACTCGAAACTCTGACCGGATACGTCGTGCGGGAAGCCGCGAAAGTCGGGATCGCCGTTCCGACCTACGATTGAGTCTACGTTGAATTGCATTCAAGAAATAGCCCATAAGGGGCTGGTTTAATTCGATCCAAAGCGGATCATTTCGCGGGATTCAGCGTTGCCGCCTGCCGTAAATTGCCCGTGGATCCCGTTCGGATCACGCGAATTCATATCCGCTCGAACTGCCTTTCTGCCCCGACTTCGGCGAAGCGTTCCGCACCGGGAAGATCCACGCAAAGTCATAGCCTCCGGATAAATCCCATCCCTTTCCACACAGGATTATTTACTTAAAGTTCCACTAAATTTCCCGCCGGGTTACCCAAACCCCGTCGAAAATCCGTTTGAATCATTGGAGCAGTGAATTTTCGGGGTGTCGGCGTCAAGGGTCAAATGTCCCGGACCTTCCACAAAAAATCGAGAAAAATTATGAAAAAATCAATTCTATTTATCGGAGGCAGGCAACTTATCGTCGTCGGCGTTTGTCTGACCGTCGCGCTTGCAGGTTACTTGGGCTGGCGTTCGCTCGAACATTCCGTCGAGCCGGAAGGCCGAGTGGGCGATGTCGGTGAACGTCGAGAGGCGGACAATCCGAAGGGACGGGCAAGCTGGTTCATGTACCAGCGCAAGTATCCGTTCGACCGCGTTCCGGACAATGCGCGCAAGGCGGCGTTCGACGATGCCGTCGCCAGGGGACTGTTCGCGAACAATTTTGGCGGCGGCAGCACTTGGAACCCGATCGGTCCGATGCCGACCGCCGGTGCCGGCCCCGGAGGCGCCGTTTCCGGACGCATCAACGAGATAGCGGTCTCGCCCGCAAATGCGCAGATCGTCCTCGTCGCCGGCGCAACCGGCGGAATCTGGCGCTCGACCGACGGCGGTGCGAACTTTGCTCCGGTCACTGACAATCAAGTCGATCTTTCGGTCGGTTCGATAGCCTTCGCACCGAGCGACGCAAACATCGTTTATGCCGGAATGGGCGATCGCGACAACAGCTATTTCGGGAGCGGCGTTCTGAAATCGACCGACGCCGGCGCGACATGGAACCGAGTAAACACCGCCGGACTCCCGGAAAAAGGCACCACCACGCGGATCTTGGTCGATCCGGCAAACGCGAACAAGGTTTATCTCGCCCAGGAAAACTCGCTTCCGGGAACGCCGAATTGCTCCGGTCGAAGCGGATGCGGAGAGATCAGCGGAGTTTGGGTCTCGAGCGACGGCGGGGTGAACTGGAACCGGACCCTTGAAGGACTGGCGACGGATCTGGCAATCCACCCGACGAACGCGCAGATCGTCTACGCGGCAGTGCGTCTCGGGGCCGCTGCCGGACCGCGCGGGCTATTCAAATCGACGGACGGCGGCGCCGGATGGAATATCGCGCTCCCCTCGCCGTACACCGCGTCCGAAGACGCCACCAAAGACTTTCGCGTCGCGGTGACTCCGGCCGCGCCGGATCGCGTCTACGCCTACTTCGGAACCGACGGTCCCCCCAAGGAGGTTCGGCTCGAGATGAGCAACGACGCCGGCGCGACCTGGACCAACCGCGGGGTCGTGACCAATACGGCGGCCGGACTCGATCAGGGACAATTCGCTTACAACACGTACCTCGTGGCCGATCCGGCCAACGCCGACACCGTCTGGGTCGGTTGCCGCGATTTCTTCAGGAGCACCGACGCGGGTGTTACGTTCACGAATCTGAACGGTTCATTTCAACCTCCGTATCCGGACGGGCCATTCACGGAAGCCCAACAGAAGGTCCATACCGACCAACAGGCATTCGCGTTCCTTCCCGGGAGTTCATCGACATTCTTTGTCGGCAACGACGGCGGGATCTTCAAGACGACCGACAGCGGGGCGACCTTCACGTCCCTGAACGGAACGCTTTCGCTGACGCAGTTTGTCGGCTTTGCGCTCCACCCGACCGACGGGACGCGGTCGTATGCGGGTGCGCAGGATAACGGAACACAGCGCCGAACGCCCGGAACGAACGGCTGGAGCGAGTTCACGGCGACCGGCGACGGCGGAAAGCTGGCGATCAACCCCGTCGACCGCACGATCATCTTCGCCGGCAGCACCGAGGGAAAGATCACCCGGAATACGCAGGACGGCACACCCAATACGCAGCAGGACATTGCCGCTGCGTCCTCGTTCGAGGCAGGTAATCCGGCCCGGATCGAGTTCTATGCGCCGGTGGTCACCAACGGCGTCGACGCCAGGCTTTACAGCGGATCGTGGAGACTCTACATCTGCTCGGATTGCAGTACCTCAACAGGACTCGGGACGTGGACGCTGACGAGCCAGACCGATCTCACGAAGGGCGGCAACGACGTTCTGACGTCGATCGCCGTCGCCAGGAGCAACACCAACGTTATCTACACCGGATCGCGTGACGGGCGGGCGATGGTCAGCACCGACAACGGCGCCAACTGGAACATCATCGAAACGGGACTGCCGAACCGCTCGATCACGGACATCGTCGTCAGCGCGACCGATCCGACGCTCGTCTATCTGACGGTTTCGGGTTACGGTTCGGGCCACGTTTTCCGCTCGACTGACAGCGGAACGACCTGGACGAACATTACCAACAACTTGCCCGACATTCCGACGAGCGCGTTCCTCATCGATCCGACGAATGCCGCGACGCTTTATGCCGGCACCGACATCGGCGTCTTTCGATCGACCGACACGGGCGCGACCTGGGCGGCGTTCAACAACGGCATGCCGCCGGTCCCGATAACGAGGTTCGCTTCCCAAACAACCGGCCGTATTCAGGTCTCAACCTACGGCCGCGGTGTCTTTGAATTGGCGGCGGCGAATGCGGGACCGACGGTTTCGGTCGGTGACGCGAATGCTCAGGAGCGTCCGTCCGGATTAGGCGAAAGTGATCCTCTTGAATTCACGATCACCCTTTCGGAAGCGAGCCCGAACCCGGTCACGATCCGCGTCAGCACGAGCGGCATCACGGCGACCGAGGGCGGCGATTTTCAGTCGGTCGATGATCTCGAGGTCGTTTTCCCGGCGAATACGTTGACACAGACGGTGTCGATACCCTTGATCGACGATCCGGGCGACGAACCCGACGAGACGATGGCGCTCGATATCACGGATGCCGGGAATGCGGTCGTCGGTGACGGAGAGGGAATCGGAACGATCGTCGACGACGATCCGTCGGCGACCGGCGTTCGGTCACGCGTTGATTTCGACGGCGACGGAAAAACGGACGTCTCGGTCTTCCGTCCGAGCGAAGGGAACTGGTATCTCAACCAATCGACGGCCGGATTTCTAGTATATAAGTGGGGTCTTGCGACCGATACGCTCGTTCCGGGCGACTATGACGCCGACGGCAAGACCGATCTCGCGGTATTTCGTCCGACCGGCGATTCGGCCCAATCGGATTATTACATCCTGAACAGCGCCGGATCGACGGTTTCTGGAGTCTCGTGGGGTCTACCCGGCGATTCTCCCGTGGCCGGAGATTATGACGGAGACGGCAAAACGGATATCGCGATCTTCAGGCCGTCGACCGGTACGTGGTACATCCTGAACAGCGCCGACGGCTCGAACACCGTCGAACCGTTTGGTTTGAACGGCGATATTCCGTTGGCGATCGACAACAACGGCGATGGCAAGACGAACCTTGCTGTCTTCCGCCCGAGCAATAACAACTGGTACATCGCCAACGCAACGGGAACCCCGGCGACGAGCTTCGTCCAAGTTCCGTTCGGAACCGGTGGAGATGTGCTTGTCCCGGCCGATTACGATGGTGACGGCAAGGAGGATATCGCGGTTTGGAGGCCCTCGAACGGAACCTGGTATGTTCTCAGGTCGTCTGTCGGGTCGGTCAGGATCGTTCAATTCGGAGCATCGGGCGATGTTCCGGTACCGGGCGATTTCGACGGTGACGGCAAAAACGACCAGGCGATCTACCGCAACGGAGTCTGGTGGGTCAACCAGTCGACGTCCGGCGTCACGGTTCAGAATTTCGGTTTGTCGACCGATAACCCGATACCATGGGCTTTGACCCGGGCAACAAACTAATCGAAGACGATCGGAAACCAAGGCGGCGGGAGCGATCCCGCCGTTTTTTTGCCGTTGAGCGCCGCGCTACCGCGCCGCGGGAAAATCGTTCAGCGACGCGCTACTGCGCGTCGGGATGTGCGGGGATCCGTTCAGCGACGCGCTACCGCGCGTCGGGATGTGCGGCATCCACCGACTCAACGCGAGTGGGCGGGTGACGGTGACGCTCAGATTCCATTTTTTTCCTCATCCAAACTGTTATGCAGTAGAATTACCACATGGGTCGAAGGCCAACAATTGTTGCCGGACTCGTTGTGACCGCGCTAATCGTCGGCCTTGCGGGAATGTATCTGCGGAAACAAAATCAACGGAAGACAGAGTCGTACAGTGAGGTTGAAATTGCGACCCTGGCCTTGAACGCCGGGAGTGCAGTGGTTGTGAACACTAACGTTTTTCGCGTACTGGCGGCGCCAGTTGCATTTGTCGTTGGAGTGGCGAGTGTTTGGTTGTGGGCGGATCGGACGCTGAAGTTCGCGTCTTGAGGATATCTCAGAGAACCATTGAACCAACGTTCGGAGAGTCTGAAGCGGCGCGACCTGACACGCCCGCTGTAGTCCGGGGTACAAACTTTAGAAAATACGCTTTGACCGGGTCATTGTGGAAATTATGCATACTTTCGTGAACCGCATCATCGTTTTCGGGATTGCATTCCTTGTCGGGCTAGGCGCCGCCGGTGTTTGGTCTGTTTTGTCGCAAACTGAGAGACTACTGGCGACATCTGTGAGCAGGCGCGAGGAAGTCCAAATCGCCGCTCCGCTTTTCGGTCGTCACGGTGGCGCGCATAATTGGCGGCCACTGCGTCGTAGCGATCTCCGTCCGAGCCCCGGTTTTTGGGATAAGGACTCAGAGCCGGTCCGGGTTCAAATTTCGCGCATTGACAAGAATCGCAGATTGGCGGCAGCCGGTGACACGTTGTACATGCTTGATAACGAAAACCGGCTTATTTGGACGTGGACAACCAACGGGCCGCCGCTTAGCGATTTTCCGATAATCGACTCAAGAGGCTCTCTTTATGTAATTGCGTTCGACCTGATTTTTGTTTCGCTCGATTCCGAATCCGGAATTCAACGCTGGAGCGGGACAGCGTGTGGCCGGGCGCTTTATTCCCAGATTGAATCCTACAGGAACGACATGTACTTCGTCGTCACGGATATGTCCGGCTACCGTGACGATTTTTCTCCTGGGGTGAGTTCGGAAACCAAGGATATGCTGACTCTCTTTAATGGAAATCAAATGCTCTGGAATACCGAAATACCGATCGGGGCTAAACTCAGGATTCGGAACGGACGAGTCTTTATTGCGTTCAAACGAAACGGGCGAAGCGTGGTTCGGGAGCTAAAGCCCCCAACCCATTTTGAGGGAGAAGTGGTAACCATCGATGAGTTTGGATTCGGCAGTGTGAAGTAGATGGCGACCTAAAATTTACACAAACCAAGCGAAATCATCGGGAATGAGAGTCGGAACAGGAAGCGGCAGCGACCAGGTGATCGTAACGGGTGAAGGATGAAGCCAAATGGGTTGCGGCAGCTATGGACAAATCGACGGTGAGGACGACTACTTCGACACGTATTCGGCGGCGGGTGGAAAATATGGGGACTGATCTGAAAGACTTCGGATGCGATAAATGCTGGCCTTCGGACGCGAACGCCGCATGGGCGTCGTGCCGTTCAATGCCGATGGCGAAAGAGATCGTCTCCAAATCACACTTTTC
>JAKQII010000091.1 GCA_029557535.1 Acidobacteriota bacterium
GTTCGCGTTCGTCGATAAGTTTTCTGACTTTCTTGTAAACGGGATCGGATTTCATATTGTTCGCGCTCCGGTCGGTCTTTTCTGCGATTTTAGACGCAGACGTTCGAAAACTCCATTTCGGCCGGCACCGGCGAAGCAAATTCGACAACCACGCCGGTTGTCGGATGATTGATCCGAATTCGCGCGGCATGAAGGCACAGGCGGCTGAATTCGGGACCGCCGTATTTGATGTCACCGACGATCGGATATCCGATGTGCGCCAGATGGATGCGGAGCTGATTCGTGCGGCCGGTAACGGGTTCAAGCTCCAGCAGCGCCGCGCCGGCATCGCGCTCGCGCACCCAGAACCTGGTGTGCGCCGGCCTTCCGTCGTCCTTGATCGACCACAATCGTTTTTCCGCGAACCTGCCGATCGGCGCCTCGATCGCGCCTTCGTTCAACTCCGGTTCTCCGGCCACGACCGCGAAGTATCGCTTTTCGACCCTTTTCTGCTGGAAATGACGGGCAAGGATCCGGTGCGACCGCAGATTTTTCGCGAGGACGACGATTCCGGAGGTGTCCTTGTCGAGCCGATGGACGAGTCCGGCCCGTCGGAATTCCTCCTGTTCGGACGAATTCAGATGGTGCGCGACGGCATTCAGGAGCGTTCCCGTCCTAACCCGGACCGTCGGATGAATCAACATTCCCGACGGCTTGTTCACGACAAGAATGTCCACGTCCTCGAAAAGAACTTCGAGATCGATATCTTCGGGATGGAGCGAGGTCCGATCGGCCCGATCAACGTCGATCTCCACAAAGTCGTCTGTTTTCAAAACACGGCCCCGATTTCGGTTTTCGCCGTTGACCTCACACCTACCGTCGCGAACAAGCTCGCGCAGGTACATCCGGCCGAGGTGCGGAAACTTCACGTACAAGAACTCGTCGAGTCGGTACTTATTGAATTCAGGCGTGACCTGGAATTCGAATCGATGGCTCATCCCTAACTCGAAGTCTGATGGCGATCGGTCCTTTTGTCGAGCCCCGGGGTTGCAAAGCACCGTGCAGCGCGAGCGGGCATCATGGGCAAGTTTGCGGGCCGACCGAACCGGCGATCCCTTGATCTACCCCAGATAACGCGTTAAAGATTCTTGCCCGCGAAATACGCGATACACGCGAACGTCTCTTCGGTTGTTGGTCGGTATGCAAAAGCGTTACCGGGTGCGATTCCGGATCACAAGTATTGTAAAGAAGCGGTTTACGGTCGCAAGCGATCAAAACATCGAACATCCGACCGAGGTCTTGAAACGCCGGTCATTTTTCGCGCGGTTAGCGTGTTTCGCGGGAAGCAAATCCCGTTGCGTAATCCCGGTTCACCTCGGGATTGACCACGAACATCGAAGATCGCAATTCGAAAATGACTTTCGGGCTCCGCATCCTGACAATCTTCCCCAAGTTTGCGTGAAGGATACGGAACCCGAATCTTTTGAATTGTTTTTGCCTATTCCGATGGGAACGCCGACGTCGGGATCGGCGCCGTATCGCCCGCCGCGGCATTGCCTCAAGTATGGATCGGGTCTCTCTCGAAGACGGTGATCCGTATTCGAATCGGATTGCTCGCGTTTCGCAAAGAGCAACCGCCGTACCAAAGTCACTGCTCGCCCTTTTTCAATGATTTCCAGCGTTGTTCCTGTCGATGCGATGGATATTTCCGACATTTTTGTGATTTTCAAGGCGTGTCTCCGACAATTTTGTAGTACAATTCGCGCAATGCAGATTTAGCGCCTACGATCCCGCGTCCGCTGCGGGCAACCGCCGGGAAAAGATCAACATTTCCGACAATTTTGTAGGATATGACCAAAATCCAGCTTGTTACGATCGAACGCATCCTCGGCGCCCTCAACGACGCCCAGACCCCGAAATCGTCGTTTTCGAACATTCTCGAAGTCCTGTCGCGTTACGCGTCCGTTCGTCGGGCGTTTCTCCTGACGATGGAATCGGATTCCGAATCCGCC
>JAKQII010000174.1 GCA_029557535.1 Acidobacteriota bacterium
TCGCATCGCGATCTCCTGCGCACGAAGGATCTTTTTGATCGTCTCGGGATACCACGCGCCGGCCTTGATTGTCGCGTCGTTGGCGACGACGACGCATTCGCGCCCACAGATCTTCCCGACCGAGGTCACGACGGCCGCTGCGGGTGCCTGTCCCTTGTACTGATCGTAGGCGACGAACAGTCCGATCTCCTGAACATAAGAATCCTCATCAAAAAGCAGCGACAGGCGCTCGCGCGCGGTGAGTTTCCCCTGCGAGTGGATCTTCTCGATCTTTACCGGGCCGCCGCCGAGCTCAAGTTTTTGCTCAAGCCGCCGGAATTCTTCGGTTAGTTCAAGTAGTCGGGACATAAAAAAAAGTCGAGAGTCGGGAGTACGAAAACCGCATTCCAAGATTCCATGATTTCAAGATTCCATGATCAGACCGCGGAACAGCAGTCTTGAGCACCTCGAACGCGCTATTTTCCGGTCGGCACGGATTCCTTCATTTCCGAATCCAGGAACTCAAGCAGAGCGTCTCGACCAGCGGAATCTTAGAATCCATGGAATCTGGAATCCATGGAATTTAACATCTTTCCCTGATCACAAACGTCGGGACCATGCCGCCGCCGCTCGAGACGTTCGCGAGTTCCGTTGTCGAAAGCCGCGTGAACGCCGAGCCGACTTTTCCGAAATAGAGCAGCGGATCGAGATCGACGAGTTGCTCGATCATCGCGACCTCGTCGCCGAAGAGCATCGGGAACATCTCTTTTGACGTCTCCACGCGTTCCTGCACGAGATAATCGCCGTTCGCAAGTGCCGTTTCGATCGCTTCGTCCCACTCCGCATCGTCCGCAACCCAGCCGATGTAAATTCCGTGTCCGCCGTAGTCGTCGTTCGGCTTGAGCACGAGCTTCGACTTGTTCGCGCGGGTGAATTCGACGAGATCGATCTTCTCGCCTTTGTATTCGGTCGATTCCGCGCGGAACCGACGCGTCCACGGAACGTGCTCACCAATCGCCGCAAGCTCCTCATTCGAAAAGAGATGCGCGAATCGTTCGTTGGTCAGCACGGCAAAGATCGCCTTTTTATGGATGATCTTGCACTGAAAGTTGTTGACCATGCAGATGGCGCCGGCGCGGTATGCGTCGAGCAGCGCCGGGTACTCGTCCATGATCGGCAGATACTCGTTCACCAGCAGACGCTTGTAAACGATATCGATCTTCGCGCCGTGAAAATAAAGATACTTGCCGTCGAATTCCAGTTCATCAGGCGAGCAGATCAGAGCATTGCATCCGTTTTGCTCGAAATAGTCGCGGAACAGCTCGAATTCCTTTTGCGTCGGCAGACCCTTGAGATCGACGATCGCGATCACCGGCGGCGAGTCCGGCTTCGAACCGAGGAATTCTTCGTAAGCGTGCAGAAGAACTTCCAATAGCTTCGGACTTCCCTCGAACCTCTCGACCTCGTACCGTTCGAGGAACTTCTTCATCACCGGAAGCTCGAGAAAGATATCCGTTGCTGAGTCGGCATAGGCGATCCCCGCCGGACTTTCGCCGTTGAGTTCGACGAACGAATACGCGTTCGGCGTCAGGAACGAATCGAGCCGCGCCGTCGGCGAGACCTGCGTGTATTTCGGATCGATCGCTATAAGTTCCTTCTCGACATCGGTAACGCCGAGTTCGTCGAGGATCACGTCATCCCTGACCGCCGCGTCCTTGACCTTCTGAAGCGCCGACCAAACCCTCTCGCAGATGACAACGACGCGGTCCCAGTCAGACTTGGTCACGAAATGCGGCCGGAGATACGGACAGAGCCGGCGTCCGCCGAAGATCAAACGCGCGGCCTCAAGTCCCTCGTCGAGAGCGCGTCGGGAATCTTCCGCCAGATCCGCGTCGGCGAGAAGTTGATCGTAGTACGCTACTGCGTCTTTGAGCATATATCGAATCTATGCAAGCGAAAGGCTTGCCACTCAAACGTTACCAATCCAAATCTATTAGCCGCCTGACGGCGGAACTCCAGACCGGTCACGAACCCATTTTCACAATCGTCTCGAACTCCGCTTTGGTCAGCGGCATGACCGAGAGCCGCGACTGCTTGATCAAAGCGATGTTCTCGAGTTTCTTCGTTGATTTGATCGACGCCAGCGAAACCGGATTCGCGAATTTTGCGACCGGCGTCAGTTCGACGCAGATCCAGTTCGGGTCGGTCGGGTCGGGATATTCCTCACGCGTGACCTCGCTCAGTCCGACGACCTGCTTGTCCGAGATCGAGTGATAGAAAAGAACCTTGTCGCCCTTTTTCATCGCTCGCAGATTGTTCCGAGCCTGATAATTCCGGACGCCGGTCCAATCGGTCTTCCCGTCCCGAATCAGATCGTCGAACGAATACGCTTCGGGTTCCTGTTTTACAAGCCAATAATTCATGAAATCCTTATTCCAAAATTCCAAGATTCCAAATTCCAAAGAGAGGTGTCGTAACAAAATGGAATCTTGGAATCTCTGGAATCCTGGAATCGTGAAATTATTTCTTCTGCGCCTGAACCGCCTTCTTGTTGAGCCACTTCGCCCAACGCTCGATGTACGGCCGGAACGGCTTGAAGAGCTTGCCGCGCCATGAACTCGCGCTCTGCTTTTCGCCCCATTCGCGCAAGTTCTTTTCGGCGTACTGCCTGATCTGCGGTTCCAGATTCTGCTTCTTTACCGAATGACGGAGCGTCAGGTAATAGTGCTGGCCGACGAGCGAGAAGATC
>JAKQII010000092.1 GCA_029557535.1 Acidobacteriota bacterium
CGGGGCTTTGATCATCTTCGGATAGGATCCCCAGGCTCCGCTTCGCGCCGCCGGGGGTTATCGCTTCTGCGCCCCTGCGTTTGGCCGGCGAACTCGAAATTCAAGAATTTCAGTAAAGTCCGGAATTCCTGTTGTTGATTCATTCATTCTTGGAGCCTGTCGGATTAATCCACAAGCACGGATTCTGGGCCCGATTCTGCGTGCGGAGCACGCGTTGGGACGATAGCACCACGTGGAGCGAAGCGGAACGTGGTGTGTCGATTCGGAACCGAACAAAGCCCGTGAAACACGCGGACCTTTCGCACTTTTCATCAGACGTCGCGTGTTTCACACGCTCCGGGTTTACGGGTACGAACCCACACCAGGCTCGGCCAAGCCTTCGCCTGGTGCTATGAAAAGGGCGCGTGCTTCGCACGCTGAATCCGGTCTGAACTCAACCGCCCGTGCTGTTCCGACAGGCTCCTGAAATCTGGAATCTTGAACTTCTTTTGAACCCGCGGCCGGCTAGCCTCTCGTTTTGAGAACATCGGCCCGGCGAACGAGATCAAGAAACTCGCTCCGGTACGAATTCAAGTCAGTCCCGCGGGCGGCGTTCGCGATCTGCCAGACGTTGCTGAAGTTCGCCGTACCCTTGTAGCGCGAATCGCGCAAAACCATTCCGAATCCGGCGACCGCCGCCGCAAACCGAAGGTTTTCGCCGGCTTCGGTGAACTCTTTGGAATTGTCGAGTTGCCCGACCGTCAGCAATCTGCTTGCCGAACCGTTCGGTTCCTTGTAACGCAGTTTTACAGTCAGCAGTTCGTTCGCGAATTGCGTCTCGGACGGTTCGACGCGGCCGTACTTCAATTCCCCGATCCCGGAGTTGTCGACCTTTCCGCCGGCCGGAACGATCTCGTAGAGCGCGGTCACGGAATGCCCGGCCCCGATCTCGCCGGCATCTTTTGAGTCATCTTCGAAATCACGGTTGGCGAGCAATCGGTTCTCGTAACCGATAAGCCGGTAGCCGGCAACTTTTGCCGGATTGAACTCGACCTGGATCTTTACGTCCTTCGCGATCGTGAATAGGGTGCCCGAAACCTGGGTGCCGAGCGCCTTTCTCGCCTCCTCCGCCGTATCGATATATGCGTAGTTGCCGTTTCCCTTGTCGGCGAGCTTCTCCATCATCGAATCGTTGAGGTTACCCCGGCCGAATCCGAGCACCGAAAGGGAGACGCCGCTCTTTCGTTTCGCTTCGATCAGCGAGACGAGCTCGGGGTCGCTCGTCATACCGACGTTGAAATCGCCGTCCGTCGCGAGGATCACGCGGTTGATCCCGTCTTTTATGAAATTCTCCTCGGCGATCATATACGCGAGTTTGATCCCACCGGAGCCGTTAGTCGATCCGCCTGCTTCGAGGTTGTTGAGCGCCGCCACTATCTCACCGCGACGAGCGGCTGATGTCGACGGAAGCGTAAGGCCACTGGCGCCGGCGTATACGACGATCGCGACGCGGTCCCGCGGCGACAATTGGTCGACCAGCGTACGCAGGCCCTGCTTGAGCAACGGCAGCTTGTTCTGATCGCTCATAGAACCCGAAACATCGATCAGGAAAACAAGATTCGCAGGAGGGGCGTTCTCAAGCTGCATTTTCTTACCCTGAAGCCCGATCAGGAGGAGCTTGTGCGAAGGATCCCAAGGAGCCGACGCGACTTCCGTGTTTACCGAGAACGGGACATCTCCGATCGGTTGCGGATAGTCGTAATCGAAGTAGTTGATCATCTCTTCGATCCGAACCGCGTCTTTCGGCGGGAGTTTCCCATCCTTCACGAACCTGCGGACGTTCGCGTATGCCGCGGTATCGACGTCGACGGAAAAGGTCGAAAGCGGCGCTCGGGAAGCTTCGAGGAACGGATTCTCCTCGATCGCCGCATATCGCTCACCGTCACCTATCGGTTCTTCAAATCGAGGAACCGATGTATTGGCGGCCACCGCCCTGTTTGAATTTGATGCCGTTTTCGCGTACTGAACCGGCGAGTTCGCCGGCGATCTGCTCTCGTTCCGGGTCGAACCCGTTCCGGAGCAGCCTGACAAAACCAACGAAACCAATAGAAAACCGGCGACAGCTCGCACGACGCCGTAGTATTTCGCCCTTCTCATCTTCTTTGTCCTCTCAAATGAAAATTGCAAGTCCCCAAGACCTGCCGAAACCATTTGAGGATGGAACGAACGAATCGCCACTTACTTGCACCGTTTTCAAGTGCGCGAAATTATTTTTTTATGACCGAGGCGTCGCCGTGAATGAAGATCACTTGCTGCGGCGAAGACACGCGTGTTGGATCGAGACCGGTCCGCATCAGTTCATTCGAGTTCGCAACCTCGAACCGGCCGTATAGGTTCGCACCGGACCCCGGCTTCCTTGAATGAACGGAGTGAATCAGCAAAGAGACCGTGCGGGCGTCCCTGAACGGATCCGAAATCTGTTCAAGTCCCGCGGCGATGAGCGTCGAGTCGTCGCCGACGAACTCGTGCCAGACCCAAACCGAGTCGGGGCGCGCGCCGGACCCGTCCCACACGATTTTGAGATCGCTGACGAACTCGCCGGACTCGACATCGTAATACGCCCCTCTCACTGAGAATGACACGTTATCGATGCGCACCGGCGGAACTTCCGGGAGCGTCGGGGACGGCTCGATGAGGATCCTGACGACGGCGAACGTGGAGACAATAAGAACAAACAGCGCGAGACCAATCAGGTGTTTCCGCATAAATCCTCCTACAACTCTAAGAACGACGGGGCTAGACGGACTTGCGGTGCAAAAGAGGGATCGATCAAAAACCCACAAGTACCGGCTCGACGTCAAGTTCGATGCCCCAAACGGAGAAAACGGTGCTTCGCACGCGGTCACGAAGCGCGATGATTTCGCCGGCCGATGCGCCGCCGCGGTTTGTCAAAGCGAGCGTGTGGACGGTCGA
>JAKQII010000093.1 GCA_029557535.1 Acidobacteriota bacterium
TCGCAAAGTTCGACGCGGTCGGCACCGCCACGCTGGGCAGCGAGTGCCGATTCGACCGAGTCGACGCAGATCTCCACCAAAGGTCGCTTTTTCATCGGAACAAAACTGACACAGAGGAGTTTCAGAATCAAGAATGAAAATCAATGCTGTCCTAAACGTTTTCCGGTGGTAATCAGAGTATCCGAAAACACGGGTTGAGACGATCAGAGATCAGCCGAAATCGAAAAGAACCCCCTGGGCTTGGTTTTTCGGCGGCTTCCGCCGTTCGATGAAGGGTTCGTCGAGCCATTGCTGCAAGTCGATCTTGACGAACAGATTCAGGCGAATGAAGCTGACCAGATTGGACAGGTACCACTTGTGTTGGGCCATTGCCTTGAGCACTTTCAGGATCAGGATCGTGATCATGGCGGTCCAGACCTGAATCATGACGGCGTTCTCACTGGTGCCGATGAACGATTTGACGTGCAGAAGCTGCTTGATGTCCCTGAAGAAGATCTCGATCTGCCAACGGCACCGATAGATCTCTCCGACGGTGTTCGCCGACCATGAGAACTGGTTCGTCAGGATTTCGACATTTTCCTGCCGCTTCGAATCCCAGACGACGACGCGGCGCAGTTTCTTCGGATATTTTTCCCGGGAAACCCGGCCTTTGAGTTCGATGATCTCGTCGGCCAGGACGTGGGGATGCCGGTCGGTATTGAGTTCGTTCTTCCTGATCACCGTGAAACTGAGATTCTCCTTGTGCCGGATGACGAACAGCGCCCCGCTGCTGTCCCAATCGTTTATCAGCCGCAGATCGACGTAGAACCGGTCGGCAACGACCACGCATCCCCTTGGCAGCGGAATATCGAATGCCGCTCTGTTGTCGCCCGTCTTCCCGTCGCTGATGACCATGTAAACCGGTATGTGGCCTTCGTAATCAAGCAAAGTATGCAGTTTGACCGCTCCTTTCGCGGTCTTGTAGTGCGCCCAGTCGAACACCTTCAGACAGACGCTGATCGTCGTCGCGTCCAGCAGCAGGATCCTGGCCTTTATCCGGAAGCGGAATTTCCTGAACGCCGCCTGCTGTCCGAAACATTTCAACAAATGAAAATAATACTCCCGGAACAGTCTCCAGTCCCGGTGCTTGTTCTGGTAACTGATCGACGACTTCGACGGCGCCCGGCTGACCCCGAGATGATTCAGATTCCCCGTCGCCGACCTCAGCCCGTTGCTGATGTCCCGCACCGACTGGCTCTTCGCCAACTGGCAGAACAGCATCGAGATCAGATGCGTCCAACTGTCGTATCCCTTGGCATGCTTGTCCGTCCCGAACCGCGAAACCAACTTTCCGAAGCCAGCCCGGTCAAGCTTGGAGACGATTTGCGCGAATAGTGCTACATTTGTCACAGAGAAAGTCCTCCTTTTGTGCAACTCAAGGATACTCTCAAAAGCATCCTGAGAAATCGAAGACTTTCTCTGTTATTTCCGTTTCAAAAATCAACGTTTAGGACGGGATTGATTTTGAATCTTGAATCCGGCACCTTATCGCAGTTCTTCCGCAAAACAGGGTTTCGCAATCGGACGTTTCGCGTCTGCAAATCCAAAATCCAAAATCGAAGATCACTCAAGCCCGTGGCGCTTGATGATCCCGTAAAGCCTTGGACGATAGACGTTTAACGCCTTTGATGCCGCCTGTTTGTTGCCTCCGTTCTTCGCAAGGACCGCCTTGACGATCCCTTTTTCCAGAAGGTCAAAAACGTCGCGGTTTTCGTCGTCAAACGGCGGTTCGGGCAGATTCGTCGCAACCGCGCGACCGATCTCTTCGAAAAACTCGCCCTTCGATTCGCCGGCGGCGATCGTGCTGAACCGCGCCCGGACAATGTCCGACCCGGCTAACTGATTTTCTTCCGACACGTTCACCCCGAGTTCCGCGATCCGTTCGGTCTTGCAAAGCAGAACCGCACGCTCGATCGAATGCTGCAGTTCGCGGACATTGCCGCGCCATGTGTAATTGAGCATCTGATCGAATGCCGACTGCGCGAACCCTCGGACGGGACGGCGATATTTCTCGGCGTAATACTCGAGAAAGTGCTCGGCGAGCGCCGGCACGTCCTCCATCCGTTCGCGCAGCGGAGGTATCCTGATCGCGATCGTGTTGATCCGGTAATAAAGGTCTTCCCGGAGGAGCCCGGCGCTGATCGCCTCGAGCGGATCGCGGTTCGTCGCCGAGATCAGCCGGAAATCGGCATCGCGCGGCGTGTCGCTGCCGACGCTGTAATAGACGCGTTCCTGAAGGACCCGCAACAACTTTGGCTGGAGTTCGATCGGCATTTCGGCGATCTCGTCGAGCAGCAGACTTCCCTTCGCCGCCTGACCGATATAGCCGGTCTTGTCGCTGGTCGCGCCGGTGAACGATCCCTTCGTGTGACCGAAAAGCTGCGATTCGATCAGTTCCTTCGGAAGCGCCGAACAGTTGACCTTAACGAAGGGTTTCTTCGAACGGAGGCTCTTAAAGTGTATCGCGTTCGCGATAACTTCCTTTCCTGTACCGGACTCGCCGAGAATCAGGATGTTCGCGTCGGTTTCGGCGACCGATTCGATGATCTCGTAGATGTCCTGCATCGCTCGGCTTCCGCCGATGATGCCCTCATACGACGAACGGCTCGCAAGGCGTCCGCGCAGTTCGCGGATCTCGCGTTTCTGCTGCTTGCGTTCGACGGCTTTCTCGATCAGGACACGGAGTTCATCGAATTTCACAGGCTTCTCGACGTAGTAAAACGCGCCGGCTTTTGTCGCTTCGATCGCCTTGTCCATCGAACCGAACGCCGTGATCATGATGATCTCGGTCTCGGGCGACACCTCCTTCGCCGTGCGGACGATCTCGATGCCGTTAGTGTCAGGAAGATTGTAGTCCGTGAGGATGATGTCGAAGTCGAATTCGCGGATGTTCTCGAGCGCGGAAGCGCCGCGCGATGATGCAGTTACATTGAAGCCGTCGTTCTCCAGACGGAACTTCATGAGGTCGAGGGTCGCCTCGTCGTCGTCAACAATAAGGGCACGGAGTTTCATTGCCGTTATTGTATCAAAACAATGCACCTTCTTTGATTCAAAATCCAAAATTCAAGAATCCATATTCGAGGTTTTCAAGGTCTCCGGGGCACTCCTGATTCTCGAATACTGAATCTTGAATCTTGAATTTTGAATCTCGAACTTCACGCCTCAAAACCCACAAGTACCGGCTCGACGTCAAGTTCGATGCCCCAAACGGAGAAAACGGTGCTTCGCACGCGGTCACGAAGCGCGATGATTTCGCCGGCCGATGCGCCGCCGCGGTTTGTCAAAGCGAGCGTGTGGACGGTCGA
>JAKQII010000187.1 GCA_029557535.1 Acidobacteriota bacterium
TGCTGATGGCGTCGGTGCATTGGCGACCGATTCGGCAATGGCGAGTGCATAAATCGAGCCGTCCGGACCGACCGAGACCTCGTGTATCTCCCGCAGCGGGGAGTCGATAAGGGCGAATGGCCTTCCATCCGGGCCGAATCGTATCACCAGGCCATTCGGATCGGTCCCTGCAAACAGATTCCCCTTCTGATCGGCTGCCAGCGAGATAATGTGTGTCTCACTCGTGTCGAACATCAATGCTGCTGCCGGCAGAGCACCGGCGGCCCGCACCCGATATATCTTTCCGCTCTCACCAGTTCCTACTGCAAGGCTTCCATCGGCCATGACCGCGAGCGACCAGATGTATTTTTCTTTCGGCTCGAAATAGACGTCGGCCTTTCCTCCGGCATCGATCCGGTAAACCTTGCCATCGGGCGAGGTCGCGGCGTAAAGTTCGCCATTTCGCCCAATTGCCAGGGCCGAGACGTTCAATTCCGCCAGATCGGTGAAAAGCGAGCCGGTGCCTGCCGGAGTTATCTTAAAGACCCTGCCGTCTCCACCCGTTCCGAGGTACACATTTCCGCCGGCGTCGATAACGCCTGACCATACGAAAGGTTGTCCGGTCTCGAACATCCTTGAGAGTCTCGGCGCTATCGAGATCGTCCCGTTCGATTCTATCGAGACGCCCTGCGAATCGCCTTTCAAAACCTCGGCCCGCGAATCTATTGACCAGATCGACGTTTGGCCTTGGACTGTCGATATTGTTATAAGGACAAGAACTGCAAAGAGGGTAAAGAGATTTTTCATGAGCAATTTAGGGAAACTTAATTGCTCTAGATATTAGAATATTATCTTGTAAAAAGACACAGCAGAGGATGTTTGATACGGTTCGGCGACGATGCGACGTCCTCGTCGCTAGAAGTCTGGCTTAATGCCTAACACCTGTCAGGCTTTCGAAGGAACCGGTCGACAACGTGCAAGTCCGAGGCTGTCTGAAAAAGTTGAAACACTTTTCCAGGCAGCCTCTTTCTCACGACCATTCACGGAATATAAGCACTCGGAACAGGCTTATCGCCGGCCGTACCGAAATTCAAGATCGCTACTCCATCGGTTGATCGATTGATGAACCATGTCGCTGTCGAGGGCCGAAATACGGCAGGATCCACAACTGCGTCGCCATCGTAATCGGAAGGAGCTGGAATGTCGCCATTCGATCCCCAGGGGAACGCGAAAAACGAGCCGTCCTCGGAGCGAAGCACAAACCAAAAACCGGTGGAAGGACGCCAGAAAGCAATGTCGGCTTTACCATCGCCTGTATAATCGCCCTGCACCGGAGAATCGGTCGATGATCCGAATTGCGCCGCCAGAACTTGACCGTCAGAACTTCGGCGATGCCACCATTCAGCGAGGTTCGGGCGGAAAATCGCGACGTCATCGAGTCCGTCGCCGTCATAATCGGCGACCACGGGCTTGTCCTGGGTTATTCCGAATGGGACTATCGCCGTTTGCAGGTCGCCCGAACGAAGAATGAACCATGTCCCGATCGAAGGACGAAATACCGCCGAATCGAACTTGCCGTCGCCGTCAAAATCACCGGGTGCAGGAATGTCGCCATTCGCTCCGAAGGGGAATGAATAGAATGTTGAGTCTTCTGAGCGAAGTATGAACCATGTCCCATTCCCGGGTCGCCAGAATGCAAGGTCGCTCACACCGTCGCCGGTGTAGTCGCCGGGTGTGATCCGGTCGGTGGACGTGCCAAAACTTGCGGCATTGACAACTCCGTCGACACTCCGCATGAACCACCATTCTCCGCTCGATGGGCGAAAGATCGAAACGTCAGCCTGGCCGTCGTTGTCGAAACTGTTCGCCACGCTTCTGATACGGACGCATTTTGAGAACTCCGACGTGTTGCCGTCCGTATCGGTCGCGGTTGCCGAAACGCACCGCGCCGATGAAGGAATGATAGGCACGGTGGCGGTGAAGTTCATCTGACAGCCGACGGGAACGGCTACATTGATCTCTCCGAGGCTTCTTTCGCCTTCGCCGAAACCGGAAGGGTCAGCCGTTTCGTTTCCGTAGAATCGTAAACGATAATCCGGACCGACCGCGCTGTTGAACGTGCCTGTAACTCGAATGTTATTTCCCCGCCTGATGGCAGAGGCTATGACCGGGTAGTTCTGTAGGTGATTCGTGCCGTTTTCCGGATCGCAGGCGTCATTCGGCGTCACGCCATCGCCGCCCAGATCGATCCCCAACCCGTTATTGTCCCAGATCCGATTATTTGCAACGAAGTTCTCCAACGAGAAGATATCGCTGGTCGCAAGATTCACCCCGTTTCCTGCGTTACGCGTAATTCGATTGAAAGTAACATCGTTCTGACCGAAAGCGTTGACAAATCGAATTCCGTCGCCGCCATTGCCCAAATTAAGGCTTCCACTCGGATTTGTGCCGATGAAATTGTCCTGAAAATTCAGATTAAATCCGCCATCAACCAGAACGCCGTGACTGCCATTGGCGGAGATCGTGTTGTTTGTGATGGTGCCGTTTCCATTAGCCCCGCCACAACTGGTGGACAAACCAACGCCCGTGTTGCCGAGCGGGTTGTTCCCCGACGCGTCCGTCCCGATCAAGTTCTGCGTTATAACGTTATTGGTGCCGAAAATGCTATTGCAAAACAGGATGCCGCCGCCCGTGTTGCCGGAGATAACGTTTGAAGTGATCGGTATCGCGATCGAGCCGCCGAAGTTAATTCCGAAGCCCCCGTTTGGAATTGCCCCGCTGCCCAACGCGTTCGTTCCGATGAAATTTCCGACAATTGACGGAACAAGCGCGCTTCCGCCCGTGGTAGATGAGTAGATTCCGTCGATGCCGTTGCCAGAGATAATGTTTCGCGCCGCCGGATTTACGCCTCCTATCGTGTCAAACGGCGTCCCGGTGCTTCCGTTAATGCCGGATCGTGCGTTGGGAAGCGCGGCTGTTCCGGCGGCATTCGTCCCGATCCGGTTGCCATGTATCAATTTTCCGATGCCGCCGCCGTCGCCGCCTTGTCCGGTTATCCCGTTTGCTCCGAAAATGCTATCGCCCGTCGTTCCAGAAATAACATTGCCCGCTCCTGCGGTCGTTCCGCCAACTGACAGATTGAAGCCCTGAATCCTCACTCCGCTGCCGAGATTTCCCAGTGCAACCGTGCCGGTTACGTCCGTTCCGATAAAATTGCCCTGCACGAGAAGGGGATTTCCGTTAGCCAATCCATTGACACCTACACCTTCACCGGTGCCGGTCGAAATTATGTTGCGGGCGGCGGCGGTCGTGCCGCCGATTAGATTTGCACCGCCGACGGCGATGCCGCCGGTGTTGTTGACCGGACTTCCCGCAGCGGCCGTTCCCGCCGCATTCGTGCCGACCCGATTGCCTTCAAAGATATTGTTTATTCCCTGCGGATTCATATAGTAATTTCCGCCAACGCCGTTGATCACCAATCCGCGAAATACACAATTATCAGTTTGTGAGCCGGTAAAAATGTTGGCCGGCAAAGCACCCGTGCCAGTAATTTCAACTAAACCGCCGGGTTGAGAAGCACCGTTAACTACGGTCGGAACCCCTAAACTGTATGTGCCACCGTGTATTGTCGGAACGCCGGCGATCTGAATATTGAAATTGATCTGCTGTGCGCCCCCCGAAAAATTCCCTTGTTCGACTGCCGCCCGCAGACTGCAGGCTCCAACCGGGCAAGCGCCCATCACCAGCGGAACTGTGCAGCAGACATTGTTTGAAAGGTCTTCGTCAGAGGCAAGGGAAGTACTATCCACTATGAGACTCGCCATCGGCGCGGTCTGCACGACAGTCGGTGCAACCGAGTTATCCTTCATCACGACCAGATCGCTGAGGGCGTCGATGTTGAGACGCATCGGCAGGATCGCCGTGATCTTGCCCGACGAATCGAGCGAGGTTTGAAGATCGAAGTCTTGCGCGGCGTAATTTACGGACTCCGTTTCACTTTTCGGCGGCATAATGTCGCTCGTCAGAAGATGGATCGATTTTTCAACACCAACTACCAGGGTGTCGACCGAGCGGGCCGAAACGCGTGCGGACAGTAAACTTGGCGTTTCTGTGCCCGAAGAGTATTCTGGTAGGGAAACCGACGATTCTACGTCCCATTCGGACAACGCTGTCCCGCGCTTCTCTAAGAGACGAACTTTTCCGTCGTTCGAAAGAAGAGCGATCTCCTGTCGAAATGATTCGCTCTTGATGAATTCGCCGACCGCGACTGCTTCGATCCGAAGATCGAAGGTCCGGCGGGACAGAGTTACGGCCTCTGCCGAATTTCCGGTGCCGTCGAACAACAATTTTCTATCGCGTCCTTGCAGAACGGCGAGTTCGCTGCCGGCCGCCACTACCAGATCAAAATGCGGATCGCCTTCGATCGAACCGATCGCCAGCGAAGTTATGGTTGCGCTGAAATCGAAGACTTCCGGCTTCGCCTTCATCGCGCCGTACGGATCTTCGAAGATCAACAACTCTGATCCTTGCTTAGTGTGAAC
>JAKQII010000202.1 GCA_029557535.1 Acidobacteriota bacterium
CCACTGACCACTGACCACTGACCACTGACCACTGACCACTGACCACTGACCACTGACCACTGACCACTGACCACTGACCACTGACCACTGACCACTGACCACTGACCACTGACAACTGACCACTGACAACTGACCACTGACAACTGACCACTGACCACTGACCACTGACCACTGACCACTGACCACTGACCACTAACAAAGATGTTTCGTAACGTAAGGAAAATTCATTTCATCGGCATTGGCGGGATCGGCATGTCAGGCATCGCCGAAGTTCTTTGCAATCTGGGATTCGAAGTTTCGGGTTCCGATCTGAGCAAATCGAAAAACACCGATCGGCTCGAGAAGCTAGGTGCCGTGATCCGTGAAGGACACGCGGCGGAAAACGTCGGCGACGCCCAGGTCGTGGTCTATTCGTCGGCGGTCAAGGACGACAATCCCGAGATCGTTTTCGCGCGCGGGAACAAGATTCCGATCATCCCGCGGGCCGAGATGCTTGCCGAGCTGATGACGCTCAAGCCGTATTCGATCGCGGTCGCCGGAACGCACGGAAAGACATCGACGACGTCGATGGTCGCAACTGTCCTCGGCGAGTCCGGGATCGAACCGACGACGGTCGTCGGCGGCGTCGTCGAGATCCTCGGTTCGAATGCCCGTGTCGGTTCGAGCGAGTGGTTCGTCACTGAGGCCGATGAGTCGGACCGTTCTTTCCTGATGCTCTATCCGACGATCGCCGTCGTGACGAACATCGACAAGGAGCACATGGAGTCGTACAAGGGGATGGACGATGTCGTGCAGTGCTTCACCGATTTCGTCAACAAAGTTCCGTTCTACGGCGCGTGCGTCATCTGTCTCGACGATCCGAACGTGCAGTTGATCATTCCGCACATCAAGCGCCGGCGCGTGACATACGGGATGACCGTGCAGGCCGATATTTCGGCACACGAAATCTGGTATCACGACAGTTTCGGCTCGAGCTTCACCGTGTGGCACGGGACGGAGGTTCTCGGCGAGATCAATCTTCCGGTGCCAGGTAAACACAACATTTACAATGCTTTGGCGGCGACAGCGGTGGCGCTGGAGCTGGGTGTCCCGTTTCCCAATATCGCAGCGGCATTTCGGCGCTTCAAGAATGCGAACCGCCGGTTCCAGCTGAAAGGCGAGGTCAACGGCGTGATGGTCGTCGACGATTACGGGCACCATCCGACAGAGATAACGGCGACGCTTTCCGCCGCAAAGGCCGGCGGCAGCGGGAAACGCACGGTCGTCGTTTTTCAACCGCACCGGTACAGCCGGACCCGTGAGCTCATGAACGAGTTCGCGCTCTGCTTCAACAATGCGGACATGGTCTTCATAACTGACATCTATGCGGCGAGCGAAATGCCGATCGACGGCATTTCGGCTGATATCCTGACCGAAAACATCAAGAAATACGGGCACAAGAACGCGCAGTACATAGGCGACGTCTCAGGCGCCGCCGACAAGGTCCTGCCTTATCTGCAGGAAAACGATTTGGTGATCACGCTCGGCGCGGGAAGCATCACGAGGCTTTCCGACGAGTTGATCGAACGACTTACAGGGAGATGATCCAGAGAACCTATGGCAACCCGAACAAGACGAAAAGTTGTTAGGAGCACGAACAAATCGGCCCCCGGAAAACGCCGGACGACGAGGCGTGCGTCGAAGTCGAACAGCAATCTCATCAATCTTGTTGTCCCGCTGTTCTTCATGGTATGCATCGTCGGCTGTCTCGGATTTCTCGCGTTCATGGGTTATCGGACCGTCACCGCATCCGATTTTTTCGAGGTCCGAAAGGTCGATGTACGGGGCGCTTCCCGCGTTCCGAGCGAAAACATCGAGACAATAGTCAAGACCCTGACCGATCGATCGGGCGTTTGGAACGCTGATCTTTCAGCGATCCGCGAACGGATCGAGAGCATGAATTTCGTGAAATCGGTGGCCGTTTCGCGGGTACTGCCCGATGGCCTCCGCGTGCAGCTAACCGAAAGGGTTCCCAAGGCGCCGGTCCGGATCGACGGTGCCGACTATTGGGTTGACGACGAGGCCGCGGTGCTGGCGCCCGTCGGCAAAAATGAGATCCGGGGACCGCTTCTTGCCGGGTGGGACACCAATCGCAACGAGCGATCGGTAAAGGCCAACCAGACGCGCGTGAAGATGTACCAGAAGATGCTTGAGGACTGGAGGAATTTCGATCTTGCGAAACGCGTGAAAACGGTCAATCTGGCTGATCTCGATGAACCGCGGGCGATCGTGGAGGATTCCGGAACGGAAGTTTACATCGAGCTTGGGACCGAGGATTTCGGAAAAAGGCTTCAGCGGGGGATCGAAAGCATCGCGAACAAAGGCGCGACGTTCGAGGGAATCACGCTGGTCGGCCAGAATCTCCGTCTCATCCCGCGACAGGTCGCAAATAACGGTAAATAGAAATGGTCAATCGTCACATCCAGGCAGTCGGACTCGACATCGGAACGGGCAAGATCAGATGCGTGATCGGCGAACCGTCCGAGAGCGGCCAGATGAACATAGTCGGACTCGGCGAGGCGGAATCCCGGGGTCTCAGACGCGGTATCGTTTCGACGACAGACGCCGTCGCGGACTCGATAAAACGTGCCGTCGAGGAAGCCGAACAGGTCAGCGGCCTTGAGATCCAGATGGCGACCGTCAATGTCTCGGGCGAGCATTTGCAGGGCGAAAACAAAGGCGGTGTCGTCGCGGTCGCGGGCGCCGGACGCGAGATCACCGAAGAAGACGTTGAGCGGGCGATCGAATCGGCGAGCGCGATGCCGCTGCCGGCGGGCTGGGAGATCATCGACCGGCTCCCGCAGGAATTCATCATCGACGGCCAGGACGGTATCACCGAGCCCGTCGGGATGCGCGGGGCGCGTCTCGAAAGCCGCGTGCATGTCGTCATCAGCCCAAGCGCCGGCAAACAGAACATCGAAAAAGCGGTCAATCGTGCGGGACTCGATGTCGACGGAATGGTCCTTGAACCGCTCGCCGCGGCCGCGAGCACGCTTTCGGAGGACGACAAAGAGTACGGCTGCGCGCTGATCAACATCGGTTCAGAACTGACCAGCCTGATGATATTTGGACGCGGCGCGGTGCAACACACGCGGGTCTTCCCGTTCGGCGGGATGCATTTCACGAAGGACATCGCTCTCGGGCTGCGCGTCTCGATTCCGGAGGCGAACGTGATCAAGCACGACTACGGGTGCGTCGCGCCGTTTCTTTTCCGCGAAAACGAGGGTCAGGAGGTCATCGAGATCACGCCGGTCGGGCGCAATGAGACCCGCGGGCTTTCCAAGGAGATCCTGTGCGACATCATGGCCCCGCGGGCGATCGAACTTCTGCAGCATCTCGCGCTTGAGATCAACCGCACCGGCGCGCAGAATTCGAGCGGCGTGGTTCTGACCGGCGGCGGATCGCAGGTCCGCGGCATGGTCGAGATAGCCGAACAGATTTTCGACGCACCGACGCGACTCGGATTCGTCGATTCAAGTCTCGTCAGCGGACTAGCGGCCGAGGTTCGGCGCCCCGAATGGGCGACGGCCTGCGGACTGGCACTGATCTCGATGCGGAGACAGGTTCGCGAGGCGATGGCAGGACCAACGACCGCGACCCAAAAAGTGGCCGCCTGGTTGGAAAATTTTCGTGGCAAATTCAGATAATTGTAACGTCGTGGCTGGATTTTTTATCACAAATCGTTGTATGCTTAGCGACCGAAGGCACAATATATTGTTGAGACGCCCATAAATTGCCAGCCCACAGAAGTTACAACCCGAGCACGGCACGACAGTAGGTATTTAGGTAGCAAAATTAATGACGGACGGAGTTCAGCCAATGCAAAGTGGAATCAGGTTTTTGATCGATGAGCCGCCGATCACGGGTGCCAGGATCAAGGTCATCGGCGTCGGCGGAGGTGGCGGAAACGCCGTCAACCGAATGATCGAAGCCGGCGTCAAAGGCGTTGAGTTCATCGTCGCGAACACGGACCTTCAGGCCCTCAACGATTCGAAGGCTCCGATCAAGATCCAACTCGGCAGTCGTTTGACGCGCGGTCTCGGTGCCGGCTCCGATCCGGACGTCGGACGCAATGCGGCGCTCGAGGACCACGAGAAGCTGATGGACGTGCTCGAGGGTTCCGACATGGTGTTTGTCACCACCGGGCTCGGTGGCGGTACCGGAACCGGGGCTGCCCCGGTTGTAGCTTCGCTTGCGATGGAATTGGGAATCCTGACCGTCGCCGTCGTGACGAAACCGTTCAGCGTCGAGGGAAAGAAGCGCGGCACGCAGGCCGATCGCGGGCTCGCGGAACTCCGCGGCTGTGTCGATACGATCATTACGATCCCGAATTCGAAACTCAAGGATGTCGAGGAACGCATTTCGATCATGGACGCTTTTCGGCGCGCCGACGACATTCTTTTGCAGGCGGTCCAGGGAATCAGCGATCTGATCACAACGTCGGGAGTCATCAACCTCGATTTTGCCGATGTCCGTGCTGTCATGCGCGGCCGCGGTGTGGCGCTGATGGGAATCGGCGAGGCACGCGGCGAGGGAGCGGCCGTTTCCGCGATGAAGGCGGCCATCGATTCGCGGCTTCTTGAGGAAAACTCGATCAAGGGCGCGAAAGGCGCGCTGATCAACATCACCAGTTCGAAAATGACGCCGTTGAACGAGGTCGAGGCGGCGATCGCGCTTATCGAGGCCGAAGCCCACGACGATGCCGACATCATTTGGGGAACGGTTTTCAATGAAGACGAGGACGAATCGGTAAAGATCACCGTTATTGCGACCGGTTTCGAAAGCGCTCATCACGCTTCGCTCCCGGTTCCGTCGGGATATGCTGAAACCTCGTCCGTCGGATCGTACCCGTCACGCTCAGTTTACCCGGCGGCGGACGAACCGGAAGACCTGAGCGTCCCGACATTCATCAGGCGACAGGCCGACTAATCTCACGACAGGTTGGTACGGGGGTCAGCATTATGCAGAACTATCCACGTTCGAAAGGCGAATTTCAGGAACCAAGGGGCGAACGCGCACCGGTCGATACGCACGCCGAGATCTTCTATTACCGCAAACAGATCAACTCTCGGACTTTGATGGTCGTCGTCCTCGTCGACGGTGAGGAGATCGAGGGGACGATCGAGTGGTACGATCGCGACGCGATAAAGGTGAACCGCAACGACGATCCGAACGTCATGATCCTCAAGCAAAACATCAAATACATGTACAAAGCCGAGGACCGCAAACCTCCGGTGAAGTCCAAGAAATAGTCAGCAATTTCAACCATCTTTTCCGAAATCCGGGATCGTACCTCCGATCCCGGAAAGTGATATTCTTGTCACGGTGCGTTCTGAATCGAAATTCGACAACGGCAAGCCGACGATAGCGATAACGATGGGCGACGCGGCCGGGATCGGACCGGAGGTTGTCGTCAAGTCGGTCGCTTCGGTTGCGGTCCGCGCAGTTTGCCGGCCTTTGATCGTCGGCGACGCCCGCGTCTTGCGTTCCACCGCTCGGTCGCTCGGAATTGAACCTCCCGAGCCTTCCGAGGTCGCTGATCTCGGAAACGTTCCCGCGGTGTTCGATGTCGGGATCGATGCTCCTGAAACCGGCCGCGCATCCGCGGAATATATTGAGAAGGCCGTCGAACTCTGGAAGGCAGGCTTGGTCAACGCGATCGCCACCGCGCCGATAAGCAAGGCCGCGATCCATCTCGGCGGGTACAATTATCCCGGTCATACGGAGTTTCTGGCCCATCTTACCGGAACCGAACGCTTCAGGATGTCGTTCTTCGCGAACAAGCTTCGCGTCGTGCTGCTTTCGACTCATGTTTCGCTTCGCGAAGCGATAGATCTTGTAACGAAGGGGCGAATGATCGACCTGATCGGCTTTGCAAACTGCGAGATCGGCAAACTGATCGGCAAAAAGCCGCGGATCGCCGTCGCCGGTCTTAACCCGCACGCCTCCGAGGGCGGGATGTTCGGCCACGAAGAGGAGCGGGAAATCGTCCCGGCGATCGAAACGTGCCGGGCGCGCGGTATCGACGTCAGCGGACCTTTTTCGCCGGACACAATCTTCCTTCGCGCTTTCCGCGGGGAGTTCGATGTTGTCGTCGCCTGCTATCACGATCAGGCGACAATCCCCGTCAAGTGCCTGTCGTTCGGCGCATCGGTCAACGTCACGCTCGGACTGCCGTTGATCCGGACATCCGTCGATCATGGGACAGCCTTCGATATCGCCGGAATGGGGGTCGCGGATCCATCGAGCATGACCGCGGCGATCAAGTTGGCCGCCGAACTCGTCGGCGTTAGAAAAATCGATGAACTTTGTTAAAATGTTTGCTTGATTCGCCCGACTCCGTAATAGATGACTGACGCACCAAATGCAGGACAATCGCAGATCCTGATCGCGGATGATGATCCGGCGATCCTGCGGCTCGTAAAAGCCATCGTCGAAAAAGAAGGCTTTTCGGCCGTCACGGCGCGCGACGGCAAAGAGGCCTACAAGGTTTTGCAGTCCGGCGAAAAGTTCGTCGCGGCGATCTTCGACGTCGTAATGCCGTATATCCAGGGGACTGAACTCGTCCGCTATATGCAGTCTGAGAAGCGTCATATGCGCATCCCGGTAATAATGATGACCGCCGAACAGAATGCCCGGCTTTCGTCTGACAGTTTCGCCGCCGGCGCAGTGGCCTTCTTGCCGAAACCTTTCACGCACGCTCAGCTTCAGACGATGCTGCGCATGTTTGTCGCAAAAAACAACCCTTCGCAGTAAGGGAAGGAGAACGCTCTCGTGTCACATAAACTTTTATTGGCGGACGATTCGGTAACGATTCAAAAGGTCGTAAATCTTACATTTGTCGACGAAGGCATCGAGGTCATCGCCGTCGGGGACGGTGATTCGGCAATGGAACGTTTCGTCGAAGCCCGCCCGGACCTCGTTTTGGCGGACGTCAACATGCCCGGTCTTAGCGGCTACGAGATATGCGAGCGGATCAAAAGCGATCCTGATTCGAACGGCATTCCGGTGATTCTTCTCGTCGGCTCCTTCGAACCGTTCGACGAGGCCGAAGCAAAACGGGTCGGTGCCGACGAACATCTGACAAAGCCGTTCCAGTCGATCCGGCAGCTGGTGAACACCGTCACCGCTCTGCTTGGCGGCGCCGGGGAAGTCGGGGATGTCGGGGAAGTTGGGGAAGTCGGGGATGTCGGGGAAGTTGGGGAAGTCGGGGAAGTCGGGGAAGTTGAGGAAGTCGGGGAAGTCGGGGAAGTTGAGGAGGTTGGGGAAGTCGGGGAAGTTGAGGAAGTTGAGGAGGTTGGGGAAGTTGCGGAAACCTCTGATCTCGATACGGACGAGGCGATCGCCGATACTGCGGCCCGAACGCTTGAGATGGAGCCGCCGATCGAAGGCTATTACGACTACGGCGACGCAGGAACGGACGACGAGATGATCGAAGCGAGTCCGGCGGGCGGGGTTGTTGCCGAAACGTCCGAGGAGACGGTCGAAGAAGCCGCTCCGGAAGCCGCTGCCCCGGAAGACGGGGACGATTTCGGAAAGACGCAGCCGCTCAGTCACGAAGAACTGAAGGATTTCGCATTCGTCGAATCTGAACCGTTAATGCCGACCTCAGTTCCGGAATCAACGGCGTCGACTGTTGAATCGGCTGCACCGGTCAGCATCGATGAAAGCAATCCGTTGGATCTTCCGCCGCTTGTCGAGGAAACCGGCATCCGGGCTTCGTACGGGTTCGTTGAACCCGAATCGCCCGCACCCGTGGTAGAGCAGCCGCGGATCTCGGAAGAACTCGTCGTGGAGATCACGGCGCGTGTTGCCGACAAGCTGATGGAACGTGTCGCGCGCGCCTTCGACGGCGATGTCGTTCGCGAGGTCGCCGAGGAAGTTCTTCGGGAGATCGGACACGAAGAGGCCGCCAACTAGAACCCGAGCGAGATCGAAACCGACGGCCGGCCTTTTTGTCCAAAAAGAGACCGGCCCTTTCAATTTGCGATTTTGGATTCGGGATTTGCGATTGAACTCAAATTCCAAGCGTCCGCAGTTAACGATGAACAATTAGCAGTTATCAATTAACTATTTAGTATCAACAACTTATCGATGGAAATCGCTAAAGCATACAATCCCAAGGAAGCTGAAAGCTCGCACTACGAACGCTGGGAACGAAACGGCTTTTTTGCACCTGAGATCAATCAGGATCCGGCCGCGACGAAATACTCGATCGTCATCCCGCCGCCGAACGTCACCGGCAGCCTTCACATGGGCCACGCGCTGCAGCACACGCTGATGGACGTGCTCATCCGCCGCAAGCGGATGCAGGGCTATCGGACATTATGGCTTCCGGGAACCGATCACGCCGGCATTTCGGTTCAACGAAAAGTCGTCGAGCAGCTCAAAAAGGACGAGAACAAGACGCCGATCGATGTTGGCCGTGAAGAGTTCATCCGCCGCGCGTGGGCCTGGAAAGAAGAATACGGCAACACGATCGTCGATCAGATGCGCCGCGAAGGCGCTTCGGTCGATTGGTCGCGCCACCGCTTCACGATGGACGAAAGTCTGTCGCGCGCGGTCCGCGAGGTTTTCTGCACGCTGTACGAAGAGGGCTGGATCTATCGCGGTCTCCGGATCGTGAACTGGTGCCCGAAGGACAAGACCGTTTTGTCGGATCTGGAGGTCAAAGAGGAATCGCGGAAAGACGGAAAGCTCTATTACCTCAAATATCCGGTCAAGGGCTCGGACCGGACGCTGACCGTCGCGACGACGCGTCCGGAAACGATGCTTGGCGATACGGCCGTCGCAGTTAACCCGTCGGACGATCGGTATCAAGGGCTTGTCGGGGCAACCGTCGAACTGCCTCTGACGAACCGCGAGATACCGATCATCGCCGACGAGTACGTCGACGCCGAGTTCGGCACCGGCGCCGTGAAGATCACGCCGGCGCACGATCCGAACGATTATCAGATCGGGATCCGCCACGATCTCGAACAGCTTCTCGTGATGAACGACAACGCGACGATGAACGCCGCGGCCGGAGCGGATTTCGACGGTCTCGATCGGTTCAAAGCGCGCGAAAAGGTGATCGAGCGATTTGAAGAACTTGGATTGCTCGAAAAGATCGAGGACTACGAGATCAGTCTTCCGATCTGCGAACGATGCAAGACGATCGTCGAACCGATCCTCTCCGAACAATGGTTCGTCAAGATGGACGAAATGCGCGACATGGCGCTCGATCTCATTAAGAATCAAGGAGTTCCGCATTTCAGTCCGCAGGTCCCGCACGAAAAGGTTTACACCAACTGGCTTGAGAATCTGAAGGACTGGACGATCTCGCGGCAGCTTTGGTGGGGACACCAGATCCCGGCCTGGTATGATTCGGACGGCGAGATTTACGTCGCGCGTTCGTTCGAAACCGCGTGTGAATTGGCCGGCACGGACGATCTGACGCAGGACAGCGACGTTCTCGACACCTGGTTCTCGTCGGCACTGTGGGCGTTCTCGACGTTCGGCTGGAACGGCGAGGTGGCCGAGACCGACGATCTCAATACGTTTTGCCCGACCGACGTTCTCGTTACCGGCCGCGACATCATCTTCCTTTGGGTTTCGCGGATGATGATGACGACGAAGAAATTCGTCGACAAGGTCGCGTTCGACGACGTCATCGTCACCGGAACCGTGCT
Organism: Acidobacteriota bacterium; assembly: GCA_029557535.1. Classification (GTDB taxonomy): domain Bacteria; phylum Acidobacteriota; class Blastocatellia; order Pyrinomonadales; family Pyrinomonadaceae; genus JAFDVJ01. The sequence continues at coordinate 9,711 of JAKQII010000202.1, forward strand.
CGGCAAGGACGGCAAGCCCATGTCGAAATCGCGCGGCAACGGCGTCGATCCGATCGATCTTTTCGATAAGTTCGGCGTCGACGCGACGCGCGTCTATCTCGCTTCGATCGCGACGGGTGCGGACATCCGCTGGAACGACGCGTTGATCGAGACGTACCGTAATTTCGCGAACAAGATCTGGAACGCGACGCGGTTCTGCCTGATGAATTCGGACGGCGCGGGCGTCGACCATTCGTCGCTGATGCTCGGCGAGAATGCGTCGATCGCCGACAAGTGGATCGTTTCGCGGCTCAACCGGACCGCGATCGACGTCAACGCCGCGCTCGACAAGTACTTTTTCCACGAAGCGGTCTCGCTGCTTTATCACTTTTTCTGGGACGACTTCTGCGACTGGTACATCGAACTGGTCAAGGACGAGATCGGTGACGCCAGCAACGTCGGCGCGCGAACGCGCATCCTTACGATCCTCGAGATCGCGCTCAGGATGCTTCATCCGTTTATGCCGTATCTGACCGAAGAGTTGTGGCACAAACTGCCGGGAACGTCGAACGCCCTTCATCACACTGCGTATTCGGCGGCCGAATCGACGATCATGCTGACGTCGTTTCCTCCGGGAGACGCGCGGGCGATCGACGAGCGCGCCGAATCGGAGATGCAGTCGGTTATCGACGTCATCTCGAAGGTCCGCAACATCCGCGCCGAGATGCAGATCAAGCCGTCTGATCGGGTCGATGTCCACGTCGCCGCAAATGTTGACGCGCAAAAGGTTTTCGCGGAGAATGAGGCGCAGATTCTAAAGCTCGCGCGTGCCGATAAACTTGTACTCGGCGAGAAGTTCGACGTTCCGAAGGCGTCCGCCAAAGCCGTGACGACGGTTGCGGAGATCGCGGTGCCGCTCGAAGGTTTGATCGATTTCGAGAAGGAGATCGCGCGGCTCGAGAACGCGCTGACGAAACTCGAAGCCGAGAACGCGCGGCTAGTTGGCCAGCTTTCGAACGCGAATTTCGTCGAACGCGCGCCGGCCGAGAAAGTACGGGAGATCCGCGACCGCGTCGCCGAGATCGACACGCAGGTCGCCGCGTTGAGACAGAATTTGGAAGCTTTGAAGTAGTCGGTCAACAGTAGGCGGCAGCGCTAGGTTGCGTATTCTGAGGCAAAACTGCCGACCACCGACCACTGACCACGGACCACTATAAAGCTATGAACCTTTTCGAAACAGGACACATCCTCGCGGCGATCGGCGATTTTCTCGCCGAAGACATCGGTCGCGGCGACATTACGACGCAGTCGACGGTGATGTCTGACGTCCGCGGCTTCGGACGCTTTCTCGCCAAGGAAGACATCGTCGTTTGCGGCATGACCGTTGCCGAGGCCGTTTTTCTTCATCTTGACGAGGAGAATCCCGAACTCGAGTCGTCAGTCAACGAGGGCGACGAAGTCTCGGCCGGGACGGTTTTCGCTACCTTGAAGGGTTACGCCGATGTTCTGCTCACCGGCGAGCGCGTCGCGCTAAATCTGATGCAGCGCATGTCGGGGATCGCGACGCTGACGCGCCAATACGTAAAAGCCGTCGAGGGAACCCGGGCTCAGATCGTCGATACTCGAAAGACGACGCCCGGTTTGCGGATGCTCGAGAAATACGCGGTCACCGTCGGCGGCGGGAAGAACCACCGGCTCGGACTCGACGACGGCGTTCTCATCAAAGACAACCACATCGCGCTCGCCGGCGGCGTCACCGAAGCCGTGACGATGGCGAAATCGCGTTGCGGACATCTGCACAAGATCGAGGTCGAGATCACGAATTGGGCGCAGTTGCGGCAGGCGATCGAGGCCGGCGCCGATATCGTCATGCTCGACAATCAGACCCCGGAGGAAGTGGCGAAACTCGTCGAGATGTCGCGGACGATGAATCCGAACGTCCTGATCGAGGCTTCGGGCGGAATGGATCTCGACCGCGTCCGATCGTTCGCCGAGGCCGGCGTCGATCTGATCTCGGTCGGCCGGATTACGCATTCGGCCCGCGCCGTCGATATCTCATTCAAGATCCAGGCGGTATGATCGGTTCAAGATTCAAAATTCAAGGAGCCTGTCGGAGAAATTCGTGCAGGTCCGGAACTTGCCGAATGTCCACAACAAACCGCAATTACGCGTTCTGAATTCTTGCCCGCGGATTTACGCCAATCGGCGCGAACAGAAGAAACGTGTATCAGGAATGGGTCACGTAAGGAGAATTGCACCAAGATCTAACGAGTTGCAACAGTCATGTTCTGCGTGATTCGCGCTCATTGGCGCAGATTCGCGGACGGAAAATTTCTTCTATTGCGTAATTTGGAATTAACAGGTCTTAAGCCCCGCAAGGGGCGCCGCAGCGGTAACCCCGGGCGCGCGAAGCAAGCCTGGGGATCCGATCCAAAGATGATCAAAGCCCCGGGTGTCACGGTGCGTTCCGGGTCAGCCAATCAACTGCCGAGCGCGTCCGTGAATATCGTGAGTTGTTGGAACAAGGTCGATTTTGACGAGCGGCACTTGATCTCAATCGTTCGGATTGCTGCGCCCCTGCGGGGCTTGGATTCGGTTCTCACCGTCTCCCCCAGGCTTGCTTCGCGCGCCAGGGGTTATCGTTTCTGCGCCCCTGCGGGGCTTGGATGCGGTTCTCGCAGTCTCCCCAGGCTTGCTCCGCGCGCCAGGGGTTATCGTTTCTGCGCCCCTGCGGGGCTTAGAAAGAGTTTCTCCGGACCTGCGGCGAGTTCCGAACTAGATGCATTTCTCTGCCAGGCCGCAAGATTCAAGAAAAGCCCGTTGAATTTTGATTATTTATTGAATTTTGAAGGTTAAGTCCGTCCTTTAGTTTTCGTCTACCCGGCGGTACGATTGATTGTAGCCGCAATCGAGGTAACCCGATGAAAAAAAAGATTCTGATAATCGCGACGATCATTCTTGTGCCGTTGCTGGCGTTGCTTGTCGTCGGGCGGACATTTTATCCGGACAATGTCGCCGAGACATCTCCAAGCGGACAGCCGAAGGGATTGATCACGAGGTACTACACCGCCAACCCCGACACGGCCGAACTGGCCGTTCGTGAAATCATTCCGACTCTTCGCACCTGGGGCGCGCATTGGAAGCTGGTCGATCCGGGCGTCCGCGAAGGAAACCAGATCGTCATTAAAGCCGAAGTGCCCGTCGTCATCTTCACGGACGATCTCGCGGTCACGATCACTTACTCGGGTGAATCGGCACGTGTCAATGTCCGGTCGGCGTCACGGGTCGGCAAGAGTGATTTCGGCGAGAACAAACGTCACGTCGAACAGTTTCTCGACGCGCTCGATCAAAAGCTCAGCCAGCCGGGTCGCTGACCGGCGGCGAGGTCAGCGCGATCATCTCGGGGTTCGCGCCCGGGAATGGAAGTTTCCAGATCACGACCGTCGAGACGATCAGCCCGATCGTGCAGGCGATCCCGCCTTCGAGTCCGTAATTTCCGCCCGAAAGCCATTCCGGACCGCTCAAACTGCCACGCAGCAATGGATCGGGCGCGAGTTTTTCAAGACCGCTGACGGGGATCCCCAAAACCGATCCCTGGACCCAGTTCCAAGCGAGGTGGATCCCGAACGGGAACCAGAGACTGCGGGTCTTTTCGTACGCCACCGCGAGCCAGATCCCCGCCAGAAACGTGTTCGACCAAGTCAGAACATTGGCGCCGGGGTTTGCATTGTGAAGCGTCGCGAACACGAGCGACGTAAAGATGATCCCGAAGACCGCGAGCCGCGACCTGAAAAACGTCTGCAGAAAATACCCGCGCAGAAACGATTCCTCGAACGCCGCGCCGGCGACGAAGATCACCAGCGTTCGAAGCAGCGTTTCGGCGATCGCTCCGGATCCGCTCGCGGAATTTCTCTCGAACACGGCGAACCCGGCGCCGAAAACGATTGCCGCGACGATCAGCAGCGAGAGCGCGCCGAATGCCAGTCCCACAAGAAGATCGCGAAACCATCCGCCGGTGAACCAGACACCGAGGGCGCGGAACGGCAGTTTCTCGAAGACCCGTCCGTAAAGCCAGCCAAAAAAGATAACCGGTGAGCAAAAGACGACGAACTGGAGCACCATCGGGATCGGCGAGGTTCCGTCCAGCGGAACACCCATTCCGATGAGCAGCCCGCCGAGAAGCGTGGCGCCGACAACCGCGGTGATGAAACATGAGATCACGTATGCGGCGGCGCGCCAACCGCTTCGGACGCGGTTTGAGTCATCGAAAAATATCGGGACGAAGTTCATTTCGCCTTAAGACTAGCGACTCGGGCCTGAAGTCTCAAGATGCGCCGCGCCTTTATGTTAGAATTTCGACCATGGAGGCAAAGGAACGATCGCCGAAACGCCGGGTTTCACCGTGGTTGCTCGGGGCGATCGTGCTCACGCTGCTGACCTTCCTCGTTCTCTTGCAGACTTCGAATCTTTGGAAGAACCTGACTGTCGAATCCGCCAACGACACGTTGCTGCTTTACGCAATGTCTTCGCTGAACTTCTTCGCGTTCGTCGTGTTCGGCTTCATTTTTCTTCGTAATCTTTTGAAGCTCGCTCGCGAACGACGGGCGCTCGCGCTCGGATCGAAGTTCAAAACGCGGCTTTGGCTCTACTTCCTGTTGATCAGCATCATGCCGATCATCGCGATGGCCGGCTTTTCGTACCTTTTTATGAACCGCGCGCTCGAACGCTGGTTCACCCAGATTCCCGAAGAGGTCGTCCGGCGCTCGCAGGAGATCAAGAACCGCGCGATCTCGCTGCAGGCTGAAAAATTCCGCCAGACCGCCGAGATGCTCGCCGTGACGCTCGATGCACACGAGGTCGGAACCGGCGAACTCGAAAGGATCGCGAAGGCGGGGCATTTGGCGCATGTCGAGATTTTGTCGCCGGCCGGAAGGACGGTCGAATCGGCGACCGTCGATGCTTCCGAGCAAAACGACCAGCTCGGCGCAATCGTTGCGATGGCCCGAACCGGTTTGCTCAACGACCCGAAAGCGAGCGACGGCAAAGGTTACGATGCCGCGCTGGCGAATCTTCGCGACGGACGCCGGCTGATCGTGGTTTCCAGCCTCTTCGAAGAGGGGAGCGCGAATCAATTCGTCGACCAATCGCTTGCCGAATTCGACCGCATGAAGGAGAGCCAGTCGACGGTCCGGCAGATCGGTTTTTCGACCCTCGGCCTGCTCACCTTTCTTCTGATCTTTGCGTCGAGCTGGGCGGCGGTCTACATCGCCCGCGGACTGACCGTTCCGCTCAAGGCGCTCGCCGAAGGCGCCGATGAGATCGCCCGCGGGAAGGTCGGCTTCCAGGTCGAGGTCCTCGCGGAAGACGAACTCGCATTGCTTGTCGGATCGTTCAATCAGATGTCGGCCAAACTTGGAGAGAACTCGGCCGAACTGGAAGAACGTCGGCGTTATATCGAGACGGTTCTCAATTCGCTTTCGACCGGCGTCGTCTCTTTCGATCACGCGAATCGCGTCACCACGATCAACCCGGCGGCGACCCAGATACTTAGGCTTGAGGACGCGGATTTCACCGGAATCGAGATGGCGCGGATCTTCAGCGACGAAAACCGGATCGCCATCGAACGACTGGTCGGGCGCGCGCGCCGTATCGGCCATGCGTCCGAACAGACGGTTCTTCAGCGCGAAAATGCGGACGGCGGAACCGACAATTCGACAAGTTTGCCGGTCGCCTTGACCGCGTCCTCATTACCCCGTCTGTTCGGCGAAGCCCCCGGAGTTGTCGTCGTGATCGAGGACCTGTCGGAGTTGATCACTGCGCAGCGCGCGTCCGCCTGGGCCGAAGTCGCGCGGCGGATGGCCCACGAGATCAAGAACCCGCTTACGCCGATTCAATTGTCGGCCGAGCGGATCGCAAAGCGTTTTTCAGTGGCCGATTCGGGGAACGGCGGCAAGGATACGACGGCGAAGATCGTAAACGACGGCACGGAGACGATCCTTCGTGAAGTCAGCAGTTTGAAGTCCCTGGTCGATGAGTTTTCGCGATTTGCGCGGCTTCCGAACGTCAAGCTCGCTTCCGGCGACGTAAGCGGGATCGCCGCGCAGGCGGCCGCGCTTTTTGAGGACCGCGGCGTCGTGATCGAATCGAACTTGGCGAACGAACTGCCCGAAGCGATGATCGACGATGAGCAGCTTCGAAGGGTTTTCGTGAACCTGATCGAGAATGCGGTCGAGGCGTTCGACGTTGAAAAAATCGACAAGCGCGTCACGATCAAAACGTACCATGACACGGCCCGCGACTTGATCGTCGCCGAAGTCTCCGACAACGGGAACGGAATCCCGCCGTCGGATTTTCAGAAACTTTTCCAGCCGTACTTTTCGACGAAAGGACGCGGGACCGGGCTCGGGCTGGCGATCGTTCAGCGGATCATTACGGAGCACCGCGGGAGGATCCACGCTTCCAATCCGCCGACCGGCGGCGCGCGGTTCGTTATTGAAATTCCGGTGTAACCATTTTCGATTTGCGATTTTCGATTTGCGATTGCGATCGCTGTCTGCGGGAACTTCATTTCGGATCGGCCGCTCTCAACAAATCGCAAATCGCAAATTGAAAATCGAAAATGGTAATGGCTCGACTTTCGACTCCCGACTCCGTACTATCGAACGGAGATGAACTCTGTTCTCATTGTCGACGATGAACGCGGTATCCGCGAGACGCTCACCGGCGTGCTTGAAGACGAGGGGTTCGACGTCGAATCCGTCGCGTCGGGTGAAAAGTGCCTGACGGCGCTCGAAACCGGACATTTTTCGGCGATCCTCCTCGATATTTGGCTCGGTCCCGGAATTGACGGGCTTGAAACGCTGAAACGGCTCCGCGAGAACGGCTGCGACTCCGCGGTCATCATGATTTCGGGCCATGGGAACATCGAAACCGCGGTCAATGCGACAAAACTCGGCGCATTCGATTTCATCGAGAAACCGCTCAGTCTTGAAAAGACGGTTCTAACGGTCCGCAACGCGATCAAGCAGCGCGAGCTCGAACGCGTCAATGCCCAGCTTGCCGAACAACTATCGGAAGAATACGCGATGATCGGCGAATCGGTCGCGATGCGCGCGTTGCGCAAACAGATCTCTATCGTCGCGCCGTCCGACGGCCGCGTTCTGATTTCGGGTGAATCGGGGACCGGAAAAGAACTTGTCGCGCGCGCGATCCACGCTCAGTCACGGCGACGAAGCGCGCCGTTCGTCGAGATCAATTCGGCGGCGATCCCGGAAGAACTTGTAGAATCTGAATTGTTCGGGCATGCGAGGGGCGCGTTTTCGGGGGCGACATCGGCGAAGAAAGGGAAGTTTGAGATCGCCGACGGCGCGACGCTTTTTCTCGATGAGATCGGGGACATGTCGCCGCGCGTGCAGGCGAAAATGCTGCGTGTGCTTGAAGAACAGCGGTTCGAGCCGGTGGGATCGAACACGCCCGTCAAGGTTGATGTCCGCGTGATTTCGGCGACGAACAAACCGCTAGCGTCGCTGATCGAGAACGTCGATTTTCGCGTCGATCTTTTCTATCGCCTCAACGTCATCCCGTTCCAGATCCCACCGCTTCGCGATCGCCTCGAAGACGTGCCGATGCTCGTTGCGCATTTCAACCGCAAATTTTCGATAGGGTACGGCAAAAAGCCGAAGGATTTCAGCGCAGCCTCGATCGAGGCGCTGCAGAATTATGCGTGGCTTGGAAATGTCCGCGAACTGAAGAACACGATCGAGCGCGTGGTGATCATGGTGCAGAAAACGACGGTCGAGCCTGACGACCTGCCTCGCTTCAATGCTTCCGACGAGCCGCCGGCGTCGAGCTTCCGGTTTCCGTCGTTCAAGGACGCGACCGATGCCTACCAACGCGAATTCATTCTCCACAAACTCGCCGAAGCGGACGGCAACGTTTCGAAGGCGGCCGAATCGATGGGAGTCGACCGCAGCCATCTCTACCGTCGGATGAAAAATCTCGGGATCAACACCGGGAATTCAACTTAGAAGCAATTCTTACTTCGACGCCTCGAGGATCAGGTTGAACGGTGTTTCCGTCGCACGACGGAAATTCGCGAATCCGGACTGCATGAAGACGTCGCGAAGCCGCGCTTCGCCTGCCTGAGCTCCAAGTCCGAGTCCGACCTCCTGCGACAGTGAATTCGGCGTGCAAATGCACGTCGATGCCGCATAAAAAAGTCGACCGACGGGGTTCAGGTTGTCCTCGATCCGATCGCCGGCAAACGGTTCGACGAGCAGCACCGTACCGTCGGGTTTCAACGCGTCGTATGCGTGCCTCGCGGCTCCCACCGGATCGCCCATATCGTGCAGGCAATCGAAAAAGCAGACGAGATCGAAATCGCTTCCGCTGAATTCCTTCGCCCGCGCCTGTTCGAAAGCGACGCGATCCGAAACGCCGCCGTCGTCGGCGCGTTTGCGTGCCGTTTCGATCGACGGCGCATGGTAGTCGAATCCGAAGAAGCGGGAATTGGGGAACGCCTGCGCCATGATCACTGTCGAAGCGCCGTGACCGCAGCCGACATCCGCGACCTTTGCGCCGGATTCCAATTTTTCGACGACTCCGTTCAACGACGGCAGCCATTCCGAAACCAAATGAGCCCGGTAACCGGGTCGGAAGAATCGCTCGGTTCCCGAGAACATGCACGGGTGGTGTTCGCCCCAGGCGAGCGCGCCATTACCGCGCATCGCGCTGACGACCTTGTCTTTGTCGAGGAAGAGCGCTGACAATACGCTCGCGCCGCCGGCAACATAAACCGGCGAGTCCTCGATCGCCAGCGCCATTGCCTGTTCTTCGGGCAGTCTGAACTTTCCGTCATCGAGTTCGACATAACCGGCAGCCGCATTCGCGTTCAACCATTCACGCACGAGACGAGGCTGGCATCCTGTCTTTTCCGCCAGTTCTTCTGACGATACAGGCCGACCGTCGACCATCGCTTTATAGAATCCTAGTTCCTCACCGATGACGACGTTCGCCATCAACGCCGCACCGCCCATGTCGGTCACGAGCCTCCCCATAAAATCGTGCAACTTTGCTTCATTCATGTCGATTCCTCCAATTTCGGCCAAGCGGATGCCCGCAAAATGCAAAGGCACCTGCCCGTGGTAAGCAGGTGCAATCCGTCGGCTATCCGAACCGGTCCAAAGAACCGGAACTCATTTTCTTATTCGCCATCGAACCCTTCTCCGATTTTGCGGTCGGCGCCTAAGAAACCGTTTGGGAAAAAAAAACGCGACGATGATATAGAAATTCAGGTTCAATAGCAAGGCAGTGAGCGGTGAGCAGTGAGCAGTGAGCAGTGAGCAGTGAGCGGTGAGCAGTGAGCAGTAAGCAGTGAGCAGTGAGCGGTGAGCGGTGAGCAGTGAGCGGTGAGCAGTGAGCAGTGAGCAGTGAGCAGTGAGCCGTGAGCAGTGAGCAGTGAGCAGTGAGCAGTGAGCCGTGAGCGGTGAGCAGTAAGCCGATGCTATCAGCTATCCGCTCTCAGATTTCAACTAATTCGGAGAGGCAGTTGGGTCAGAACCGGGA
>JAKQII010000212.1 GCA_029557535.1 Acidobacteriota bacterium
GACGGGGACGTGGTACGTCCTGCGCAGCGAGGATTACTCGTTCTTCTCGTTCCCGTTCGGCATCTCGACCGACACCCCGGTTCCGGGCGACTATGACGGCGACGGAAAGTTCGACGGCGCGGTCTTCAGATCGTCGAACAACACGTGGTACGTCCAGCGGTCGACCGCCGGAACGCTGATCCAAGGCTTCGGCTCGGCCGGCGACGTCGCCGTCCCGAGCGTCTTCGTACGTTAGTATCGCGGGGCGTCGCCGATGTCGCCCCGATTCTATGTCTGTTGATAACCTGCCGGCTCGGACGGCGACGATTGTAATTTATGAGAATTCTGTCAATTTTCACGATGGTCCTCGCGACTTTTTTCCTTGTGTTGTTTTTTCCAACCGGCCTTGAGCCGGCGGCAATCGCCGCGGGCCCGGAGCGTTGGGTCAGTATCGACAAGAACGAGTTTGCGGCGATACGGGGGAAATCTGTCCGCGACTCGTCAGGTATGGATGACGTCGCAATTGAGACGACGATTGGCGAGATCGCCTTGATTCGATTGACTGATCCTCAGATCGAGGATCTATCGCGGGCGATGCACGAGGAATTTCTCAAGTGCTCCGGTTTTTTCGTACACGAGAACCGCGAGGAAGGAATCGCATCCTTGGTCCGCATTCTGAACATCGATCCGCTGAGTCAGCTAGTGGACTATTCGATCGACAACCAGGCGGTCGTCAATCCAATGTTGAGCGCCACCGACGAGTCGCTGACCCGGCAGGTGATTCTTGACCTGTCGGCGTTCCCGAATCGCCGTTACAACCAACCGAGCGGACTGGACTCGGCGAATTGGATCAAGAACAAGTGGACCGCGCTCAAAGGAACGCGCGCAGACGTCACCGTCGAGAATTACGTCCATCCGACGTCGACCTCGCCGCAGCCATCGGTGATCATGACGGTCCAGGGACGCACCATCCCGAACGAGATCGTGATCGTCGGCGGGCATCAGGATTCGATCAATTCAGGCGGTTCGACGCTGAACGCTCCGGGCGCGGACGACGACGCATCGGGAATTGCTTCGATCACCGAAACGATCCGGATTCTGATGGCCAGCGGATTCAAGCCCGAGAGAACGGTGATGTTCATGGCGTACGCGGCCGAAGAGGTCGGGCTTCGCGGGTCGGCCGGAATAGCTGCCGATTTTCAGAGCCAGAGCAAGAATGTCGTCGGTGTCGTGCAATTCGACATGACCAACTTCAAGGGGTCGACCTATGACATCGTGCTGATGCAGGACTACACGAACGCCGCGCAGAATCAGTTCATTCAAAACCTCATCACCACGTACCAACCGACGCTTTCGGTGGGAACATCGAGTTGCGGCTACGGATGCTCGGATCACGCGTCGTGGTTCAATCGCGGGTATCCGACCTCGATGCCGTTCGAGTCGACGATGGCAACGCACAACAGCACGATTCACTCGGCGAACGACATAATCTCGCAAAGCGGTTCGAATGCGAACCAGGCAGTCAAGTTTGCAAAGCTAGGGATTTCGTTTGTGGGCGAACTTGCGAAGGGCGGATTTGCACCGGCGACCCGTCCTTACATCGATTTTGACGGCGACTCGAAGACCGACATCTCGATCTTCCGTCCGTCGGTCGGCGAGTGGTGGTATCTGAGATCTTCGGACGGCGGCAACCGCGCCTTCCAGTTCGGCAATTCGACCGACGTCCTGACGCCGGGCGATTTCACCGGCGACGGCAAGACCGATCTCGGGTTCTACCGCGGCGGCACGTGGTACGTCTTCC
>JAKQII010000220.1 GCA_029557535.1 Acidobacteriota bacterium
CTCGAAGGGAGAATCGGACGAAGAGCAGAAGAACGCGGAAACCGGCCTCAACGAGCGCTTGAACGACTACATCAAGCAAATAAAAAGCGACAAGAAACCGCGCGATTCGGAACAGTAGAACGTAAGCAAATCGCTCCGAAACACGGTTGAGATCCGGTTTCGGAGCGAGTGCGTTCTGCAGAGGGGCGCAGACTTGGTTTGCCCCTCCGATGTAAGGAATGGACGAAGCTCAATCCTCGGCCCTGGTTATTTCGAACACCGAGGTCGTCCCGCTGATTTCATTTGCCGTTACAAGCAACGGATTCCCGGTCGGACTTTCCTGCTCCGAAATGAAGTGAAGGCCTTCGACGCCAAGGTCAAGTGCTTCGGCCGTATTCGTTGCGGCGAGAAAGTTACGATTGTTGAGATACTGGACGAACTCGGGCTGGTACGGATTCGTTACGTCGATGATCACGATTCCACTGATTCGCTCGAGTCCGACAAATGCGTACGTGCGCCCGCAGACCTTGCCGACCGTTACGCCTTCGGGCTCCGGTCCCTTATTGTCGCTCCGGTCGTCCTTGGTGTTGTTAGTGTTGCTGGCGTTGAAATTCAACGGATAGAGTGCTGACGTCAATTGCTCGAGAAAGTCGCCGCTATCGTAAACAAGTGTTCCATCCTCCCGTCGGATCGAGAACGACCGCGCCCCGAACGCATAGAGGGCATCGTAGTCGCCATCGTTGTCGGGATCACCGGAGGCTCGCGAAACGTTCAGGCGGCCGAGATTGGTATTATTCTTGAGGTCCGCCGCATCTGGAAATACGGCAGAATCAAGAGAAAGCGAGCTGACGCGCGCTTCTTCGACGTATCCCGGCGTTCCCGTATACTCGCGGGCATCGCCTTCGTTCGCCGTCACCAGAAATGTCCTATTTCGATATTCGATGGTGGCGATCGCGTCCGGCTGGTACATTCCGTAAACCGGCCAGTTACGGATGTTGATCCCGGCGTTGAGCGCGGAATCCCGATCGCTTGCGTCGATGCCGTTATCGGTGATGCGATGGTCCTTGAATCCAAGTCCGACGATTCTTGTGACCTTCCGCCGTTTGATGTCGATCACGGCGATTGCATTGTTTTCCTGCAGCGTGACCCAAGCGGTCTGCGAATCGCGGCTGACGGCAATATACTCAGGTTCGAGGTCCTGCGCAACGGTGGCGCCGGGTCCGAAGATCCGCACAGAAGGATGGAGCGTCCTTCCGTTAAACGCCGTAAACCCGACGTTGGTCGATGTCGCCCGAGCAACGCCGTGCGAAAGGTCAACGATCGTGACCGATCCTTCCGGGTCAATCAAATAGTCGTCGCTTGGCTCAGCTTCGTTCGCAACCATCACCTTTTTGCCGTTCGGAGTGAAGGTCAGCATATCGGGCAGCGCACCGGCCGGCACGTCATTGAGATAGTTGCCATTGGTGTCGAAGAACACGACGCGACCGTCGTTCGTTTTGACGTTTGCCTCAACCGCTGCGGCAACGATACCGTGATGCACATCCACGCTGTTTGCCTGGCGGCCGAATGGCGCGATGTCAATTGAGAAAAGCAGCGTCGGCGCCGATGGATCGGCGAGACTGAGAACGTCGATCCTCGAAGTTGCGCCGTTCACCGTGAAAATGCGGTTGCTTTGCCGGTCGAACGCGACGATCTCGGATGCGCCCTGATTGTAGAGGCCGCTAGCGTAAGTTCCGAGCAGGTCGACGGTTATAGACCGCCTCGCGGCGTTCGCAATTCCCGCGCACATCGTGACGGTTACGGTGAGCAAAATCAGTGTCATGTAATTTCGTTTCAACATATTCCTCCCATTTAATGAGCGAAGAAGGTTCGAATAGACCAAACTCTTCGCGCAATGCACAAATTTTTTTGAATTGAACTAAAGGAGTCTTGCAAATCAGTGTAACGAAGGGCTTAATTGGCGGTGAACTTTTTGTGAAGAAAGCGGTTACGTGCGCCGGAATCACGTTTGTTGATTCGGCGTGCGGTTGTTCTGCTAAACGAGATCGATCGTTGAACAAAAAAAGCGGGGCAAATCCGAAAGCTTTGCCCCAAAGTTCACAACGATAGAAACAAGTTCACTCTAGAAGCCGAATGTGAACGTTGTGTGACGTCTTCCTTAAGAAATGGCAAACTCTGCTGCCCGCTGTTTGTTTGGGATTTTGTAAGAGCGACATAACACTTCCGTAATGATCCGTTGATTTAATTCGGATCATGAGAAAAGAATTCACGGTCATCATCGTACTGATACTCGGGATCACCGCGATCGGAATAAGCTTTCGAATGCTCTTTTCGACCAATTTCCCCGATGCGCCGCCGATGACATCGCTCGTTGCCCTAGGCACGGCAACGTTGGTAATGATTTCCGCCCTTGGACTTGTCGTCGTGCGGAGGCTTCGGTGAGCCGCCGTGCGACCGGCCTGACGATCTGCGTCGTCTGCGAAACGTCGAGCCTCTTGAAACGGTTCTTCTTGACGCTCCCTCGTCGACTAAGGTTCGCGCTGCGGTCGCGTCTCAGAGCCTAGCGGAATGCACTACCTGAGTTTTGTCTTTTATTACGTCTTCAAGTTGGCCACCGTTAAGCTCGGCCTCCACTATACGGCGAACCCGGTCTCGGTCGCCTGGCGCTGGCGCTATTGGAACCGCAAACGCAAAAGTGGTCGCATCCGCTGACCGTGCGCGCCAAGAATTCTCCGTTCGATAGCCCGACTTCGCCGGCAGTGAGCCCTGATGGATCCTGACGGATCCAGTTGCATCGGCGTTCTTGGCGGCAGAAAAAAAACCGGACGACCGTGATGATCGCCCGGTTTCGTCTTCCCCTTGTTCGAGGATCAGAACCGGAACTTGGCCCTGAACTGGCCGACGCGCGGTCCGCCGATCGAGTTCGTGATGACGCCAAAATCGACGGCATCCTGAAGGTCGCTGTTCGGATTCGCGAAGTTCACGGTGTTGAAAACATTGAACAGATCGAACCCGATCTCAAAGCTCATCCGTTCATTGATCTTCGTGTTCTTGGCAAAGCTCAGATCGAACCGTTTCTGCGACGGCCCGCGGAAGGTGTTGCGTCCGAGGTTACCGAAACCGCCCAACGCGGATGTGAAACACGCCGTATTGATCACGTTGAGATTGCTTGAACTTGCACTCGAAACGGCATCCGACGCCGAGCAGACCGTGTTCGGCCGACCGAATCCCGGACGGTAGATCCCGCCCGATCCACGTGTCAGGCTC
>JAKQII010000230.1 GCA_029557535.1 Acidobacteriota bacterium
ACTCGGCCGTCAAAATACGCGTCAATTTGCCGGTTGCCAAGGCTCCCGGTTCAGACACGGCTCGGTGTCCTTCCACGCGGCCGGATCGGTCGGCTGCCCGTCGTAATGCGCGTATAAGATCACGGTTTGCTTCGCGCCGGGCGTCACGAATTCGCCGTATACGACCGGCGGCGCGGACGTATCCTTGGCCCGCAGGAGCTGCGGCTTGAGCCCGCGTTTGTTCATTTCGTTCGCGATGAACTCGGCGTTTCGGTTGATGTTCGCCGTGTCGGCCGCTACATTCGGGATCGACAATAGATCGACGAACTCTCGCAGCAGTCTGTGCTCGTTCGCACGACGGTAATCACGGACTGAGTTCGTCACTGAATCCTGCGGGTAGACATTGACCGAGAACGCAATGAAGGCGATGAAAACTAGAATGCCCCTTTTCATGCCAAGGATTGTTACACAGATATTTGGGAATTGGGATGTGGGATTTAGGACTTCGGGCTAAAGTGCGCCGGCGATGGGTTCGAGGCAACGCAGACCTTGGAATCAATCCTCTGCCGATGAATCTCGGTCAACCGAGAGCATCCTCACATCTTCAAGATCGATACTATGCCCGGGCCGAAAGCTTGGATGAAATAAGAGCGCCCTTTGAAGCTACAAAGAATTCTTGGTTTTGATAGCTCATCCTTATCCGGTTTTTCCACGCGTCCTCGAATCTAAGTCCTGGCGTCGAGGTCTGAACATCGATTCTCACCCGGTCTTTGAAGACAGTGATCTCATTTGCAAGGAGCTCGTCGGTTGTGATCAGGGCCGCCGAGGCAAGATCAGCGTCCAAAAGTCCTGTCAGAAGGCGATTCGCGTTATCGGCGGAGGCTTCAATCAAAAGATCAAGATCAAATGTCGCGCGCGGGACGCCGTGCGGGACGGCCGCTATACCCCCGATCACGACATATCTAACTTCGTGTTTTTGAAACGACCCGAACACGTCGAGAAGCCGATTCATCATCTCTTTTGTCTGCGACAGCCGGATTATTGGCCAGTATCAGGTCTGTGATTGAACAAAGCATCTCGATTCGTTCTGTCAGCGTCAATGACTGAAACCACCGGGCTTTTGCTTCAGGTTCCTCCTCACCTCTGTTGTGAGATACCTCGATTTTCAGTTCTTCACTCATCTTGACATTGGCTGCGACTCGCATTTTGCGAGTTCTTCGGCTTACATTCCACACCGGTTTTGGAAGCACGCCGACCTTTTTACAGTCGTTCGACCTCGAAATGCATTTTGATACCGAGGGCGCGGAAGACCTTGAGGATCGTGTCGAAACTCGGCAACCGGTCATCTGCCAACAACACGAAAGCCCGACAAGAAATGCCGAGCCACGGAATTGGCGTGTCATAACGCCGCCACCGCGATCAATATAGTCGGCTAAAACTTGCCCGTCGATATTTGAACCTGAAAGGTCTTTGAATCCCTGACGCCGCTCGGACACCGCGTAACTGTTGTAATAACTCATCTTGACCCACTTAGCATTTTTACTATATTATAGCAGTGTAAATCCGCCGATTGGAGGTAAACTATTGGACTTAAAGACGATACTGCAACCCTATAACCCTTGGTTAGATGACGGCACCGAGGCCTTTCGTCATCTCCCGGTTTTTCATCGTCCGATATTCGAAACATTGTGGAATGATCTGGAACGTATTCCGCAGATGCTTTCGATCACAGGTCCGCGGAGAATCGGCAAGAGCACACTTCTACTACAAATAATAGAACGGCTTTACAACAATGGGGTCGATCCGCATCGGCTCGTTTACTACTCGTTCGACGATCCGATCTTGGCCCTTCCGAGAACGGATATCGCGGACTTTTTCGGGACATTGATGCAAATGGCGAAGGATCGAAATGATAATACCGCAACCTATTTCTTTTTCGACGAGATCCAACGCTTGGAGAACTGGGAGTTGTATTTGAAGAAATACTACGATCTGAAGTATCCAATCAAAGTCGTAATTTCCGGATCGGCTTCATCGCCGATATTCAAAAAGAGTCGCGAAAGCCTTCTTGGCAGAGTAAAGGACTATCACTTGTTGCCATTCTCGTTCAGGGAATTTGCACTCTACAGGTTGAAGGAATCGAGAATGTCCGCGTCGATTCAATTGATCAGTGGATTCGGAAGCGAAATAAAATTAGGGTTTGGGGTCCCACCATTAGAACTCAAAACGAAACTACCCGAAATCGTGAATCAATCGGAATTCAGAGAGTCTATTGACACTCTACTCTCAATCTATTTCTTCAGCGGCGGCTTTCCGGAAACATGGCAATTCGACAATTCGACCGACCGGTTGGACTATTTGTACGACAACCACGTAAAGAAGGTAATTTATGAGGATCTCGTACTGGCGGCTGAGTTTCGAAAGCCGGAGATGCTAAAGCAGTTTTATGTTTCACTGCTTGAAAAGCCAGGGACGGAAGTCTCGATAAAGTCACTCTCAAACGAAATCGGAATCTCGTCTCAGCAGATCGAGAAGTATTTCCCACTACTCGAGATGACCGACCTGGTTTACCGGCTTCCGAAATTCAGGCGGTCCCCGGTTCGAGTCAGAGGCGGGAGTTTCAAATGTTATCTCGTGGATCTTGCATTGAGAAACGCCGTACTTCGAGTCCCCGAAGATGTATTCAGCGATGATTCAGTTCAGGGACTCTATGCAGAAAACCTGGTATTTCTTGCGTTGAGAAAATGGGAGGGTATCTTGCAACTCGACTATTATCGTGAGAAGAATGTCGAGGTCGATTTCATCGTACACACCTCGCCCCGAACTTTTCTGCCGGTTGAGGTCAAGTATCGGAACAGCATAACCTCGAGCGATTTCAATCCTTTGAAATCCTTCCTCAATAGATTTGGAAAGAAAGAAAACCGATTCGCGATAATGGTAACCAAGAAGTGGGACGACCTTAAAATGAACGAGCAACAAAACACGTTTATGGTTCCGTTGCCATTGTTCTTGCTGATGTTTGACTGAGGTTATTCGGGTGACGTCTAAGACAAAGCCGCGTTCGGATCGTTTCTCACGGCCTACTACCCCCAACGACTTCGATTCGAAGCCTGATCCCTAGCGCAAGACCCTGAAGATCATCTCGAAACGGGGCGGGCAGATGACGAGATCTGAATGATGAGTGTTGCAATGAGGACGACGAGTTCCTTTTTCATAAATGTACTCCGTCAAAATACGCGTCAATTTGCCGGTTGCCAAGGCTCCCGGTTCAGACACGGCTCGGTTCTGACATCAATCGAATCAGAACCGAGCGCCATTCCAAAATCCAAATTCCAAAATCCAAAATCAGTAAGAGATGAGCTCCCGAGCGGCCTTCTCAATATCTTCGATCTGGGGAAGAATGTAGTCTTCGACCTGCGGGGCGTAGGCGACGAAGGTGTCGGTCGCAGCCACGCGTCTGACCGGTGCGTCGAGGTATTCGAACAGTTCATCCGAAATCCGGGCCGAAATCTCGGCGCCGTAGCCGAAGGAGAGCGAGTCCTCATGCGCGACGATCACGCGTGACGTCTTCTTGACCGATTCCGCGATCGCTTCCCAGTCGTACGGGACAAGCGTCCGGAGATCGATAACCTCGACCGAAATGCCGTCCTTCTCGAGCCTCTTCGCGGCCTCGAACGAACGCTGGACAAGCGCGCCGAAGGTGACGACCGTGATGTCGCTTCCCTCTTTGACCGTCTTCGCCTTGCCGAACGGGATCAGGAACTCGGACGACGGATACTGCGACTTGTTGTAAACCTGACGGTAAAGGTGCTTGTGCTCGAGGAACATCACCGGATCGTCGCAGCGGATCGATGTGCGCAGAAGTCCGTTTGCGTCGAGCGCGTTCGACGGATAAACGATCCGCAATCCCGGTGTGTGCGCGAACAGCGTCGTTCCCGACTGCGAGTGATAAACGGCGCCGCCCTTAAGATAGCCGCCGACCGGAACGCGCATCACCATCGGACATTTCCAGTCGCCGTCCGAGCGCCAACGCATGACCGCGACCTCGTTGCGGATCTGGTGCATCGCCGGGAAGATGTAATCGAAAAACTGGATCTCGCAGACCGGTTTGAGTCCGCGCAACGACATTCCGACGGCGCGGCCGATGATGTTCGCCTCGGCGAGAGGCGAGTTGAACACGCGCGTCGAACCGAACTCGCGCTGGAGATTCGCCGTCACCTTGAACACGCCGCCCTTGCCTTTGACCCGGTCGAGATATTCCTCGCGCGAACAGTCGGCGACGTCTTCGCCGAAGACGACGATGCGCTCGTCACGCGCCATTTCCTCGTGCATGCAGCGGTTTATCAGATCAACCATCGTTCCGGCGTTTCCCGAAAGTTCGGCACCTTCCTCGGTGTCGAACAAGGAACGGTCGGTCGGATCGATCTCGTCGGAAAAAACATGGCGGTGCGCTGATTCGGGCGCAGGCTGCGGCGTCACGACGGCGACGTCGGCCGCTTGGTTGACCTCGTGATCGACCTCTTTGCGCAGCGCCTCAAGATCTTCCGAACTAATGATGCCTTCGGTCATCAGAAACTCCGCAAATGTCCGGATGGGATCGATCTCGGCATCGTGCTGGCGTTCCTCTTCGGGCCGGTAGAGTTTTTCGTCGTCCGACAGCGAGTGCGAATATGGACGAATGACCTTGGCATGGATGAACGCCGGTCCTTTCCGTTCGCGGCAGTACTCGACGGCCTCTTTGAACGCCGCGTAGCTTGCTAGCGGATCGGTGCCGTCGACCTTAGCGACGTGCAGATCAGGGAATCCGGTGACCAGTTCAGAAATGCTCCCGCCGGCGGTGTTGACCTCGACCGGGACGCTGATCGCGTAGCCGTTGTCCTCAACGACGAAGATCACCGGTAGTTTGAGATTGCAGGCAGTGTTAAGCGATTCCCACCACTCGCCCTCGCTCGTCGTGCCGTCGCCGACCGACATATAGACGACCTCATCGCCTTTGAAGCCAGTAACCTTCTCCTTGAGCACGTCAAGTTTCGAAGCGCGATACGACGCTTCGGCCGCTCCGACCGCGTGGAGCGCCTGCGATCCGGTGCACGACGACTGCGACGGGACGTTGAGCGGAACACTGCCCCAGTGCGAAGGCATCTGGCGGCCATGCGAGTTCGGGTCAGCCTCGGCGCCGACCGACGACCAGAGCATCTCCTGCGCCGACATTCCGAGCCCGAGCATCAGGGCGCGGTCGCGATAGTACGGAAAGAACCAGTCGTATCCGGGACGCAACGCCTTTGCCGCGGCCGCAAGAACCGCCTCGTGACCCGCACCTGAGATCTGGAAAAAAATCTTGTTCTGGCCTTTAAGCTGGATTTCCTTGTCGTCGATGCGGCGAGACATGTACATCGTCCTGAACATCGCGACGAGCTCACTAGGCTCCAACCCGTGATATTTTTCCGCCTTTGAATTGTTGGATTTAGCGGTTTTCGCCGCACCTCGCTTGTTCAATTTTTCCACTGCAGTTGCCATTTTGATACCTGGTTTTTATAAAGAATTCTGATATGTGAATAAACTTATTTTAGCGTGACGTTTCCAAATCTGCCAAAATCGGCGTCTCGTTTTTCGACAAAAGCGTCAAAGCTTGCCTGATCACCGACAGTTGAATCTCGGGATCATTCGGCAAACCTAAAGGATAACCCATCGGGAACGGGACGAACAACGAGCGCGGCGGACGCAGGATCGACGTGACTTCTTTAAGCAGCGAAATCGAGGCCGTCGGGATGCCGCGCAACTCGATCTCCGCCTGAACCAGACCGACCGTCTGGACGCACATCGGTCAGACAGGCGTGAGAAAAACGCAATCGACCTCGTCGGCGACGAGCAGTTCCGCAACCGCGGGCGCCGATTCCCCGATCAGTCGTTCAGGGCCGATGATCGATCCCATGAACGAAAAATGGCGGTGGTTGAGTTCGCCGATCTCTGCGGCGGCAACGAGTTCGCGGAAACGATCAAGCGGAAAGGCGAGGTTTGCGTCCGCGGCGACGCCCGAGTGATCAAACGCGGAACTTTTATGATCTTCGATCAGCACGCCGACGTCGGTATCATTCGGGATCTCGCGGAACGACGTGTCGCCGGTCCGGATCGATCGGTCGAATGCATCGTGAGTCGCGAGCCGCAAGCCGGCCGACGTTATCAACGCAACGCGCGATTCGGCGAGAGGTTTCCGCATCGACGCCCCCGGGACGTCGCTGATAGCGTAGTTCGAAAAAGGATACCGGCGCATAAAGATACGGTGCGCGAGCTTGAGATCAGCGTATTTTGCCATTGTTCGAGCGTATCAGCCCTGATGCGGGCGAGACAAACCTGTAAATTCGGACGCCACAAAATAATGATTGCAGGATCCCGAAATCGTTCTAAAATAGCCACACGGAGAAAAGGAGAACTTTTATGACAACAACCAAACTCGGTGTCGTGTTGTTTGTGGTAGTGCTCGCCACCGGTTGCAAGACGGCAGGCAATGCCCAGACCATCGTCGTCGATTCCCCAGGAACGCCACTTTCAAAGGAGGCACTTGTCGAACGGCTCGAAAAAAAGGGGGTTACTATCCGGCCGACACGGGACGAACGGAATGAAACCCTTATGAAGCCGAATCCGCTCTTACTTGAGCTGGTTCTTGTAAGAGCGAACGATCGTTTTGAGCTCAACGGAGAGAATTATGCGTCGTTTGAGGCACTGCTAAACATACTGAAGAATGTTCGGGCGGAACGCGAAAAGAACGGAGTCGTTCGCGAGGGAACCAACGAGATCGACATGAGGATTACGTTGCCCGCAAATCCAAAGTTGATCGAACGCTATAACGAAGCAGGAGTCATGGTCGAGGATTTTGAAAAGCTCGTTGCCGACCTGATGAACGATGGTTTCAACCAGATCGAGCTTTCGTTTGAGAAGCCGATCGTACTTGAACTGCCTCCGGCTTCCGGTGAAAACGGCGGGATTTCTTCCGGCGCCAACTCGACCTCCGGATCCGACGGGCGTCAAACGATCTCCGGCGGAGTCCTCAACGGCAAAGCGATCAGTCTGGCGGAGCCGAAGTACCCGGCAGCAGCGCGTGCGGTTCGAGCGAGCGGCGCAGTGAACGTTCAGGTGACGATCGACGAAAACGGCGATGTTGTTTCGGCGACGGCCGTGAGCGGACATCCGCTACTTCGCGCGTCAGCGGTAGAGGCGGCAAGAGCCTCGAAATTCAGCCCGACAATGCTCGCGGGAAAACCGGTCAAAGTCACCGGCATACTGGTCTTCAATTTCAAACTTTAAGAGTTTGGCAACTTTGGGAAGTTTTGGGAGGTTTTGAAATACGTCCGCAGGAGCGGTTTACCGATTACAGCTTCGGCGGTTCCACACTTCCCAACTTCCTAAACTTCCCTACTCGGCTTTAAGGACCCAGCCGTCGGGATCGACGACGACCTTGCCGCCCTTCGTGTAGATCACTCCGGTGCCGTCCTTCATCTGGACTTTCTGTCGGTTTCCGTCGATCGAGATCTCGACCGGCATCGGGAACGGCAGATTGTTCGGCGTGTTCCATTTAAGATCCGTGCGGTCTCCGTTGGTGACCAGCGAAAGGCGCGGCAGCGCCGGCTGGCGAAGATAAACCTCGAAAAACCAGCCGAGATCCATTCCCGACTCCTCTTCGGCGATCGTCTTGAAGTCGTCCGTGTTCGCGAAGCGGCTTTGACGCCCGGTCGTGATCCGCTCCATCGCCTTCGAGGGGTAGGCCATGCGGCGCAAAGCACGGAAGAAAGCATCGTCGCCGATCAGTCCTCTCAGCGTGTGCAGGACGACTGCGCCCTTGCCGTAAATATCGCCGTCACCCTTGACGTAGTCCGGCGCCTGAAGATAGACCTCGTACGCGATCTTCGACTCGCGCGGCGCCACCGGCTGCTTGTTACGGGTAGCCTTGGCGCGCTTTTTCATCGCGTCAAGATACGCGTTCTGACCGAGAACGCTGCCGAGATAGAGCGTGTCCATGAACGACTGGAATCCCTCGTGGATCCAAAAATCCCGCCAGTCCGAAGCCGTGACGAGGTTCGCCCACCATTCGTGCCCGAGTTCGTGGAACATCAGCCAGTCGAATCCGTCCATGTCGAACTGGTACTTGTTACCGTAAGCGATGATCGTCGAATGCTCCATCCCAAGGTGCGGTGTTTCGACCACGCCGAGCTTTTGCGAGCGGAACGGGTACGGCCCGAGATACTTTTCGAAGAACGCGACGTATTTCCGGGTTTCCGCGATCAGTTTCGGCGCTTTTTCAGCGCTTTCCGGAAGCACGTAGAAATTGAACGGAAACGTCTCGCCGGACACGCTCCGGTATGTGCCGTTGATCACTTTGTACGGCGCGACGTTGATCGTCACGCTGTAATTTGCGATCGGATTTGTCATCAGCCAATCGAACGTCGAGGTCCCGTCCGAGTTTTTCACGGTCCGCACCAGTTTTCCGACCGAAGCGACGTAGAGCCCGGCCGGAACCGTAACGTGCAGCGCGACCGTTTCGGCCTTGTCATGCGGATAATCCTTGCACGGGAACATCACGTCGGCGCCGTCATTCTGATACGCCGTCGAGATCCACGGTGAACCGTCGGCCGTCTTCTCCCACATGAACCCGCCGACCCACGGGGGACGCGGGGCGACGCGCGGCGTGCCCGCATACGTGACCTTAACCGAGACCGTGTTGCCCGATTGAACCGTCATCGGAAAATACGACCAGACCTTCCCGCCCTTGCGCTCGAATTTGAGCTTTGAAGACTTTGATCCTTCGAT
>JAKQII010000273.1 GCA_029557535.1 Acidobacteriota bacterium
TAAAGACAGAACGAACGCCTTTTCGACATCAGATATTCAAGCTCGCCGAGGATCTCCTTCGGGTCGGGCTTCGCCCATTTTTCGCCCCAATGCGTCAGCCAGCCCGGATAGCTCTCGCTCGAAAATGCCGGAACCTTCGGATTTCGGTTGTAAGCCTGCTCAAAATCCTTTTCGTTCGATCCCGAATCGAGTCCGATCACGGCACCGTCGATGTTTCCCGCTTCGAGCATGTACGGCGTCGCGCCGTCGGCGGTGTAGAACGGCACGTTGACGCCGAGCCGTTTCCACTCAGACCTCAGCAGTTCGAGATAACGCTTGTCGTTGCCATAACTTCCGTACTCGTTCTCGATCTGGACCATCAGGATGTTCCCGCCGTTGGTGATCAAATTCGCGAGCACCACGGGAGCGAACGCCGCCATGTAGCGCTTGACCGCGGTGATGTAGCGCGGATCCATCCCGCGCAGTTTGATGTCGGGAATCGCCAGCAGCCGCGCCGGAATACCGCCAAGGTCCCATTCCGCGCAAACGTACGGCCCGGGCCGGAGCAGCGCCCACATGCCTTCGTCCTTGACTAGTTTGAGGAACCGGCCGATGTTCTTCTGCGGCGAAACGAAATCGAACCGGCCGGCCGCGATCTCGTGAAAATTCCAGAAAATATAGACGGATATTGTGTTGCAGCCGAGCGCCTTTGCCATCCGGATCCGATGCCGCCAGTATTCATGCGGGATCCGCGCCGGGTGAAGCTCGCAGCCCCGGATCTGAAACGGCTTCTTGTCGAGAATGAATCCCTCGCCGGACACTGAAAAGCCGTGGCGCGTTTGGGCGTATGCGCCGCAGGCAAGCAGCGCGATAAGGATCAGGGTTCCGAGTTTCATCACGATTAGAGAGTTTAGTCCAATTTCCGGCCGCAGGCGATTCGATTGCCCTAAGTTCAATCGGCAAGTATAATTCCCGTTAGTCAGGCACTTCCGTTTTGCGTTCTTAGGTGGCCTTTCGCGGGCCAATTTCCGTTTGCGAGGACTTTATTCATGTTGAAACGATCTCTTCTTCTGTTCGTCGTATTATCAATCGCTTCCGGGCTTCCGGCAATCGGCCAGCCGGATAGCAACAACAAACTCTTCGGAGCCGTGAAGTGGCGTTCGATCGGTCCGTTTCGCGGCGGAAGATCGGTGGCGTCGGTTGGAGTAGTCGGCGATCCCAAAACCTACTACATGGGAACGACCGGCGGCGGGGTTTGGAAATCGGAGGACATGGGCCAGACCTGGCGCAATATTTCCGACGGGTATTTCCGGACCGCCACGATCGGCGCGATCGCGGTCGCCGAGAGCGATCCGAACGTGGTCTACGTCGGAACCGGCGAACATGCGGTCCGGGGCGTGATGACGCACGGCGGCGACGGAGTCTACAAATCGACGGACGCCGGCAAGACCTGGAAGAAGATCGGGCTCGAACTGAGCCAGCATGTCTCGCGCATCATCGTCGATCCCAAGAATCCGGATATCGTTTTCGTCGCCGCGCAGGGAGCACTTTACAGTCCGTCGAAGGAACGCGGGGTCTACAAATCGACGGATGGCGGCGCGACTTGGAAGAACACGCTTTTCGTTGATGAACGGACCGGCGCGGCGGAACTTTCGCTCGATCGGAAAAACACGCGGATAATGTACGCGGCGATGTGGGAACACGGCCGGCTGCCTTGGAAAGTCATCAGCGGCGGACCCGGTAGCGGGCTCTACAAATCGACCGACAGCGGCGAAACGTGGACAAAGATGACGGAAGGCCTTCCGGAAAAGATGGGCAAGATGTCGATCGCCGTGAGCCGTTCAAATCCCGAAAAGGTCTACGCGCTGATCGAGGGTGACTCGGAAACACCCGACCGCGGGCTCTACGTCTCGAACGACGCCGGAAAGAACTGGAGCCAGGTGACGAACGACAACCGGCTCGTCCAGAGGGCGTGGTATTACATCGAGCTGTTCGTCGATCCGAACAACGAGAACACGATTTACGTTCTCAGCGCGCCGGCGTTGCGTTCGAACGACGGCGGGCGCACTTGGGAAAATCTCGGCGGGACACACGGCGACTACCACGATCTTTGGATCAATCCCGACAACTCGAACAACATGGTCATTTCGAACGACGGTGGCGCGGCCGTGACGTTCAACAAAGGCCGCTCGTGGACCTCGCAGGCGACGATGCCGACCGGTCAGTTTTACCGGATCAACGTCGATAACCAGTTTCCGTACCGCATTTACGGCGGACAGCAGGATAACTCGGCAATTTCGATCGCGAGCCGCGAGTTCGCATCGGGCGGCATCACGAACGCGAGCTGGTTTTCGACCGCCGGCGGCGAAAGCGCGTTCCTTGCATTCAATCCGGACGATCCGAACTTCGTTCTCGGCGGAAGCTACCAGGGCACGATCGAAGTTGTCGACACGCGTGCGAAGGCGGCGACCAACATCATGGCCGCACCGATCCAGTATCTTTCGATGGACGCAAAGGACATGAAGTACCGCTTCAACTGGAACGCGCCGATCATCTGGAGCAAGTGGGAGCCGAACACGTTTTACCACGGCGCGCAGATACTGCTCAAAACGAGCGATTACGGCAAGACATGGAAGGAAGCGTCGCCCGATCTGACCCGTAACGAAAAGGAAAAGCAGGGTAAAGGCGGCGGACCGTTGACGAACGAGGCGGTCGGCGCCGAAAACTACGGCACGCTCGCTTATGTGATGGAATCGCCGCTCGAGAAGGGCGTGATCTGGACCGGGAGCGACGACGGCGTGGTTTCGCTCACCCGCGACAACGGTGCGACCTGGAAGAACGTGACGCCGCCGGGCCTGCAGGAATGTCTCGTCAACGCGATCGAAATCTCACCGTTCGACAAGGCGACGGCGTACATCGCGACGACACGTTACAAGTTCAATGATCATCGGCCCGGACTTTATAAAACCACCGATTACGGCGCGACATGGACGAAGATCGACAACGGCATCCCAAACGGCGCGTTCACACGCGTCGTGCGCGAGGACGACGTCCGCCGCGACATGCTTTTCGCCGGAACTGAACTCGGTCTTTTCATTTCCTGGGACGGCGGGAAGAGCTGGTCGCCGTTTCAGCTGAACCTGCCCGTCACGCCGATCACCGATCTGCGCGTCCACAAAGGAAACCTGATCGCGTCGACTTCGGGTCGCGCGTTCTGGATCCTTGATGACTTGAGCCTGTTCCGTCAGTACAAAAAGGACATGCCGGCGTTCTCGGTTTACAAGCCGGACAACGCGTATCTTTCCAACTTCGGCAGTGAGCTTGACGATTCCGACGAGGATTTCACGGGAGCAAACCGTCTTCGCGGCGTGAATCCGGCGAACGGGATCGTGCTTTACTACAATTTGCCGGACTTGAAGAAGACGGACACCATAACGCTTGAGATCCGCGACGCGTCCGGGAATCTGGTGCGGACGATCTCATCCGAAAAAGACAAATCGTACCGGCGTTGGGACGGCGGTCCGCGACCGGAACCGACGCTGAACAAATCGAAGGGATTGAACCGTTTCGTCTGGGACATGCGTTATCCGACGATGCCTGGCGTACCGGGCGTTTACATCGAAGCGAGCTACGCGGGCCACAAGGCGATCCCGGGCAAATACACGTTCACGTTCAAGGCCGGCGGCCAGAGCGTAACGACCGAGGCCGAGATCTCGTTCAACCCGCTCTATCCGACGACCGCTGCTCAATATGCCGACTTTAACCTGACGATGTTGTCGATGGAGTCAGAGTTGACGACGATGCACCGGATGGTGAACGACATGTACGACAAGCAGAAACGGCTCGAGACGCTCGTCGGCACGCTGGGCGACGAACCGAAGCTTGCGAATGTCAAGAAGGCCGGTCAGGATCTGCTGAAGAAAATGAAGGACTGGGATGGTGATATGGTCCAGCGCAAGGCGAAGGCGTACGATGACGTCGAGAACTACGTCAACAAATTCACCGCGAACTACATGTACATGATCAATCAGACCGAGAGCGATCTTCCGCGGGTGAATCAGGCGTCGCTCGATCTGATGAAGCAGTACAATTCCGAGTGGGCGGCGCTCAAGGCTCGCGGAAACGAAATTCTGGGCAAGGACGTGCCGGCACTCAATAAGTTGTTCTGGGACGCCGGAAAGGGCGCAATATGGTGACAAAGTCGAATTAGCGTAACCCGGCATATCGTCTCTTGCTAAATCCGCATCAAATGTGCGAAGATTCGCGAAATTTCGCGTTGTCGGGGTTTTCGGCGGCGCCGCGAGCGATAGTCGGAACCGCACGCTATGGCAGGATATAGAGTCGAAAAATGGTCGGAACCGTTTTTGCCGAACCCCGCGATGTTGAGGCATCTGCTCGAGCGGGACGGATACCGGGTTTTTCAATGGACCGACCAGGCCGGCGCGACCTACGGACGGCACAAGCATGATGAGGACCAGTCCCACTGGATCGTTTCCGGGTCGATGGAACTCACCATAGAAGGCATGGGTACTTTCGTCCTCAACGCCGGAGATCGTGATTTCATGCCCGGCGGAACTTACCACTCGGCACGTGTCCTCGGTGAAGAGCCGGTGTTTTATCTCGTCGGCGCAAAGTTTGCCTGAGACACGAGTGATCAAAAGATGAAAAGACGACCCGATTTCTGGGCCGTCTTTTTTCTTTCGGGAGTTTGCCGGTTCGACTATTTTTGACCGTTTGCGAGTTTTCCGATCAAGGTGAACAGCGGCAGGTACATCGAAATGACGATTCCGCCGATGGTCACGCCGAGGAAAGCGATGAGCGCCGGTTCGATCATCGCCAGCAGGTCGGCGATGGCCGAATCGACCTCATCCTCGTAGAAATCGGCGATCTTTCCGAGCATCGCGTCGAGCGCACCCGTCTGTTCCCCAACTCCGACCATCTGTCCGACCATGTGCGGGAAGACATCCGTCGCCTTGAGCGGATCGACGAAGTTTTCACCGCGTTCAACGCCGGCTCGGACTTTCAGGACGGCGTCTTCGACGATCACATTGCCGGCGGTCTTGGCCGTAATGTCGAGCGACTGAAGGATCGGAACGCCGGAAGACAGGAGCGTCGAGAGGATTCTCGAGAATCGCGCGACCGCGATCTTGCGGATAATCGCCCCGAAGATCGGCAGCTTGAGAATGATCGAGTCTATATGCCAGCGTCCTTTGGTGGTCTTGTAGTACGCACGCACCGCGAAGACCGTTCCGATGATCGTCGCCAGTGTCGCAAGACCGCCCCAGCCGGCAAGGAAATTGCTTATCGCGACGACGATTCGTGTCGGAAGCGGCAGTGACTCGCCCGGACCGAGCAATCCGAGGAAGATCTGCTGGAACTGCGGAATGACGACGACCAGGATGACGGCGACTGCCGCGATCGCGACCAAAATGACGGCCGCCGGATAGATCGACGCCGACACGATGCTGCGACGCAGTTTGACGACCTTCTCGATCAACGTTGCGAGACGCTGAAGGATAAGGTCGAGCACACCGCCCGTTTCGCCGGCTTCGACCATGTGCGTATACAGGCCGTCGAAGACCTTCGGGTGCCGTTCGAGCGCGGCGAACAGCGTCGCGCCTTCCTCGACGTTCTGCCGGACCTGGCGAAGAACGTCCTTGAAGAACGGGTTCTGCTGCTGTTCGGCAAGAATATCGAGACACTGAACGAGCGGAAGACCCGCGTCGATCATCACCGAAAACTGCCGGGTGAAGACGGCCAGTTCCTTCGGCGTGACCTTCTTGCTGCGACCGAGCTTCGGAATCGCGATCTCGCGACCTTTTTCCGAGGCCTGCGTCATAACAATCTGCTCACGACGAAGCAAAGCCCGCAGCTCGTCCTGGTTGGCGGCGTCTCTTTCACCGGAAACCATCTCGTTCAGACGGTTTCGGCCTTTGAAAACAAATGTTGGCATGACTGTTCTTATGCTCCTGTAAGAATTGAAGTGGTGTTAGCCGCGAACGGGCGGACGCTGTCCGATTGAACGGCCTTGCATATAGGGACTTCCGCCGCCGGGCGCGGGCGGCTTGCCGGCACCGGCGTAAGACTGGTTGATTCCCGAGCCGCGTTCGATGATCTCTTTCAACTCGTCCGGATTCGAACTCCGCTGCATCGCGATCTCGAGCGTGATCAGGCGTTTGTGGTAAAGGGTGGCAAGCGATTGATTGAAGGTCTGCATACCGAACCTGTCCTGTCCGGTCTGCATCATGGAGTAGATCTGATGGATCTTGTCTTCGCGGATCAGGTTGCGGATGGCCGAGTTCGGGATCAGCACCTCGAGGGCCATGCAGCGGCCGTCCCCGGTTGATTTCGGAAGCAACGACTGACATAGGATACCTTCCAGCACGAGCGAGAGCTGTGTGCGGACCTGAGCCTGTTGTTCGGCCGGGAAGACATCGATGATACGGTTGATCGTCGAGTAGGCCGAATTCGTGTGAAGCGTCGCGAAGGTCAAATGGCCCGTTTCAGCGATCCGAAGCGCCATCTCGATAGTCTCGAGGTCGCGCATTTCGCCGACCAGCACGATGTCCGGATCCTGGCGGAGCGCGGTACGGAGCGCGTTGGCGAAACCGTGCGTGTCGGCATTTACCTCACGCTGATTGACGAGACAATTCTTGTGGTTGTGAAGGAATTCGATCGGATCTTCGATCGTAAGAATGTGATCGTGGCGGTCGATGTTGATTTTGTCGATCATCGCCGCGAGCGTCGTCGATTTACCCGAACCGGTCGGTCCGGTTACCAAAACGAGGCCGCGTGGTTTCTTGCAAAGATCGGCGACGACAGGCGGAAGACCGAGCGCGTCGAATGATTTGATCTCATACGGGATCGCGCGGAAAACCGCGCCGACCGCACCCTTTTGATTGAAAAGGTTGGCGCGGAAACGCGACATGCCTTTGAGGCCGAACGAGAAGTCGAGTTCAAGATTTTCTTCGAAGCGATGCTTTTGCGCGTCGGTCAAGACCGAGTACGCGAGCCGTTTCGTGTCGGCCGGAGTCAGCGGTGCGTAGCCGGCGATTGGCGCGAGATGGCCGTGAACGCGGACCTGCGGCGCCGAATTCGTCGACAAATGAAGGTCGGAACCGCCCATTTCCGTCATCTTGCGAAGAAGATCGGGCAGTGTGATGTGGAGTTCGGGATTCTGTTGTTCGTTGGTCATAAGGCGGGTTGCCGGGAAGCGAAAGGGTCGACGGCCGTTTGAAGGATCGGCCGCCGACTTTCATCCATTGGCTTTTACTTGTTGAGAGAGGCTTGCTGCGGATTGCGACGGCGGACAAGCATGTCGAGCACCTTCTCGGATTCCGCTGCGATCCGTTCGGTCGTGTCCGTCGGCGAGTTCGTCGAAACGCTGTAAATTCGTCCGCCGACTTCGGCGAAATAGAAGACACGCGACTGAACCGCGCCTTTGTTTTCGGACTGCGCCACCACGACGTAGACCTTCTTGCC
The DNA here is from genome assembly GCA_029557535.1 of Acidobacteriota bacterium. Taxonomy (GTDB): domain Bacteria; phylum Acidobacteriota; class Blastocatellia; order Pyrinomonadales; family Pyrinomonadaceae; genus JAFDVJ01. The sequence continues at coordinate 7,462 of JAKQII010000273.1, forward strand.
GCCGATCTCCTTCTGGAAATCGTTCACGACCCATCCGTTTTCGCGGATCATCTGGTCGATCACGTTTCGACGGAGCGACGTCGTCGGAACACCGCCGACGGTCTTCTGCCGACCGTTATTGTCATCGCCCATTGACGGTCCGACAACCGAGATCGAAGCCGAGCCGAGTTGCGCGCCGTTTTCGTCATCGACCCGATACTGGAGTTCAGACGTTGACGCCTGATTCTTCTTCCAGGACTTCGGCGCGACTTCGCCGGTCGGCAAAACCGCCGGGCTTGTCTCGACCTTGGCGGTCGTAGCCGGTGTTTGCTTTGAAACTTCCGGGCGCGGCGTCTTCGCATTTTGCCTCATCCGTGCCAATCGTATACGACGCAGTCTCAAGGAGCGTTTGCGTGCCAGCAACGCTTTCCGCCGCTTCATACGAGCGCGGTACTGTCGCCACCACTTCTTCGAATACTTTCTGATCTTCTTTTTCTTCTTCTTCGAATAGCGATGATGCTTCGGACCGGCTTCGGCGAATTCCGACATGAGCGGCAAAACCACCCCGATGCCAAGAACCAAAACCAGAGATATTGCAATTGCCCTAATCATACTTCCTCCAGTGTTTTACAAAACAGTTTCCTTCACCACTTCTTCAATCGTCGTAATGCCTTCGCGCAATTTGTAAAGACCCGATTCACGCAGCGTGATCATGCCGGCATCCATTGCTTTGCGGCGCAGTTCGATCGCGCTCGCGCCGATGATGATGAGTTCGCGCAGTTCGTCGTTGATCTCCATCACTTCGTAGAGACCGACGCGGCCCTTGTAGCCGGTCCCGTTACAGGTCTTGCAGCCTTTGCCCTTGTATGACTTGATCGTTTCTGCTTCTTCAGGCGAAAAGCCGATTTCGATCAAACCTTCGACCGGAACATGAACTTCCTCTTTGCAGTCCTTGCAGATCCGGCGGATAAGTCGCTGCGCCTGAATAAGGTTCACCGAGGTCGCCACGAGGAACGGTTCGATGCCCATGTTGACCAAACGCGAGATGGTCGAAGGGGCGTCGTTCGTGTGGAGCGTCGAGAGGACAAGGTGGCCCGTGAGCGCGGCTTTGATCGCGATCTCGGCCGTTTCGAAGTCACGGATTTCGCCCACGAGGACGATGTTCGGGTCCTGACGCAGGAACGAACGGAGCGCGGCGGCGAAGTTCAGACCGATCTGTTCCTTCATCTGTACCTGGTTGATGCCGGGCAGGTTGAATTCGACCGGGTCTTCGGCCGTCATGATGTTCGTTTCGGGCGTGTTCAAGGACTGCAGTGCCGAATAGAGAGTATTCGTCTTACCGGAACCGGTCGGACCGGTGACGAGGACCATTCCGTACGGTTTCGAAATGTTGCGCTGGAACATCTCGAGACTCTGCTGCTCGAAACCGAGTTTCGTCATGTCGAGCATCAGCTTGTCCTTGTCGAGCAAACGAAGCACCACCTTTTCGCCGAACAGCGTTGGCAGGGTCGAGACGCGGAAGTCGAGTTCGCGTGAACGGTTGTCGATGCGGACCTTGATCTTGATACGGCCATCCTGCGGCAGGCGCTTTTCGGAAATGTCGAGTTTCGACATGATCTTCAGGCGTGAGATCAGTGCGTCGCGCATCTTCATGGGCGGATGCATGACGTCGTACAGGATGCCGTCGATACGGAACCGGATCCGAAAGTCCTTTTCGTACGGTTCGACGTGAATATCGGAAGCGCCGCGGCGCAGGCTGTCGACCAGCAGAACGTTCACGAGCCGGACAACCGGGGCGTCCTCGCTTTGCTGCGTCAGCGAAGCGAGATCGATCTCTTCGTTTTCCTCAACGACTTCGAGATCGCCGCTGATCGCTCCGTCGAATTTGAATTTGTCGAGCGAAACGTTCAGGTCCGCGTCAGACAGTTTTTGATCAGGCTTGGCGCTGTGGCCGTTGCGCGAAAGCTTCGAAGCGATCTGCGAAAAGTCGTCCTGCCCGGCCATGACAACCTCGATCGCTTTCGACGAGCTGTAGTAGCGCGTGATCGCGCCGTGGAGCGAAGCTTCGGAAGCTATCACCGGTTCGACGTTCAGTCCAGTCATGAACTTGATGTCGTCCATGGCGAAGACGTTCGTCGGATCGGCCATCGCAAGGGTCAGCGTGGCGCCGACCTTCGAGATCGGAAGAACCGTGTATTTGAGCGCGACGTCCTGGGAGATAAGCTTGATCGTGTCCTCGTCGATCTGAAACAGTTCGAGGTTGATCGACGGAACGCCGTATTGCCGCGAGAGGACCGCGGTGATGACGTCGTCTGAGATGATTCCCAGTTTGATAAGGTTCGACCCGAGCCGTCCTCCGTTGGTGCGCTGGTAGTCGAGCGCCTCAAGCAATTGCTGGGACGTGATCAGGTTTTCGCGGACGAGAATTTCCCCAAGTTTAGCTGACATTCGATTTCGGAGTGAATCCTATAAGTGTTTGCAATTGAGGGACTTGCTGAAATGATTGTTCAATTCAAGCATTGCTGCCAGTGAGAATGATTAACGATGACAAACACCGTTGACAATTGATGATACGAATTTAGGGATCAGACTGTCAAGGTTTCTTTTCGGGTGACTGTTGTTCTTCAACCCGTATGAGGTAACTCGAAAGCGCCGCTATTCCGTGCGGATCGGTCGCGGGCGCCGTCTTGGGCCCAGCGAGCGAATTCAAAAAAAGCCGTGCCCCGAAAGGACACGGCTTCAATGATTTAGATGACCTGTCGACTAGTTTCGTTTTTTCGTTGTCGTGGACTTGGTGTTTGATTTCTGCGGAGTCACGATCTGTTTCAGCTCATTGATCGAATCGAGAGCGCTCTGTTTGAACTTGTGCGTATCGGGAGCAAGATCGACGAACTTCTGGAGCGTATTGGCCGCGTCCTGAAGTTGAGCTTTGCCCTTTGCCGCGTCGGAGTCCATCGTGACATACCCGACGGTCACCAAACACAAGCCGCGTCCAACAAGGGCGTCGACATTGTTTGCGTCCGTCGCAAGGATCTTGTCGAACTCCTCGATCGCGGCTTCGAACTCCTGAGAGTCCTGCATGGTTTGCGCCAAATCGAGCTGTCCCTTGGACTTTTTGACCGGATCGGTCTCGGCTGCCAGGTACTCCTGGAAGGCAACCAACGCTTCTTTGCCGCGCTCCATGTTCACGCCGGTCTGAGCCATCAGACGGTACGCGTTCTTGCGGTTTACCAGAGACTGCATCTTTCGGGTTTCCATCGTGGCCTGTTCGGCAGGATCGATCGTCGCCGACTTGAGAAGGCCCAAAGCCTTATCAGAAGCAGCAACCGCCTCGTTGTAGTCGTTTCTCGCCGATTCCTTCAACGACGCTTTGGTCGCCGCATCGATCTCTTTGCTGATCGATTTGTTGAACGAGTCGGTCGCTCGCTGGATCAAGGCCGACGCTTTGTTGTTCAAAAACGCCGGTGCGCTTCCGATAAACGCCGGATCGGCGTTGTAGCCTTCGTCATACTTGGCGATCGCGGTGTTGTAATCCTTGGCATCAAAAGCGGCGTTGCCCGTCTTCATTGCATCGGCGACTACCTTGTTCGTCTCTTCGATCCTCGCGTTCTTGGCTTTGATCTCATCGATCTTCTTCTGCTGTTCCTCGCGGGCCTTCTTGTCAGCTTCGCTTTCAACCTGATTCTGGCCGCCCGTGCCGGACGCAACCTGTTTTCGGACCTCATCTTCGGTCAACACTCGTCCGTCTCCGGCAGCGACGTTTATTACGATGGTTTCATTTCCGGCTTTTACGTTCGGAAAGATAATCGGCGAAATTCCCTGCCCGCTCACCGAAAGTGCGAACGTTGCTCCATAAGGAAGTCCGGCAAATTTGAAGTAGCCTTTCTTGTCGGTTTTGTCCGACGGGAACTTCGTTTTGATATCGATACGATAAACCTCGACAAGTGCGCCGGCGACCGGGGTCGTCGTTTTGCCATCGCCGCCGACGAGCAAAACCTGGCCGCCAACAGGCGCGCCTTGCGCGAGCGCCGCGACCGCCCCGGCCGCCATAAATACCATAGTCAATAGCGAATTAATAAGACTTTTACGAACCATTTCGTCCTCCAACTCAGTTTCAATCGTCAACCAAGAAAACCCTCGTAGGTCGTTGCTAAGATGCGTCGCCGCTGTGAAGAGTTTAACAGCATTTGGGACTATTTTATCTCACAATGCCGCCTTTGCTAAAAGCCCGAAGACGTTCGCGCAGCCGCAAACCTGCGCATTTTGACAATCAGCGGGGAAGATTCTCGATCAGCACGTCGATGTCTTCCGGGAGATTGAAGAAGTGCGGTGCGATCCGCAGCCGATCACCGCGCGGCGAAACGATGATCCCGCGTTCCTCAAGGTGCTTCGCAATTTCCGTCGAGACCAGTTCGCCGTTGTGTTTGACGCAGACGATCTGCGACTTTTCGCCGGAAGCACGCGAACTGATCAGATTGTATTTCGTTCCGCGAAGACCGTCGCAGAGTTGATCCGTCAACTCGCCGAGATATGATTCGATCCGGCCGGCGCCAACCTCCGTCAAAAGTTTCAGGCTTTGTTCGAGTCCGTAAAAAAGCGACGCCGGACCCGTCCCGGATTCCCACGCGAGTGCATTCGGTTTGAAGGCCTGCTCGTAATCGTCGAAATCCCACGGAGTTTCGACGCTGATCCACCCGACGAACGCCGGGCGGACTCGTTCGCGCGCGCGGTCGCTGACATAGAGAATCCCGCAGCCCTCGGGCGAGCATAGCCATTTGTGGCTCCCGCCCGCTCCGATGTCGACGAACTGTGCCGGAAAATCGAAACGGGTCGTTCCGAGCGCCTGAATGAAATCGACTGCGAACAGCGCGTCTGCCGCGCGGGCGGCGCGTCCGATCCGCTCGATGTCGGCGCGAAAGCCGGACGCGAACTGGACGGCGCTGATCGCGACGAGCTTCGTATTTCGATCGATCAGGCCGACGAACTCGTCCATATCGATCCGGCCGTTCCGTTCGGGACAGATCCGCAACTCGGCGCCGAAATCATCGCGAACGCGGCGCCAGGCGTAGAAATTCGATGGAAATTCTTTCGCGAACGTGACGATGTTGTCGCCCGGTTTCCAATCGATGCCGGCCGCGATGCTCGAAAATCCGTCGGCGGTGTTCCGCATGAACGCGATCTGCTCCGGGGCAACGTTGACCATGCCGGCGATAATCGCGCGCGCTCGGTTCTTCGTCGCGATCCATTCCGGATAGTGAAGCGTGCCGTTTTCCGAGACATCCCGAAGTTGCGCCGAGACTGCGTCCGCAGCGATCGTCGGCATCGGCGAAACCGCGGCGCTGTTGAGGTATGTGTAACGGTTCGCGGCCGGAAATAGCGCGCGGATCGACTCGTTCATATTGATAAGAAAGAGCAACGTAGACCACGCAAACCGTTAGAAGAACGGCCGTGGCTGCGTTGGTTCCGAAACGTGAAATGCAGTTAGATTATGTTCGATTTTCTGCGAAAAGGCCAAATTGTTTGCGGCACAAACCTACGGCAGGAAGGACGGCCTGTTCGCGGAATCATCTCGCCGGATCGAGTCTTTCGATGTGGCGTGTACTTTTCTTGATGTCGGGCAGGTAAAAGACGATATCGCGCAGCTTCCGGTCAATCATCATCTGAAGCTGATCCCTGACAAACAGGGGTACGTCGCCTGAGAAGTTGCCGTAGCTCAGGAGGCCTTTCGCGCGGACCCTTTTGCCGAACTCGACCGCGGCCGTAAACGCTGCCCCCCCGGCGAGTTCCCATTTGCCTCCCGAACCACGGCTGTAGAAACCGGCGTTGAAACTGCCCAACTCGCCGAGTCCAAGCCCGCCGCGCAGCTGTTTGCCATTGAATTTGGTTTGATAGGCGTCGCCCCATTCGATATCCAACCGTCCATAGATCCGAAGCGTCTGCGCCGCGGCGTCGGCCAGTTTCGATTTTGCTTCTGTCGTCAGTTGAGACGGCGTGTCAAGCGGGCGTTCCGCGGAGAACCCATCGGCGAAGATCTTTCCTTTTCGGGCGGCGAAGTACCAGTTTGCGAACAGAACCGCACCTTTGCTGTCCTTCCCGAATTCGCGATCCCAACGGGATAGAACTTCCGCAACCTGCTTCAGCTGCGGATCTTGGGAAGCGTTTCCGAAAGCTATCAGCTCATCGAGAACCCGGTCGGCGAGCTCCGAACGGGTCGAGCCCTGCAGTGCCTCGACATCGTCCAGGCTAAGCTTTGGTTTCTTGTTCAGCAGCTTTATCGACTCGACACTCCGCAAGTCGAAATTCCCGAACGGCCTCGCAGTCAGATACGGCGCATATTTCGACGGATCGAGCTCGAACGGAAAGGTACTCGACCACGGATCGTTGTTTGAATTCGCGACGAATCCTGAAGGCGGATTTTCGATCCTCGGGAGTTCGTCATAAGCAAGATAGTCTTTCACCAGCGCCCCGTCTTTTGTTGAGGGAATTATGCCGGCCCATTCGGAAAAGCTGCCAACGGGACGGCGCGGTATGATCCCGTTGAAGAGATACGAGATGTTTCCGCCACGGTCGGCGTAAATGATATTTTGCAACGGCAACTGCAACCGTCTGAGCGCCGTGTTGAATTCGCTGGCACTGCGCGCCCGCGCCATGTCGGCAAGTTGTCCGGTCAAAAACGGACGGTCCAGTCCGGAAAGCCTCAACGCAAGTGCTTTGCCATCCGCTTCCTTCACAACATAACCGTAGTCCGAACGCTTGACCGTCACGCTGACCGTTTCACCATCGCGGTTCGCGACGTTCTCCTCGCTGACATCGAACTTCTTCCATCCGCCGGACGTTCTGTATTCGTCGTTTCTGACCTCGAGCTCGATAAGATCCATCGCGTCCGCCTGATTGAACGTCATCGCCCAACCGAGATCCTCGTTGAATCCCATCGCGATCGAAGGCAGCCCGAGCAGCGTCACGCCGTAGACATTCAGGCCCCGCGACATAAGATGCGCTTCAAAAAAACGATACTCGTCGGTCCACGGCGGATGGGGCTGGACAAGGAGCATCGCGTTTCTGCTGGCCGACCTTTTCGGTGCGATGGCCCAGGCATTGGATCCGGAGGACTTCCATGCGTCCGCCTGGGCCTGAAGCGCGAATGCTCCGACCGAGAGATGGTAGCTGACCTGAAGTTGCGCGAGCGGATCGGAGTCGAGAACCGGAAGCACTTTTCGATAACGCGGTTCGATGGAAGCGGGATGGTCTTTGCACCAGGCATTCATCCCGCGGACAAAGGCGGTGATGTTCCTTTTCGTCCGTTCCGGCTGTTCCCCGAGCCAACGGTCCGCGCGTTCCGGGATGTCGAGCTTTCTGACAAGTATGTCCTTCGCGAGATCGCCCTCGGCGCCCCAGTATTCCGATGAGCGCCCGCGTGATCCGGCGTATAGCCTGAGTATCTTGTTGCCGTGGGCCTCCATCTGGGCCCAGCCGAAGGCGTAATAGACGTCGGGTTCGGTTTTGGCAGTGATATGCGGAACGCCCCATTGATCCCAACGGATCTCCGTCCGGGACGCTGAAACGTCGGTAACCGAAAGGGCCAGGATCGCCGCGAGTCCGGCAATTACGAATAATGGTTTCATTTTCAGGATGCGGACGCCGCTTTCGAAGCGGCGGCAACTTGCTTTACATAATCGCGATAACCGCCGTAGTCGCGATGCTCGATCACCTTGCCGTCTTTGACCTTCAGAACGACTACCAACGGCATGGTTATGTTGACTTCTTGGTTCTGGCGGTTTCGAAATCCGAATGTAAGATCCATTTCGAAGACACCCGCGGTTCCGGAGAAGAACTTTCTTCTTATCTTTGGGGTCATATGCGTCAATGCGGCGAGGCCGGTCCTGAACCCGCCGATGACGTCACTTTTTCCTGCCGGACGGTTCTCGCCGAACAGCAACGTTCCGGTCGGGTCCTCGAAAGTGATGTCCGCATGCATCAGCGGTTCGAGCTTGTTCCAGTCGAGCGCCATGTATGCATAAAAATATCGGGTCGCGACCTCTTCGGTCGCCGCGGTCGTTTCCTTGAAGCGGTTTTGCGGCGGCTGCGCCATAACGACAGCGGCCGCGATCATCAAAACGATGAATGCCGGGACGATTTTCATAGCACCGATTCCTTAGATCTTTGTCAGTCAACGGCGGTAATCGCCGAAGTCCTTGTGGTCGATAACCAATCCGCTTCGGACGGTGAGAATCGTCACCAGCGGCATCGTTGCCGTCACGATCTCCGACTTTGCGTTCTTGACACGATATTCAAGTTCCATCTCGAACACCGCGACCTCTCCGGAAAAGTAGCTGTGGAGGTTGTTCGCATTCATGCCGGTCAGCGCGGCGTATTCTTTCCGGAAGTGCTTCATGACGTTGTCTTTACCCGTCTGCTTCTTCCAGCCGTACGGGATCTCGGCGGCCGCGTCTTCGAAAGTCGCATCGGATGCGAGCAGGCCTTCGACACCGTTCCAATCCAATTTCATGTAAGAATCGAAATACTTTTTTGCCGTTACTTCGGTCGCCGCGGTCGTCGTTTCGAAATCCTGTTGCTTCTGAGCGCTGACGGCAACGGCCGCGGCAAGAAACATCAATATGAGTGCGAATCTCCTCATTTCCCTCCTTTTCCGGCGGCGATCGGCAACCGGCAATTTTCGATGATCTTCCGTAACATGCCGTCGAGCGCCTCAAGGTCAACCGTTTCGACCCCGCTGAGTGCGTCCTCCCGGTTCCGGAGGATGACCTCGCCGACCTTCTCAAGAATCTCCTTGCCGGCCACGGTCACTTCGAGCACGGTACGACGCCGGTCTTCGTTAGGTATCTTCCGCGTCAGATAGCGTTCCCGCACGAGGATCTCGATGATCCGAGTGATCGACGCCTCGTCCTTAAAAACGCGTTCTGCAAGCTCCTGCTGTTTCAGTCCCGGGTTTTCAAGAATGGTCTTCATCGTTAGCCATTGGTCGATCGTGATCGAATAGCCGGCCGCGCGTATCCTCCGCTGGGCAAACTGCCGGTAGGTCTTGATCGCCTTTTCGAGCTGATAAAAAACGACGTGTTCGGTACTCCCCATCGGGAAGACAGTATACGTATCAACTCATGATATATCAAGTAAACTCTTGCGATGCGCCTTGAAGCCGATGGGTCGTCCGTTTCATACGGCTTGTGAATAGTCGGGAATAAGGAGTCTGAGGCGATTCGCCTTCGGTTGCCGTTTGCCGGCTTGCGTCGGTACGCGGAGACGCGCCGGATCGGCAATCCCGCATCCGAGTCGTGCGCGGCCGGCCGTCCGGACAAGCAGGCGATCCGTTTGGAAACTGACCGCGACTGTTCTAGTATTGGAACTTGAAAAGCGGTTCGATCATGTTCGATTTTCGAAGAAAAGACCAAATTGAGTTCGGCGGCATTTCCGGCAGCGATGACGGCAGCATCGAAGTTCTGCGAATTCGGCGCGAATCGCGTCAGGGATTGTGGCATGAGACGCTGCGGCTTTTCAGGGATATCTTCCTGATAATCGTCGTTTTCATTCTCTTCGGCGTGTTCATCGCGCAGCCGGTCGTCGTCGAAGGGTCGTCGATGGCACCGCAGCTCCACGACGGGGAAAGGCTCCTGGTCAACAAACTGATTTATTACAAGTTCAAGGGCTTCCACTGGGGCCACATCGAGCGCGGCGACATCGTCGTGTTCTGGTATCCGAACGATCCGGAAAAGAGCTATGTGAAACGGGTCGTCGGCCTCCCCGGCGAGCACGTCGAGATCCGCGGCGGGAAGGTCTTCATCAACGAAAAACGACTTGAAGAGCCGTATCTCGATACCGAGCACAATCAGATCCCGACGAATTTCGCGCCGAAGGATATAGGAACCGGATATTACTTCGTGATGGGCGACAACCGCGACAATTCGTCTGATTCGCGCACTTGGGGGCTCGTTCCCGAGAAGTACATCTACGGCAAGGCGTTTTTCAGATATTGGGCGCCGTCGAGCGCCGGGTTCATTCGGCAAGGCGGTTCGCAGCTCGACGGGGCTGACAAAATCGACGACATCCGGGCCGAAGGAGAGCGTTAGGCGAGAATGCAAATCAGCAAGAAGGCGATCCTCGTACTCGAAGATGGACGCACCTTCCACGGTGCGTCTTTTGGCGCCGACGGCGAATCGTACGGCGAGATGGTTTTCAACACCTCGATGACGGGTTACCAAGAGATCCTGACCGACCCTTCCTATGCCGGCCAGATCGTCTGTATGACCTATCCGCTCATCGGAAATTACGGCGTGAACGAAGAAGACGTCGAATCGCGACGGCCGTGGGTCGAAGGCTTCGTCGTCAAGGAATCGAGTCGCATCGCCTCGAGCTGGCGTTCGACGGAAACGCTCGATTCGTATCTCAAACGGAACGGCATCGTCGGAATCGAACGGATTGACACGCGCGCGCTGGTTCGGCACATCCGCGACAAAGGCGCGATGCGGTCCGCGATCTCGACAACCGATCTCGATCCGGCAAGTCTCCTTGA
>JAKQII010000278.1 GCA_029557535.1 Acidobacteriota bacterium
TGGTCGGTCTCACCGCTTACTGTCCACTGTCTCCACGGTCCACTTTCGCCGCACCGTAGCGCGCCGCTGAACGGCTCACTGCTCACTGCTCACTGAAAAGAGGCAACCCGGGCGTTCTGCAAAATCTCCAAGCCTGCGACGTTCAGGTTTAGCCGGAGGAGTTTTTGCGATGAATATCCGTCCACGTTTGATCATTTCCGCCGCGATCGTGTTGGCGCTCGCGATCGGAGTTTTTGCCCGTTCACGGGAAGATTTGGCCCGTGACGCTGTCTCGGCCGACGAGGCCCCGCGCGCGGAGGCGATCGCCGCGTTGCGCGCCGAAGGAAGCGCCGGTCTCGAAGCGCTTTTCACGGCCTACAATCCCGAGATCACAGCGTTTCTGAAGTCGGGCGAGGCATCCGAGCGCTGGAACCGGATCGCGTTCGCGATCGATTCGGTCGCGATGCAAAAGGACGGCTACGCTTCGCACCTTTTCTGGTTCACGGACCTTGACGCCGCGATCGCCGAAGCGAAGTCGACCGGCAAACCGGTGCTTTCGCTGCGGATGTTGGGAAACCTGAACGAGGAATACAGTTGTGCGAATTCGAGGTTTTTCAGGGCGATCCTGTATTCGAATTCCGAGATCGCCGATTACTTGCGCGAGAATTACGTGCTCCACTGGAAATCGGTGCGGCCGGTCCCCAAGGTAACCATCGACTTCGGCGACGGACGCAAAATGGAGCGCACGCTGACCGGCAACAGTATCCACTACATTCTTTCCGACCGCGGCGAGGTGATCGACGCACTGCCGGGTCTTTACGGACCTGAATCCTTCCTCAGTTCGCTTCGAAACGCGCGGACGTTCGGTCGCGATGTGCTGGTCGGGGCGTCCGACAATCAACGTTATCCGGCGATCGCGACTTACCAGGCCGGGATCGCGCGCGCGATGCGCTCAAAGCGCGACGCGGCGATCCGGGAGTCGGGCGTGAAGATCGGCCCGGAGGCAGATCCGAAGTCGACGAAAGCCGTTGAGATCTCGACGATCGCTGTCACGAAAATGGTGACCGAGGCTCCGATCCTGCGCGACCTTGATGATAATTTTTCGCGATTCGAGGCGCAGATCGATACCGAAACCTGGAAAAAGGTCGCGGCGAAATACGCCGGTGAAACGACGCTCGATCGATCGACGCTCGACTTTATCCGTCGACAGAACAGGAATTCGAGCGGGATCGCGTTCGAACGGATGATCGCGAATCTGCGCACACTTGTCGCAATCGATTCGACACGGAACGACCTGATCCTGCGCCCACAGATATACACGCGGCTGAACCGGGCCGCGCGTCCGGCGCTTGAGGCTTTCAACGCCGAGATCTACCGCGATCTGTTCAAGACCCCGGATTCGGACCGTTGGCTAGGCCTCTATTCGGACGACGTCTATACGGGACTTGACGGCAATGGAATCAGGTGATTTTGGATTTTTGATCACTTGTGTCCAATTAAACTCTGTTTTGCGGCCATAAGTAGCCATTTTCAGGCGGCTTGCAGATCTTTTTCAATGTTTCGATTTCAGCGGACCACCCGGCGATCCGATCGTTCCCGAGAAATTCGTTTTCCCGATCGGTGAACCGTTCAACTCCATAAACCTATTGATTCTGCTTGATTCTGCGACTTAGCGTCTTTGCGGGAAAACATCCTGTTCAATTGCTTTGAACCGGTCTTCCCGCCAAGGAGCAAAGGCGCAAAGTCACAGATTCTCAGTATTTCCCGTCGGACGAATGCCGTTTTGTCTCAACTATTTACGAGGCCACGAACGTGATCATGACCGGTCAAAATTCCCAAAACACTGAATCTGTTCGACTTAGAGTTGGACACTAGTGA
>JAKQII010000287.1 GCA_029557535.1 Acidobacteriota bacterium
TTTCGTCGCCCGTCCGGACGTAAACAGTCCACGGGATGATCGTCGCCGCGTCCATCCAGCCCGGACTTCCCGCATTCCGCATCGACTCGGGGATGACGCTCGGGATCTGGCCGTCGGGCAACTGGTCGACGCGCATCGAAGCCAGCCAGCTTTTCCAGAACGCGTGCGAGTCGTAGTTGAACATCGCGGTCGGGCCGAAAACCTGCGCATCGCCGGTCCAGCCGAGACGCTCGTCGCGCTGCGGACAGTCCGTCGGGATGTCGACGAAATTGCCGCGCTGGCCCCAAACGATGTTGCTCTGCAGGCGATTGAGCTTCTCGTGCGAAGATTCGAATTTGCCGATCGCGCGCAGATCGGAATGCAGCACGACGCCGGTCACCCAGTCTTTCTGCGGTTTCGCGCCGGCCGGCAATCCCGACAGCTCGACGTACCGAAAACCGTGAAACGTAAAATGCGGCTCCCATTCGATCGTGCCGGTCGTCGCTGACGTGTATGTATCCGTTGATTTCGCCGACCTGTAGTTCTCGGTGTAAAGCGTGCCGTTCGCATTCAGCATCTCGGCGAAGCGGAGCGTGACGGTCTTGTCCTTTTCCGCCGGGATTCTGATCCGCGCCCAACCGACCATGTTCTGTCCGAGATCGAAAACGAATCTGCCCGGCTCGGGTTCGGTGATCGACTGAACGGCGAGCCGCTCCTTCTCACGCACCGGCGCGAAGGGCTTCGGAGTGAGTTCGGCCGCGCCGAGGTCGGAGTTCGCAAGCACCGGTTTCCAGCCCGTTATTTCTTTTCGGGCGTCGCAACTTTCGCCGTCGTAGATGCTCGACGAGATGACCGGACCGTCGAACGTCGCTTCCCATTGCTCGTTCGAAACGATCGTCTCGCGCGATCCGTCGGCGTTCGTAATTTCAAGCTGCACAAGGAGTTCCGGATTCGTCCCGTAATAGCCCTTTCGCCTCGCGAACGGAAATCGGCCCGCGTACCAGCCCATTCCGAGCATCGCCTCGATCTTGTTTCCGCCGTCGCGAAGCAAGCCAGTGACGTCGTATGTCAGCGTGTCGAGCCGCTTGGTGTACGACGTCAGACCGTTGGCGAAATGATCGTTCCCGACCCGGATTCCGTTAAGATGAAGCTCGAACAACCCGCGGGCGGTGACGTAAACGCGGGCGCTCGCGATCTTTTTGTCGACGTTGAAGCCGCGGCGGAGCCACGCCGCGGGCTCGCCTTCCGAAGGGATTTCCTGCGACGGCCTGATCCATTTCGCCGACCAATCAGCGACCGAAAGCAGTCCCAATTCGAAATGCGCCGGTTCGCTCCATCCCGAGTCCTTTCCCTTTTCGTCCCGGAACCTGACGCGCCATTCGCCACGATCGCGTGATGCGAACGGCTTGCCGTCGTACGGAACAAAACTTGATCGATCGGACTCGACCCAACCGCTGTCCCAACTCTTGTCGCCCGAAACCTCGATCCGGTACGCGGTCTGTTTCTTCACGCTTGCGGGAAGTTTCCATGAGAACACAGGCGATCGATCATAAAATCCGATCGGATCGACAAATCCCTCGCCGACGGTCAACGAGTGCGCCGCAGTTCCTCGGCTCCCCGCCGTCACGCTCGTAAGCGCGACTGCGATCGTGAAAACGATCGCCGGGATGTACAGTTCTCTGAATCTCATGTTTGTCATTTACCTGAATTGCGATTTCGGATTTGGGATTTCGGATCGACTTTTACTTTCTACTTTTCACTTTTTACTTGGCGACCCGGTCGCTGCCGCTCTCGGTTCTGAATCGCCCACTCTCCCGCTCCCGATTTCGGATTTGGGATTTCGGATTTCCGATTGATACGGTTGCCGCCCTCATCGCTCCGCCTTCAGCCTTCCAGCGCCCCGCTCCCGGCTCTGACTCGCCCACTCTCCCGCTCGCCCTCTCCCCCACTCCCGATTTCGGATTTGGGATTTCGGATTTCGGATTTCGGATCGACTTTTACTTTTTACTTTTCACTTTTTACTTGGCGACCCGGTCGCTACCGCTCCCGGTTCCGACTCAGTGTTTTTTCAAATCTCCAGACTTCGAGCGGGAACGTTCCATCGGCAGCCGGAACCTGGGCGAGAAACGTTCTCGCCAAATGCCATCCGTGCTTCTCGTAAAATCTTGCGGCGCGGTCGTTTCCGATCGCGCACGCGAGCCATGCGACGTCGTTTCCGTCGGCGGCGAGCCGTCGTTCGGCATCGTTGAGCAGCAAGACGCCGACGCCGGTTCCGCGGGCCTCGGCCGTGATATACAACTGGAAAAGTTCGTCAGCTTTTGTAATGCAGAGTCCGATGATGACGCTGTCTTTTTCGGCGATCACCACGTTCGGCAGATTTGCGGCGAGCAATTTCCTGAAATTTTCAACCGTGCGGTAGCGGGCGAGTTCCTCAGGCAAAAGCGGCGCGTGAGTGTCCTGCCAGCCGATGTGCCAGATCTCCGCGAGTTGCCCGATATCGTCCGGATTGGCTGATCTGAGTTTCATGACTATCGTCCGAGATCGTCGAGGGTTCGAGACAAAAGATCACGTCAACCGTAATTCAATTAAGTTCCACCAAAGTAAGTCAACGTCAGGTTGCGCAGGCACTCCAACGACTGTTAATTTTTGCCTTTGTACTTCTTACTTTTTACTTGAACCTTTCTTCGGTTTCGGAACCGGGAGGGCCTTTTCTGTAATCCGGATCAGCTCACTCAACCAATCGGCGTCTTCGATCTTGTCGCCGATGAGCAGCGACGGCTTGGCGCCCGGATATGCCGGCGCCTCTTTGAAGTCTCCGATGAATTTCTTGCCGGCATCGGTCGGCTTGATAAACAAAAGGTCGTCGGCGACGAGTCCGACAACCTTGCCGTTCGAGTAGAGCGTATACTCGCCGAACATCGGCCGATACGTCACGCCGCATGCCGGATCGATCTGATCAACGATGAACTGAACTGTTTCGAGACTTGAAGACATGTTTGGAGTTCCGCCTTCAGGCGGCCGTTGTTCCGGACCGCATTTGCCGGCCAAAGCCCGTTTACGATTTCGGATTGCGGATTTCGGATTTGGGATTCTACCCAACCCGTTTCCGAATTACGGTTCGGATTTCGGACCGACTTTTACTTTTTACTTTTAACTTTTAACTTAGCGCCCCGGTCGCTTTCTTCCCGCCATTCCGGCAGTTCTCTCTCTGCGGTGACCGGCCGGACATAGATCGAATTTCCCTGGACGCGCACAACTTCGACCTTCTCACCTTCGACGAGTTGAAGACTGTCATCGATCGGAAACGCCGTCCAGGTCGAACCGAAGACCTTCACGGCGCCCTCATTCAGCGCGCCCTTGCTGGCCGCCGAGACGGTTCCGATCTGACCCGGAAGCGAGTCGATCCCGGTCTTCATTCCATCGCCGTCACCATGTTCAAAATACTTCACGAAGATCGTCCGGGACATCACCGTCAGAGCCATCGATACGCCCGCAAAAACAAGGAACTGGGCTCCGAATCCGAAGCCCAAATAACTGACGAAAGCCGCCGCCATCGCGCCGATCCCGAACCAGAACAAAACGAAACCGAGCGTAAAAATCTCGGCAACGATGAGTCCGAGCCCGAGCACCACCCACAATATCCAAACGTACTGTTCCATGTCCGCTTTTCCGCCCACAGAATACCATAAGTCGCCCTCAAATTGTTGGCTGTCCCAAGTCAATCGTGCTAATCTCAAACCACGTTGCTCGGGTGGCGGAACTGGTAGACGCACAGGACTTAAAATCCTGCGACCTTAGGGTCGTGCGGGTTCGAT
>JAKQII010000331.1 GCA_029557535.1 Acidobacteriota bacterium
TTGCTGGAAAATGCCCATGTGCGTTATTCCGAGTCCGGGAAATAAGTGATCGTCCGATAGGTAATCCCGAGCGGCGTCCTGACGGGTTTGCGCCCGACGATCTTCTCCTGGAATTCGTTTTTCTCGATCCAATTGCCGCGATCGTCAAATTTGTATTCGCAATGCACGGATTCGCTTTTCGGTTCGCCCTCGCTCCAGTACTCGATCACGTTGCCGCTTCGGTCCAAAACCTCGAATCCCTTGGCATACTTCTTTCCTTCGGAGCCGAAGTACGTCGTCTCGACACGATTGCCGGCAACCACTATGGTCCGACGCGATGACAATTCACCGGTGTTGTCATAGACCGCCACCTCGATCAGTTTTCCGTCGACTGAATACTTGTAAACAAACCGTTCCGAAAATCGTGTGTCCGATTTTGCCGATTTGCTCCCCGCTCGTTCGACCATGTAGATCGTTTTAGAGTCCGGATTCTCAGTCCGCTGATCTGGATCGAAGCTGATCTCGCCGCGATTTCTGACGCGGGCACCGTCCAGAACGCCCCAAACCGAAACGCTTTTCGGAAGTCCGTCGAGGTAATCGATCGATTTCACAAGGTTGCGATTCTTGTCGTAATACTCTTCGGATTGACGTTGCTTTGATTTTCCGGCTTCGGCGAATTCTTCAATTACTGACTGAACCTTTCCCTTCAGATTGTCATCGGCGGCGTCCGTCGTTCGCTTCCAAAGCATCGGGTCCTGGGGCAGTTCATCCGGCGTCGCCTCTTCGATCTTTGCATCGTTCAGTTCGATCGGCGCGATCCTGCGGAACGAATTGAGTATCTCGACGACGTCTGCCAGATCTCGAGTTCCAGGAGCGTAAGCGCCGATCAACAATATCGCGCGGTCGCCGATCATGAAGCTTCGGACGATCACTTCACGATCCGCGAACGACAGACGCATCTCGCCGCCGCTGATGCCGTTGCTCTCGAACGGCATCTGATCGACCTCGTAGTTTTTGTCGGATTCTTCGATCCCCTTGACGAACTCTGACATCGAGTTGGCCAGATATCGCGATTTTGCCCCGGAACTCAACGGCTTCCCGTAGCTCGAAACATGCATGCACAAGACCCGAAACACCCGTCCGTCATCCAACGTCCAAGTGTACATTCCACCGTTGGAAGTGACGCCGCCGACGGTCTCGTTGAACTTTTCGACGCTCGTGAAGCGGGGAAGATTGATCCCAAAACCGCAACCTGAACGGAATCGATTCAGTTTCGCGGTCTGCGCGCTCGCGAAGCAACAAAAACTGAGCACCGTGATTAAGATTAGAAGTATTTTGAAGCGCACCGACACCCGGAGACCTCCTGAACAATCCGCGCCGGCGGCGACGGAGAAAGGCGAAACTTGCGAGGCGGGCGGTCGTCTCGCAGCGAGAATTGAATGGTGCTCGGGGCGGGAATCGAACCCGCACGACCCTAAGGTCGCAGGATTTTAAGTCCTGTGCGTCTACCAGTTCCGCCACCCGAGC
>JAKQII010000346.1 GCA_029557535.1 Acidobacteriota bacterium
ACGTGCTTGAAGCCGAGGTCGAGCCCGATCCGCTTCCATTCGGCGAATTCTTCCGGCGTGACGTAGCGCTCGACCGGAAGCCGGCGTTCATAAGGCTGCAGATACTGGCCGATCGTCATGATATCGCATGACACTCTTCGGAGATCGTGCATCAGATCGACGACCTCTTCGAATTCCTCGCCGAGTCCGGCCATGATCCCGCTTTTGGTCAGCATTTCGGGGAACTTCGTGTCGCGGTAATGCGCCGATCGATCGAGCAACTCCAGTGTTTGCTCATATTTGGCGTCGGGCCGGACGCGGCGGTAAAGTCGCGCGATAGTTTCCGTATTGTGGTTGAGAACATCGGGACGCGCTTCGAGGACGTTGCTCAAAGCCCGTTCATCGCCCTGAAAATCCGGGATCAGGACCTCGACCTTGCAGCCCGGATTGAGTTCGCGCACCTTGGTAATGGTTTCCGCCCAGTGCATCGATCCACCGTCGGGAAGATCATCGCGATTGACCGAAGTGATGACAGCATGAGCGAGGTTCAGATGGGCGACAGCCTGCGCGACGTTTGCCGGCTCTTCCGGATCGAGGTTCATCGGTTTTCCCTTGTTGACCGCGCAGAATCCACAGTGACGCGTGCAGGTGTCGCCGCCGAGCATGAACGTCGCCGTTCGGTCCGTCCAGCACTCGAAAATGTTCGGGCAGCGCGCTTCCTGACAGACCGTGTGAAGGTTCAAACCTTCGATCAGCTTGAGGACCGAATTCTGGTTCGTCGGATCGCCGAGTTTGATCCGCAGCCAATCCGGTTTCGGAAGGCGCTCGCGCTTTTTGCGCGACACGAACTTCTGGATCAGCGTTTTTTCTTCGATCATAGTTCACCCGTTGTTACGGAAGATAATAACATTTCGGCGGCGCGTCGAGGAAAGTCGCCGATCGCGGAGAGCGGACAAATGACGGAAAAAGTGCGGTTCAACCGAACCAGTCTGCGTTCGGCAGCGAATCCATTTGGGCCTGGCGGGGTTCAAGCCGCCCACGTCGTGAGCCACGCGGCGAAGCTCATCCACGCGTCGGTGCCGGATACGATCAACCGGAGAGGATAGGAAACTATCAGTAGCAAGGCTCCGGCAAGATAGATGCGGTTGAAGCTCCCGGTCCGGATGCGGTCATAGATGAGAAATGCGATCGCGAGCAACGACGGGACGCCGAAGAAGACGAGTGGGCCCGCGCTAAGAATGAACTCGAACGGGAATCGTCCGATCGCCGGCGGCAGAAAATTCAGCGCCGTCAGCAGCATCAAGCGCTTGTGATCCGCCGGACGTTTGCGAAGATAAACGGCGCCGCCTAGAAAAATCCCAAAAAGCACGACATCGACGACCGGAACGATCATAAACGCCAGCGGCGGGATTCCGGGCGGCGTGGCGTTCGAGCCGAACTTCGCGGCTGCGACGCCGGTCAAGAACCCGGTCACGATGATCACCGCCCCGACCACGACGCCAAACCAGCCGAGCGTCATATGCAGCCCGACGCGCTTCGAGCGTATGAGCCAGGTCTGGACAACGAACAGCACGACCCAGGCGCTCATCGAGAATCCGTGGATATGGACCAGCGTCGAAGGGATCGACGGCGTCGCGAAAAACTGCTTCAGGTAGTAGGTCCTCGCGAAACCGATCAGAACGATGAGCGGGAACAGAACGGCGATCAGTCCGAAGATCGCGCGTTCGTATCCTCTGCGGTCAAAGCCGGGATTTGCAGCCATTGAGATTATCTCCGGGTATTACCGAGGCCTCAGAAAAGCCGGTTTCGGGAAGTGCGTCCTGAAAGAACCGCGAACGCGGAACAAAAATAACGGATTGCGGGCCGAAATTCAATCCGCAATCCAATTTACTCGGGACATTGCAATGCGTTAACGGTCACGAGCGTTGACGGTATCCGAACAACCGTCCAACCCGGGTTCGGGACATTGAGGTGATTCGCGATCCTGCCGAAACTATCCGAGCCTCGAACTGACCGTATCCCAATTTATGTTCGCAAAAAATGCCTCAATGTACTTAGGCCGATCGACCGGAGCATAATCGCGGATGAATGCGTGTTCCCACACGTCCATCACAAGAACGGGCTTGTAACCGGCGACATTCCCGTCCTCGTGCAGCGAAATCCAGTGATTCGACAGATTCCCGTCGGAATCGGCGCAAGTGACAGCCCAGCCGACTCCGCGCATTTTTCCGACACTGACGAAATCGTTCTTCCAAGTTGAATAGCTTCCGAAGCTTGATTCGGCCGCCTTTGCGAACGCCGAATCGGCAGCCGCGTCTCCGGTTCCGTGGCGTTGCATATTATCAAAATAGTACTCATGCAGGACCATTCCGTTGTACTCAAAACCGTAGCGCCGTTTGAGCTCGGAAAATGCCGCCATCTGAGTCGGATCGAGCGACCCCGAACACATAAGCTCGGCGATCTTCTCGTTAAGGACGTTGGTGTTTGCGACATAACCTTCGTACAGCTTGAAATGCATTGCCAACGTTTCGTTCGAAATTCCCGTAAGATCGCTCAGATCCCACGTTTTCGGTTTGTAAACAGTGTTCAATCCCATCTTAATTCTCCCTTTGTTTGATTACCAGACTATTCTTCGGGGCGCCCGCCGGCATCGATTCCCTCTACGCTCGCCTGCCGGATCACGCGAACGTGCAGATCGTCGTGGAGACGGACCTGGCACGAAAGGCGCGTGTGATCGCCGAGATCGGACTTCGACGCGAGGATCGCGTGCTCGGCCTCGCCGATCTCTCCCGGATCGCCCGACAGGATCTCGACGCGGCAAGTCGTGCAACGCGCGTTTCCGCCGCAGCGATGAAGAATATCGACGCCGTTGTCTTCGAGACAAAGTACAAGACGGCGCCCCTTTTGGGCCTCGAACGCGACGGTTCCGTTCGCGGTTTCAGCAGTCACTTTCGGCATAAGAATGTCAAAAAACTCCTTGAAATTTTATTGAAGAACTTAATTATCGACTTTGGCACGCTCAGGTGCAAACTTCAACTTTGTCGCAAACACGTCAATTTACCGGAAACAAGGCCTTCGGCGCGAAGTCGGCCGATTCACCTTTGTACAAAACGCGCTCGAGAAACAGCCCTGACGGCGGCGCGGTCGTTTTCGCCGGTGCGTCCGTTTTGTACTTCAGGAGTCGTTCAAACGCGTCGTAACTCGTGTTCCCACGTCCGACTTCGGCGAGCGTTCCGACGATCCGTCTGACCATTTTCCACAAAAAATGGCTCGCGCCGATCCTGAAACAGATCAGGTCGCCGTCGGTGAAGACGGATGCGCGTTCGACAACGACGATCGTCGATTGCCGCTTGCCCTCTTCCTGTTCACAGAACGACGCAAAGTCGTGACGGCCGACGAGCATCGACGCGGCGCGGTTCATCGCTTCCGCGTCCAACCTGTCCTTGATCCACCAGACGAAGTTCTTGCCGAATGCGGTCCGGCGGGTAGAGATCTGATAATGGTAATATCGAGAGGTCGCATCGCGCCGGGCGTCGAACCGGTCGGGTGCGTTCGTGACTTTCTTGATGTTGATGTCGTGCGGAAGAATGTCGTTGAAACCGAACTGGATCTGGCGCGGCGTGATGTTGGCCTGAAGTTCAGGTGCCCTCAGATGCGCGATCTGGGCGACGGCATGAACGCCCGCGTCAGTCCTTCCGGAGCCGCCGATCTCGACCCGCGAAGCGAAAAGTTCGCGCGCCGCGCTCATCAGTTCGCCCTGAACGGTCTTCGCATTATGCTGGATCTGCCAGCCGCGATAGCGCGTCCCTTCGTATTCGATCTCAAGTTTCCAAGTTGGCATCTTTAATCAGTTGGGGAAGTTTGGGAAGTAAGTTCCAAAAACTTCCCCAACTTCCTAAGCTTTCCCGATCATCACCTTTTCGCGGTATTGATTGATCGCGACGTAAATGACCTCGGCCTCGGTCACGCGGACGATCTGTCCCTGCGATCCGAAACGCTCGGATTCGACGATCACCTTGATCGTGATCGACGTATTGCCAACCTTCGTCGTCGTCGCGTAGAAGCTAACGAGGTCGCCGACAAACACCGGCTCGTGAAAGATGACCTCCTTCATGGCGACCGTCACGAAACGATCGTGTCCGGTATGCCGGACGGCTTCGACGCCGCCCGCCACGTCGATATAACTCAAAATGACGCCGCCGAAGATCGTGCCATGCGCATTTGTATCGCGCGGCATCATGGTCAGCCGGATCGCCGCGTTTCTCAATCTCTCAGATGTTTGCTCCATAATCCTCATATTTGCGATTTGCGATTTTCAATTTGCAATTGTCGCAATCGATACGTTTCGAGACGTTTTTTGGCGACGAACGAGCGGTGGACGAAGATTGCAAATCGAAAATCGAGAATCGCAAATCATATAACAAAGTCGCGGACAGCCGCCCGAAGATCGTTCAAATGATGGTCGAAGAAATGCCCGCAGTCTTTGAACCAAACGAGCTTCGCCTCGGTGTTTTCGGCGACCCGTTCGACAAGTTCCCGGACATGATCGAGCGCGCCGAATTCGTCGCGGTCGCCGTGGACGAACAGAACCGGCTTGCGCGCTTCGACGAGAAAATCAAAGTCGTCATACTTATCGACCGGAGTTCCGATGCTGATCAGGCGGACGACCCGGTCGTCGGTCATCCCGACCTCGTTCCCGATCCGCGATCCGAACGAAAATCCGGCGAGCGTGATCGGCAGCCCCGGAAAATTCGCACTCAGGAAATCGAGCGCGTCGCGGACGTCCTGTTTCTCGGCGATGCCGTCATGCTCACCGCCCGACAGGCCGACCCCCCGGAAGTTGAAGCGCAACGTCACAAAACCGGCGTCGCCGAGACCCGCGGACGCCCGAAAGACGACCTTATTGTGCATCGTCCCTCCGCCCAATGGATGCGGATGGCACACGAGACCGACGCCGCGCGCTTCGCCGGCCGGCTCCTTGAGGATCGCTTCGAGCCTTCCGACCGAAGCCGGAATAAACAGATTTCCCTGCGGATACATAAACGAAATTTCGATTTTAGGTTTCGGGATTTCGATTTGCAACCGATACCCGGAATCTCGACGGCCAATGTTCGGAATCGCTCCTTTTTTTTGGTAGAATTTGGCGATTGAACCGCTCGAAACCGCTTCGCGCATTTAGTTAGATGGAAGAACTGAACAACGAAATCGTCGCCGACGCAGAAATCGGAACGGCGCCGGCAAAGCAGACATGGCGCCAGTGGCTCGAAACCGACGCCGCGGTCAGGACCGTTTACGCATTTTTTGGCTTTCTGGTGATCATTCTGTTGATGGCCCGCCTTCAAACCTCGACCGACGCGATCTGCTGCGGCGACTGGGACGGCTATTACCACATCGGCTGGAGCCAGGAACTGTGGAACAGCTTCAAGGCGGGACATTGGCTGCCGGAATTCAAATGGCTCCCGCTGACGGTTCTCGCGCCGGACCAATACGCCGATCATCATTTTCTTTTTCATTTACTTCAGATCCCGTTTCTGTGGTTCTTCGAGCCGGTAACGGCAGCGAAAGTTGCGGCCGTGTTCTTTTCGTCGGTGGCGATCTTCTCGGTCTTCTGGATGATGTACCGCTACGGGGTCGACTATCTGCTGATCTGGCTGCTCGCGCTCCTGACGTGCGCAAATCCGTTCTTTTACAGAATGAGCATGGCCAAGGCGCCACCGCTGACGATCATCATTTCGGTCATCGGGATCTGGCTGCTTTTCGAACGCAAATACGTCTGGCTGATGCCGCTGATGTTCGCGTTCGTCTGGACCTACAGCCTGTTTCCGTTGCTCTTCATCGCCGCGCTCATCTGGACGCTGATCATCGCCTGGAACGAGCGGCGTTTCGAATGGCGGCCGCTCGTGTACACCGGCGGCGGGATGATCCTGGGAAATCTGATCAATCCCTATTTTCCGCAGAATCTCGGATTGTTCTGGGAACATTTCGTGACGAAGATCAAGATCGGAACCGACTTTGCGGTGCCGGTCGGCGGCGAATGGTATCCGTATTCGGGTCAGGAACTTCTGACGCATTTCCCGGTCGCGCTCGTCGCGATGCTCGTCGGCTATATTCTCTTTGCGCCGAAGAAAGGGAAGCTGCCGGAAAAAGCGACCTTCTTCCTCGTTTTTGTGACGATCCTGCTGATGTCGCAGTTTAGGTCGAAGCGGTTCGCCGAGTACTTTCCGCCGTTCGCGATCCTGTTCGCGGCGTTCAGCTGGAAAGAGTTTCTGACGCCGCCGGTAACCGAACTTCCGGATGACTTCATGCGCGACATCGAGCCGTTTCTCGATGCCGACAAGCCGTCAAAAGCGCAGGAACTGGTCCGAACACTAAGGCTGGCGGCCGTTTGGGCGCTCGGACTGATCCTTGCCGGCGTGATGTTCTACAACTTCATCGGCCTCGATTTCAGCACGAACGAGCGCATCCAGAAAACACCGTGGCTGAGTTGGCTTGCCGGCATCAAGCAGATAGGGCTCCTCAGCGATATTCGCGGAAACGAAGCGAACGACAAGTATTCGCGGGCGATGGCTTGGGCGAACCAAAATATTCCTGAGGGCGAGCGGATCTTCAATTGCAACTGGGACGATTTTCCGAAGATGTTCTTCTTCGACCGCAAACATTCCTATGTTTACGGTCTCGATCCGAACTATCTCTACTCGAAAAATCCTGAGCTCTACCGAAAACTGACGGACATCACGTCGGGCAAGCTGGAAGATGCCGGCCCGGTGATCATCAACGATTTCGGTTCACATTGGGTGATGACCGACGCGCGAGAGAACGAGGACATGGTCGCGAAGCTTCTTGAAAACGGTTGGGCCGAAATGGCTTACGAAGACGACGAGGCGAGAATTCTAAGAATTCGCGACCAGAAGGGCCAGGCGCCGCCCGACGCAGTGAGCGACGCACCCGAAACGCCGGAAGAAACCAAGGAACTCGACGAGATGGAGAAAAACGACAATAATCCCAATTCGAACCTGCCGGCGATCGATGAAGACGAGGAACAGTAATGCGAAGGACCATCTTCCCGATTGTTGTCGCGATCGCGTCCGCCGCATGCGGGCCCAACGAGGCGATCCTGAAATCGAGTCGGAACACGGTCATCGAACCGGCCGCGACGCTCTCGCCGCGCAAAACGACGTTCGAACAGGACCTGGCCGACATGCGCGACGCCGGCTTTGATTACATATTCGTCATCAGGCGCAAGGACGGGAAGGAGTTCGAGGACGATGACCGGAAGTTCCTTCGCGAATCGATGCCGCACGAAATAAACCGGCGGGTTTCGAGCGATGACGGGAAGGCGTTCATATTCGGTTCGGGCTTCGCGATCGACATCAAGTCCGTCGAGAAGTGGCGAACCCAATACATTGTCGAGGATTTATCGCCAACGACGGAGAAAGTCGAAAGCCAGAAATAGTTCGGAGGTACAAATGGCCGAAAAATCAGTGCAGGAAAAAGGGCAACAGGTTCGGCGAATTCAATTGGATCCTTCTTCGCCGCCATTCAGGTCGATCGTTCGCGTGGTCTTGACGCTATTGATCCTCTCCGCGTTGTTCGCCGGAACTGCCTATTTGCTGTTTTCCATTCGCAGCCTGATCTTCATGATCATTCTGTCGATCTTTTTGGCATACCTCATTGACCCGCTCGTCCGATTGATCCGGCGGCCATTCAAGGAACGGAATCTTGAACGGATCATGCCGCGATCGTTCGCCATCGCGATCGCATATGTGATCGTCTTTTCGGTTCTGGGATTTGCGATTTCCTATTTGGCGCCGCGGGTAACCGACCAAGCCCGGCAGTTCGCGACGAACGTGCCCGCCTATGCAAAATCCGCGCAAGAGAGTCTGACCAGGCTCGCCACCAGATACGAGAACTATCGGATTCCCAAGGAGTTTCAGGAGAAGATTACCGAGAAGATCAACGAGCTGGGTGTTTCGCTCGCCGAATCAATCACGACGATCCTCGGCGAAGTCGCGATCGGGATCATCTCATATCTCCCGTGGCTGATCCTTGTACCCATCCTCTCGTTCTTCTTCCTCAAAGACATCCCGTTGTTCCGGGCCTCGTTCCTGAAGGCATTCCCGCCGGGACACTGGCGGGCGCGGGCAGAGCTTTTCCTCGCGGACGTAAACTCGACCCTCGCCGCATATACCCGGGCGCAGATGATCTCGTGTGTGCTGATCGGTACGGTTTGTACGGCCGGTTTTTATCTTTTCGGACTGAACTACGCCCTGCTGCTCGGCATCATCGCCGGCATTCTGGAGTTCATCCCGCTCATCGGACCGCTCACGATCGGGCTGACGGCGACGACGGTCGCGGCCGTTTCCGTTTCACCATGGAAAGCGCTTAACGTCGCGATCTTCCTCGTCGTGCTCCGGATCATCCACGATTACGTGACATATCCGCGGATCGTCCGTGGGGGCATTCACCTTCATCCTTTGGCGATCATCATTTCGGTGCTTGCGGGCGAGCAGATCGCGGGGATCGCGGGCGTGTTCCTATCGATCCCGATCGTCGCGATCGTCACGGTGATCTATAAGCATGTGCTGGCACACAGCGGGCTTACGGGATTGTTTGCCGGATGGATCCAGCCGCGTCCGACATTGGTCGAAGCCGGAACGATCACAGATGAGGCGAAATCGGAATGACACCGCTAGCTTGGTTTGTCGTACTTTTTTTCGGGCTCTGCGCGCTCGTGATCTTGGTTTACGTGGTGGTCGTCCTCGCGTTTTACAAAGGCGGGAAGAAGGACTGAAACGCCATCAGAATCCGAACTGCCGGTGGACAAAGAGCACGGCCAGATAGAACGCCGCTGCGATCAACCCCGACATCGGGATCGTCAGCACCCAAGCCCAGACGATCCGACCCGCGACGCCCCACTTGACCGCCGAAAGCCGTTTCGTCGCGCCGACTCCGACGATTGCGCCTGTGATCGTGTGTGTCGTCGAAACGGGAATTCCGAAATGCGTCGCGATCGCCAGCGTGACCGCGCCTCCGGTCTCCGCGCAGAACCCGCCGACAGGCTGCAGCTTGGTAATCCTCGAACCCATCGTTTTGACGATACGCCAGCCACCGGTGAGCGTTCCCAAACCGATCGCGGTGTGCGCCATCAAGACCACGTAAAGCGGGATCTCCGGAAGTTTCCCTTCCGCCGTCTTTTGAAGGTAGCCGCCCGCGACCAGCACGAGAGTGATGATTCCCATTGTCTTCTGCGCATCATTGCCGCCGTGGCCAAGCGAGTAAGCGGCTGCCGAGAATAGCTGGCCGATTCTGAAAAGCTTGTCGACCTTCGAGATCGGCGTGCGTCTGAATAGCCAGAAGACCGATGTCATGAGCGTCAACCCGAGCGTCATTCCCATCAACGGCGCGCCGACGATGAAGGCGAGAGTCAGATACCAACCGCTCGGAATGATCACCGAGAATCCGCCGGTCCCGGCAACGAGCGACGCACAGATCGCCGCGCCCGCATAACCGCCGATCAGCGCGTGCGA
>JAKQII010000362.1 GCA_029557535.1 Acidobacteriota bacterium
CATTGCCGCACGTTTCACCCGACAATCAAGGCTGGTTCAAGGCAATTCGCGACCTTCGCAGTCTTACCTATTCCTCCCGCACGAGCCGAAATCCCATCTGCACGGCACCGCCCGCGTTCGGAACCGCCGCACCTCGTTGCGATGAGCGGAGACGCGATTCGGGTGAACTCCAGCTTCCGCCGCGGAAAACGCGAAAAGCGCCCGACGGAGGACCGGTCGGATCTGAGACCGGGCTCTTGCTGTAATAGTCCTCGGCATACCAATCCTGCACCCATTCGGGCACGTTCCCGTGCACGTCGAACAAGCCCCACGCGTTCGGCTGTTTCGTTCCGACAGGCCGGGCGCGGATGTTCGCCGGCTTGATCTTGGCGTAATCCCACTGTCCGCTCAGCCGGTAGTCGCCGGAATTCTGCCAAAACCAAGCCAAAGATTCAAGATCGCCTGCGTAGTCGCCGCTCGTCCCGGCGCGTGCGGCGTACTCCCATTCGGCCTCGGTCGGGAGGCGATACTTCTTTCCGTCGTTCCCTGCGTTGAGCCGCGCGATGAACTGCTGGGCGTCGTCCCACGAAACCTTGTTCACCGGACACGCCGGACAGTCCTTGACTTCACTCGGCTCGGTTCCCATCACCGCCTTCCATTGTGCCTGCGTCACCTCAGTCGTCTGCATCCAAAAACTCCGGGTGATCTTCACCGTATGGACCGGCTTTTCGTCGGCACCGCCATTTTCGGCCCCCATCCGGAACTCGCCTTCCGGGATGTATGAAAAACTTGTCTCGTTCCCGCCCGGCAGCACCACTTTGAGCAAAGCGCCGGCCGGACGTTCCATCTTCGCGGCAAGCTCCCGGGCCGCGGCAGCGTTCTCGCCGTCAGGAAACTGCGCGAGGAAGGCCTTGATCTTCGCGGGATCGTTGCTCTCGCGGACCGATTGCCATGCCAAAGATTCAAGTTTTGCGCGCGCTTTCGCGGCGTTGGCCCCGTTGGGAAATTTCCTGAGAAAGAAGTTCAGGTCATCCGGATTGTTCGAGCCTTTGACAAGCTCCCACGCGTTCAGTTCCTGCTGCTCAAGGGGATCGATCGCTTTCACCGGCTCCGTCGAAACATTTCCCGAAACGGTCGGGGGCCTGAAGTAGAAGTCTCCCTTGAGCGACGAGGAGTCCCACGGCACCTGCTTGTTCGCGGTGAGCGTCATGACCTCCTCGCGTGTCGCCTTGAACACTTCCTCGAGCTTGAGTCCCGGCCGTTTGAGGTTTTTGAGCAGCGCGCCGGTGAAGACCCCGTTGCGCGTCCCTTTTCCATCGAGGGCCGTCGTGCCGGGAGCCGCGGCATAGGCGATGTAGGTCCCGGTCGGCGCCAGTACGTTGGCCAGTCCGCCGGTGTCGCCGCTCCGGCTCCAGCCGCGCGCGAACGGATTGTTCCGACACGCGTCAAGGACCACGATGTTGAAGCCGTTCTGAGCCGCGTCCATTTGCCGCAGGACCGAATCGACGTCGATCGCGTAATCCTCGGTCTC
This sequence comes from Acidobacteriota bacterium, assembly GCA_029557535.1. Classification (GTDB taxonomy): domain Bacteria; phylum Acidobacteriota; class Blastocatellia; order Pyrinomonadales; family Pyrinomonadaceae; genus JAFDVJ01. The sequence continues at coordinate 1,511 of JAKQII010000362.1, forward strand.
AACCTCGCTTGCGATGTCGGCATCGACAGGGATCAGGAAATTCCGGCCTTTGAATTCGACGCCGTGGCCGGCATAGTAGAACAGCGCGACGCCTTTCTGCGTTCCGAGCTTCTGACCGAATTGACGGATAAGCCGCCGCATTCCGGCAAGGTCCTGATCCGTTCCCTTGATGACCTCGAACCCGACCGCCTCGAGCGCGGCGGCGATGTCGTTGGCGTCGTTGACCGGATTGTCGAGCTGAGAAGCCTTGCGGTACGCACCGTTCCCGATCACCAGCGCAAGCCGCGTCTGACCGGACTGATCATCCGACTGACGGCTCAATTGCCGGTCCTGCGCCGATGCCGGGACCAAGGCATTGGCGAGCAGAAAACAAAGCACAAGAAGAAACGAAACAAGCTGGCGCAAACCGGATACCTCCTTTGGACAATTCGACTGAAGACGGGAGTGTCCCCGCCATTTTAGTCGCGAAAATGCAGGAAGTAAACTTTTGCCCCAAATCTCAACGTGGTCATCCATGGCGTCAGCCTACCTATTTACACAGTTTATCCGGTGGGTCAGTTTGGATTGAATCTTATTATTTTGTTCGGATCGCAAATCTCTCCGACCGGACAACCATAGTCAATCAGGTCACCTCTTTTGTTTCTAAGAGTAACGTTGACGTATTCTTTTCCGTCGCCGCCAACTGGAATTGTCTTGCCCCAAAGTACGTATTTGTAGGTTCCCGAATCCGATGGCGACATTATCCATCGCCCGACTTGCAAACCGAATGGGTCATTTAAGACCACTGGATTATTCAGACAATAAACAAACCGATTGAAAGTCTGCGGATTCGCGCGCTCTTGCCTGATGCAAGCAGCGGATCGACCGCCGTGAATCGGCCGTGGCGGTTTTCGTACATTCTCGCTTCGGCGAAGTCGAGGCCGGACTCTTCATCTCGCTGGTAGGTGGTGAATTTCTGTTTGAGGTTGTCGGCGACGCCGTATTTGGCAGAGATTGAGCGCTCGCCGGTGTTGTTGGTGATCTCTTCGCCGAACGGGAGAAAATCGCGGCGTGAGATGACGTTGCCCTGGGTGCCTTTCAATTTTGGATTTTGGATTTCCGATTTTGGATTGACGGTCGAGAGATTCGGAAGGGCTGGGGTTGGCGGCAATCCAAAATCCGAATTCCGAATTCCGAATTCCGAATTCCGAATTCGGGGGGCGATCGTTGTATTCGGCGACGAGCTTTCCGGCCGAATAGACGAAAAAGTGGTCGTCTCCGAACCGCTCTGAGTCTCGTGCATCATCTTTT
>JAKQII010000376.1 GCA_029557535.1 Acidobacteriota bacterium
CACGGCGACACGATGGTTCCGCTGCCGCGTTACTCGACGGTCGCGGGCATCCCGATCACCGAACTTATCCCGAAAGATAGGCTCGACGCGATCGTCACGCGCACCGCGAACGGCGGCGCCGAGATCGTCGGACTGCTCAAGACCGGATCGGCGTTCTACGCACCGTCGCTTGCGGCGGTCGAAATGGCCGAAGCGATCCTTAAGGACAAGAAAAAGATCCTGCCGTGCGCGGTTTACCTTGAAGGCGAATACGGCATCAACAACCTCTTCGTCGGCGTCCCGGTCAAGCTTGGCAAGAACGGCGTCGAACAGATCATCGAGATCAGCCTGACAAACGAAGAAAGAGCCGCACTGCAAAAGTCAGCGGGCTCCGTTCAGGAACTGATCGATGTTTTGGGAATTTAGACAGTAAGCGGTGAGCAGTGAGCCGTGAGCCGTATGCATTTGGCGTACACCCGACTGCCTACCTCTCATGGCTTTCTGCTCACTGCTAACAGCTTTACTGCTCACTGCTAACAGCTTTACTGCTCACGGCTCACGGCTTTCTGCTCACTGCTTACGGCTCACTGCTTACGGCTCACCGCTTACTGCTCACGATTAAAGACCAAGACCTCGAGATAATCGGATTTGACGTGCGTCGAACCGTTGTTTGAAAGGTTGTTCTGCTCCCAAAGCCGGATCAAATCCCGCCGCAAGCCTTGCTTGCCCGAATCGTCGAGAGCGTTGTACGCCTTGTACGTCGGACCGTAGAATTTCAGCCACAGATCGATCGTCTCCGGAACTCCGAAAGGGTAACGGAACGACAGCGTCCGGGTCGCGAAACGGATCAGCGACGCCGAACGTCCGAAGCGCGCCCGGACCGTTTCCTGATTCGCCCACAGCAGCGGCGACGGCATGCCGGCCGGCGGCGGGACATACGATCCGACGATCTTGAACATCTGGCCGATGAACGAATCCGACGGCCAATTTCCCATCGCGATCATTCCGCCGGGACGGCAGACGCGGACCAGTTCCGCAGCGACCTTTTCGGGACGCGGCGCGAACATCGCGCCGAACATCGACATCACGACGTCGAAACTTGCGTCGTCGAAATCGAGCGACTCCGCGTCGCCTTCGGTGACCTCGATTGCGAGCTTTTCGGACTCGGCGCGCTGACGCGCCTTTTCGACGAGGATCGGCGCGAGATCGACGCCCGTCACCTTCGCTCCTGTGCGTGCCGCCGGGATCGACTGATTGCCGGTTCCGCACGCGACGTCGAGAACGTTCGTTCCCTCGGTCAGATTGAGCCGTTCGACGAACGCTTCGGCGCCGTCGATGAACGACTCGGCGATCTTCCCGAAGTCACCCGAATTCCACGTATCCTTCAATTTTGCCTTCAACGCCGACATTTCCGGCGTCATCACCATTGCGTTATCCATAATTACTCCTTGAAATGGGTCCGGGCGCGACCACACGGATCGTGCCCGGACCCGGCGGGGGCTTTACGGCTGTGCCGCCGGAAGATCCTCCAGATATCCGCTCAAGGTCAATTGCCCCTGGGCGGTACCGGTTGCGGTTCCGTTCAATCTTGCGACCAGGCTGATCGGGATATTCGTCGATCCGATCGTCCCGTCGGCGAAAACAAGAACCTTGTGATTCGCCGCGAGGATCGTCGTATCGTCGAACGTGCCCTGATCGGTCAACGCGATGCGGTTGAAGACCAAATCTTCCGGATCCGCGACGCCGTCGCCGTCGTTGTCGAAATAGGTGAAGAAGTTCATCTCCATCCGCATTCCGGCCGGCACTCGGCCAATCGCCGACACGTTTTCGATGACGAACCTCTTTCCCGCCGGGATCGGATATGACGCGGTCGTGTTGCCGAGCCCGGTCGGCGCGACGATGATCCTGATCTGAAACGGTTTTCGATTGTTGGTCACCTTCACTGCAAGCGGATCCGACACACTGTTGGTGACTTGGACCGTGTTTTGCGCAGGATCAAGCCCGATGGTCCAATTTCCCTTCTGACGGGCATCGACCACCTGTTTATCCGCGTTCGCCGCAGGCTTTTGCTCTTCTGTCTTTTGACCGAACGCGAGTCCGGACGTAAACATGGCGAGGACCGCCGCAAGTATGTATTTCGTTGCATTTCTTGTATTTATCATGATGATTGCTCCAATTGTCGGCGGGGAATTCCCCGCCTGTCTGTATGATTATTTGCCGGAGAAAAAGACGTACTCCGCCGTATACGGCATCCAGGCCTCTTGGCCCGCGATCACTCCCGGAAGGTCCGGCTTCAAGCCGCCCGAGGTGTTGACCCGCTGGATTAAAACGGTCTTCGCGAACATTCCCGGACCGTCGTTAGTGATCGCTTCGAGCAGCAGCCACGGGATCGCCGAAGGATCGGGCGTACAGTCGCCGATCTTACGTGCGACAACTTTGCTGCCGCTGTTGCTCTGCCAGGTCGGTCCCGCAAAATGCGTCCCGACCTTGCCGTCATAACCGGCGTCCGCGAAGAGTTCGGCCGACGGCGCGACGAAGTCCCAGGTCGATCCGTTCCAGCGATAGATCTGCGAACCGGCCGCGAAGAACCGGTGCGACTTTTTGATCCCGTTCGGAACCGCTATGTTTGAACATTCCGGCGGAAGCTCCGCCGCTTTGCTCGGCGCGGGCACTTCCGAAAGCGCACAGACGGCGCACAACGCGAGTAGCCCGAGCCGGATCATGTATTGGATTTTTCTCATTATTGCTCTCCTATTTATCGACGGATCAGCCGAGCGATGCTCAGATATCCGTCATTTTCGTGATTGCGACCGTCAGCGTGAACGCCTCCGGATTGCGACCGGTCGATCCCAGAAAGATCGTGTAATCGGCGGTCTCGTCGAGACCGATGACATAGGTCCCGCCGCGCTTCTGATCCAGAAGCACGCTCTGGTAGTACCGTCCGTCAGGCGCGGTCACCTTGATCCCGACGCCTCTCGCGGGGGACAACTTGAACGTGATCTTCTGACCGGCCTTCGCGCGGACGACGTAACTCGTCCCGAACTCGCCGGTTGACCCTGTGACCGTTGCCGCGGACTTCCCTTTCCCGAACTGAATCCGGGTCTGTGCTTTCGCACCGTCCGTCACGACCAAAAAGATCGCCGCCAGAAAAATAAGTGTTATGAATGCATTTTTCATGTTTTTGCCTTGTTCCGCCGACGCCCGGGGGCGCCGGCAGGGGGTAATTGACCTCAACTCCTAGCAAAACGCCGGAGCCATTTCTTCGATCCGCGCACGCTGCGCCGGACTCAATTTCCCGAGTGTCTCGAGAAAACGCGGATGCGTCATTCCCGATCCGAGATAGGTCCAGCGATTTGCCTGATGCATCGCGTCCGTCAGCTCGGCACGTTCCGTCTCGGTCAGCTTTCGGCCGGTGACGATCTCGAACGTATCGATGTCAAGAATCGCCTGCTGTCGCGTACCGCCGTCGAAGAAACCGCCGAGCTCGCAGTACTCGTCGACCGCTGCGGCGATCTCGTCCTCCGACATGCCTTCGGCGAGCGCCTCGACCATCAAGGTGTCGAGCTTTGCGTGCTGCGCTTCCTCCATCCAGTGATGCTTGAGCAGATCCTTGAACAGCGGATCGAGTTCGGCATCATCGCGGATGCATTCCAGATAGTGCGCCTGCGTCGACCACTCGATCCCGAGGATCAGCAGACCGACCGCCAGCGGTCCGTGCGAAAGCACGTGCGCGCCGATCTCCGCGGCCGGGCCGATCACCGGACACTTCACCGGGAAGCCTTTGCTGAATTCGTCCTCGAAGGTCTTGAAGAGCTGAATGTGCTTTGCCTCCTCGCCGGCGAACTGAAGGATCGCGCGGACCCGGTAGTCGTCCATGTCGAGCGACGGCCGGATGTGATCGAGAATGAACGGCAGGATGAACTCCTCGACGATCCCGAAGAACGAGAGATATGCATGTCCCTTGATCTGGTTCAGGACGCGCTTTTCCTCGTACGTGAACCCTTCGATCGCTCCCGTGC
>JAKQII010000379.1 GCA_029557535.1 Acidobacteriota bacterium
CTGCCAGCAGCTTTTTAGTCAGAGGCTCGTCACTGATCATTCGTTTTCGGGAGCGTGATTTATGAGTTCACGATCGACGCCTTTGATGCAGCGAGCCCGGGACCTTGCGGTTGCAGGCGGTGGCGCCCGCGCACCGCGTCGCTGAGTTTGGGTCGCTAAGGATCTAAGACAGCCTCGTGTCTCCGGACCTCGAGTTGGTGGACAGTGAACCGTCGCCCTCAGGCGGCCGACGTGAACGTTAACGACGGTCTTGCCTCGGTTTATTGGTCCAGGTTTGGCAAGTCGGGCCGCTTCCCAAATTGGTTGAAGCAGGCCAACTGATCGCGGTCCCGCACGTTCGCGGACGGTTCGGCACCGTCGGGAGTCACGAACTGCACTGATGATATTAGGCCGGGACAGTCATCACCGTTTGGTTCGACAACATCCAGTTCATGAATCCCAAGCGATTTGATCGTGACGATCTCACCGTCGCTGTTTCTGTACTTATAGTCGAGCCGCGGCCCAAGTTCGTTAGCTTGCTGATAGGCGTCATCCGGAGTGTCTGCGTCGATCAAGTACGTTTCAAAACGCGTCACGATCCGGGGATCGCTCCCCACGACGATTCGCAGGACAAACACCGCGGCGAATTGTTTCGGTTCGTTATGTGCCATGATCGCTTTATTTGCAGAAAGACGGGCGTCGGCGTCGCGTTTAATGATACTTCGGTATCAAATCTTGAAAACAAGGATACTTTTCGAGACAAAAGTATCATTAATTTGCTGTTGAAAACATGGCGGTCAAGCTGAATGCGCCGCGCGAGCGATGGCAAACTGCTGAAGTTCAGGAAATTCGGTTTAGCCCCGATCGGATCGCGCGCGTCTCGATTGCAACCACATACCGGCGGGAGTCGCCTGAAACGGAACTCCAAACTGCTTCATGAACTTCGTGGATGACTCACGGTTTTTCGACCACGAAGGACACGAACCGGTCAGGAAGTCGTAATCGGCGGTGATCTGATCGCAAAGCGGAGTGCCGCTTGCCGCCTTAATGTGGGACGCCGAACGCTGCGACGCTACTTGTTGCAGAGTCTTCCCATCATATGTCTAATCGCGCCTGGGTAGTCCGCACATCTGGTTGGGAATTGAGCGCATTTGGTGGGGAATTGAGTCCGAGATTTGATTTGCCGGTCGCTACCGCTCCAGGTTCCGACATTTCCGCTCCCGGTTCCGACATGCCAACACATTTGGGAATTTTGGGTTTGGGATTGCGGATTGTCTCAAAGTAACGTACTAAATCGGGAGCAACGCCATTTCAAATCGAAAAATCAACAAATGCCTGTAACTTAACAAATAACGCGGCTTACAATGTCAAACAATTTTTAAGCCGGACACTAGCGGGATTGAATGTTGATTCTGGAATTTCTGGAATCCTGGAATGACAAAGTCCTGGAATCACCTCTGCCCGGCCAGTTTCCGCTGGCGTTCGAAGTGTTCGAAAACGGCCATCGCGGTCTGCATCCCGACAACTTCTTTCAGCTCTTCGACCGACTTTTGCGCGATCTTCTCGATCGATCCGAACTTCCGCAACAGACGCATGCGGCGCGTTTCGCCGACGCCCGGGATCGCGGTCAGTTCCGACGTGAAGTCGCGGATCTCGCGGCGTTTGCGGTGATATTCGACCGCCGTCTTGTGCGTCTCATCGCGTATTTGCTGCACAAACCGCATCGCCGCCGAATTGGCGTCGAACGGAACGGCGTTGTGTTCGCGTCCGTACGGCAGCAGGTGCGAGATCTCGTTGTGACGGCGCGGAGGTTTGACGAGCCCGACTATCGGTATCGCCTCGAGTTCGAGTTCTGCAAGCGCGGCCGCGGCCGCCGAGATCTGTCCTTTTCCGCCGTCGATGAAGATCAGATCCGGCAAGGGTTTTTGCTCGTCGAGACGGCGCCGGTAAGTTCTCAGCACCGCTTCGTGCATCGACGCAAAATCGTTCGCGCCTTCAACCGTTTTGATCTTCAAACGCCTGTAATTCGCGCGGTGCGGCTTGCCGTTCTCGAATACGACGAGCCCCGCGACGTTCTCCGCGCCTGAGATGTTCGAGATGTCGAAACTCTCGATCCGCGCCGGAAGACGCGGCAGTTCGAGAATCTCCTGCAGTTCTTCGAGGACGCGCTCGAGATCGGCCTTGAGCACGCGGAAGCGCTGTTCGAACGCGACCTTGGCGTTGGTTTCGACGAGCGAGATCATGTCCTTCTTGCTGCCGCGCTTCGGATCGTAGATATGAACGCGCCGCCCGCGGCGTTCCGACAGAAGCTTCTCAAGCGTTTGCCGGTCATCGAAATCGTTCGGGACATGGATCTCGAGCGGCACATAGTCCGTCGAGTAATACTGCGAAAGGATTTCGCCGAGAAATTCCGACGCATCAAACGATTCATCGTCGATCTCTTCCCAAAAGAACTCGCGCCGGCCGACGATCTTGCCTTCGCGCATCGTGAACAGTTGGAGCGCAAGCCGCTGTTTCTCGCGGTAGAAACCGAAAATATCGACGTCGCGGTCGGGCGAGGTCGCCATTTTCTGCTTCTCGGCGATCGCGAGCACGGTCGCTTTCAGATCACGGTATTTCGCCGCGAGTTCGTATTTTTCGGCCTCGGCATACTGCCACATCCGCCGATCGAGTTCGCCCGCGAGTTCGTGGTTCTTGCCTTCGAGCAGCAATTTCACATCAGCCGCCGCCTGCGCGTAGTCGTCAGCGTTGCATAGATTTTTGACGCACGGCGCGAGGCAACGCTTGAGGTGGTATTCGAGGCACGGGCGCGGCAGTTTGCCGTCGATCTCGATCTCGCAGGTTCGCAGCTGAAACGTCCGGTTGATCAGATCGAGCGTCTTGTGCGCGAGGTTCGCCGGCAGGAACGGCCCGAAGTAATAAGCGCCGTCCTTCTGCAGCTTGCGCGTGATCACCACTTTCGGAAAAGCCTCACGCGTGATCTTCAAATGCGGATACTGCTTGTCGTCCTTGAGAAAGATGTTGTAGCGCGGTTTGTGCTTTTTGACGAGATTCGATTCGAGGACGAGCGCTTCGACCTCGCTGTCGACGACGATGAACTCGAAATCGCGGATTCGTTTGACGAGCTCGCGCGTCTTCGGATCGTGGTTTCGCGACGAATGGAAATACTGCCTGACCCGATTCCGGAGATTCTTTGCCTTGCCGACGTAGATAATCTTTCCGTCGGCGTTCTTATGAATGTAAACGCCCGACGACGTCGGCAAAGTCTTGAGTTTTTCTTCGAGAGTCATAGACTAGATTGTACAAAGTTCGATCCGGCCTCGAAAAGCATTCAACGCACTCCGTCTACTGTCTACCGGCTTCCGTCTTCCGTCTTCTATCTACGGTCTTCCGTCTACGATCTTCCCTCTACCGCCTACTGTCTACTGCTACGGTATACTGTCTACCGAATTGGATACGACCCTTACAAGATCGACGAGCGTCGCCGCCGACGTCATCAGGCGCGGCGGCCTTGTCGCGTTTCCGACCGAGACTGTTTATGGGCTCGGCGCGGATGTTTTCAACGCCGACGCCGTCGCGAGGATATTCGAAGCAAAGATGCGGCCGGCCGACAACCCGTTGATCGCGCATGTTGGAGACTTGGATCAGATCGGGCGCCTCGCAGAAACGATAACGCCCTCGGCGCAAAAACTAATAGACGCCTTTTTTCCGGCGCCGCTGACGATCGTCCTTCCGAAATCCGACGAAGTGCCGCCGATCGCGACGGCCGGACTTGAAACAATCGGCGTGCGCATGCCGCGGCACGAGCTTGCGCGCGAATTTCTCAAGGCGTGCGGAACGCCGATCGTCGCCCCGTCAGCGAATTTGTCGGGCCGGCCGTCGCCCACGACATGGCAGGCCGTCGAAGAGGATCTGAACGGCCGCATCGACTGCATCCTGCAGGGCGCGGCGACGGAGATCGGTCTCGAATCGACCGTCGTCGATTGCACGGGCGATCATCCGGTACTGCTCAGGGCCGGCGCGATCTCACTCGAGGAATTGCGCGAGATAGTCCCTGAAACCTCGGTTTACGTTTCGGCAGGCGACGAAGCGGTCCGCAGTCCGGGGCTCAAGCATCGCCATTATTCGCCGCGCGCGAAAGTGTATTTGAAGGATTTTCCTACGTCTGGGCGTCGAGCTTACATCGGTCTTCACGAACCTGAAGGTAATTTCGCGGTCGTCAAAGTCTGCCGCGATGCAGCCGAATACGCCCACGAACTGTTTGCCTTCTTCAGGGAGTGCGACCGCGTCGGGATCGAAGCGATCTGCTGCGAGACTGTCGAAGAATCGGGAATCGGCCGGGCGCTGATGGATCGGTTGCGACGCGCCTCCGAAAAGTAGGGAGTCAACCTGCCCGCGAATCACACTAAATACCGAATTTGATCCCGGATCACGCTTCGGAAGCGAGAAATGGTTTGCCTTGGATCTTTGCGACTTTGCGACTTTGCGGGGACACCGGGTCCGGAAGACGACGGACCAGTTTTCCCGCAAAGTCGCAAAGTCGCAAAGATCCAAATGTTAGTTCAGACCAGATAATTCGACCCGGCGGGTAACTGATTTCCCCTGCTCAAATTCAAGGGAGATTTCGCGTTGATCGCGCATTTCAAGCATAAAAGTCCGTATGGCTTAATTTGGCTGATTCCCCGATTTGAGGGTGACTTGAGCTTGAATTCGATTTTCGTGCGGTCTATTTCTTCTTCACGACCACGATCGCGAGTTCGCCGTTGTCGTCAAGCTTCTCGGCCTCCACAAGGTCAGGTTTGTTCAGCGTATAGAGATAAACGACCGGAACTATTACCAGTTCCTGTGTCGTTCCGTTCCGGTTCATTTGTTCGACAATTTCGGAAACTCCGAAGAACTTGCGTTGCTTTCCGTCGGGTTCGCGAACTAGGCGCCCGGCTCCGTAGAACTCGACCGAATGCGAGATCGTGTGCATGTTCAGGATCTTCTCGGTCCGGTATCCGCGCTCGTTCGCCGTTGCAACAAGATGGTGAACGGTTTCTTCGCGAATGAAATCCGCGATCACAAACTTCGCCAGCAATGCCGACACGACGAGCGTTGTGATCGAGATCGCGACCACGATCGTTCGGCGTACACGCGAGCGCTCGGCAAAACGATAGACTGAGAACGCAGTGAGGATCATCGCCGCCGGGACTACCGGCAAGATGTACCCTGGAAGTTTCGAACCCGAAAAGCTGAAGAACGCCAGCGGAACGATCAGCCAGGCGGCCGCGAACGATCCGAGCGACGAGAACTGATCAGCTTCCGCGGCACCTTTTAGCTTGTCGCGCAGCGATTTCCACAGCGATGAGAAAAAGAAAGGCAGCCACGGCAAGGTCATCAGCGGCAACACGACGAAAAAGAACCAGAACGGCTGCGGGTGCAGGTATTTGTTCGATGTGTAGCGCTGAAAATGATGCTGGATGAAAAACTCGTCGATGAACTTCCACCCGTTCGCGTGATACATCGGAACGTACCAAAGGGACGCGACAGCGAGACAAACGACGGTTCCCCAAAAGACGCTCAGCAGAACGGCTTTCGACGGAAGGCGACGGCCGATCACGTAATAAAATGCGACGATCGCGTACGGAAAAACGATGCCGACCAAGCCTTTTCCGATCAGCGCAAGTCCGGCAAATGCGTAAAACAGAACGAGAAACTTCATCCGTCCCGGCTCAGATCCACGCTCGCGTTTGTCCCAAATGTAATAGCTCGACATCGAAGCCGCGATCGGGAACGTGAGTATGATGTCGAAACTACCGCCGCGCGAGAAGGTCAAAAGTCCGAGCGAGGACGCGGAAATTATCGCCAGAATATCGGCGAATTTCCGGCCGCCGGCCTCACGTCCGGCAAGCCACAGGAATGCGACCGTTCCGATTCCGAAGAGCGCCGATCCGAACCGGGCCGCGAACTCGTTCACTCCGAAAAGGTGGAACGAGGCGATCTCGAGCCAATAGAGCAGCGCCGGCTTCTCGAACCAGTCGAACCCGCCAAGCGTCGGCGTGATCCAATCGCCGCGTTCAAACATCTCGCGCGCAACCTGCGCGTAGCGCGGTTCGTCCGGTCCGAGCAGCGGGATCGACAGTCCGGTCAGATAGACCACGACGATCAGTAAGGCAAAACCGAGCGCAAAGAACAGTTTCCGGCGGTCTGAGTTTTCGGGACTATCGTTTGTCATTTACTATTATGAATTACTACTGAAATAGATTTTCGGGACAAATGCAAGTTACAAAAGGATTGGAAATCGGCGTGATTCGAACGGCAGTGATCGGGGTCGGTTCGCTCGGCCAGCACCACGCGCGGAATTACGCCGAATTGGCCCGGGAAGGTGCCGGCAGGTTCGTCGGCGTCTGCGACTCGAACGCGGAGCAATCGAGGGCGATCGGCGAAAAGAACGGATGCGAAAGTTTCACCGATTGGCGCGATCTCATCGGCAAAGTCGATGCAGTATCGATCGTGACGCCGACCGAAACACACTGCGAGATCGCCTGTGCGTTCCTCGAAAAGGGCACGAACGTGTTGGTCGAAAAGCCGATCGCGCGGACGCTCAATGAAGCGGACCGAATGATCGAAACTGCCGCAAAGTCGGGCGCAAAGTTGATGGTCGGCCATCTCGAACGGTTCAATCCCGCAATGGTCGCACTCAGGCCGCACGTGACGAATCCGCTCTATTTTGAAATTCATCGCGTTTCGCCGTTCCCGAACCGATCGCTCGACGTCGATGTCGTGCTCGACGTCATGATCCACGATCTCGACGCGATCCAGTGGCTCGTCGATTCCGACATTTCCGAGATCCGCGCAGTCGGTATCCCGGTGATCTCCGACAAGGTCGACGCCGCGAATGCGAGGATCGAGTTTGCGAACGGCGCCGTCGCGAACATTACCGCTTCGCGGATCGGGACCGAAAAGATGCGTAAAACGCGCTTTTATCAAACTAACTCGTACGTCGTTCTCGACTACGCGACAAAATTCGCGTCGGTGACGAGTCTCGCGCCGAATGCCGTCCACCCGCTGCTCGGGATCTCGATCAACCAGTTGAAAGTCGAGGATATAGAACCGCTTCGCGCCGAGATCACGGCGTTTCTGAAATGTGTTGCCGAAGACACGGTTCCGCCGGTAACAGCCGAAGACGGACGCCGTGCGCTGAGTCTCGCGCTCGGGGTGCTCGAGAAGATCGAAGCGCACCGCAGTCGTTTGAACGTTTGAACACGCAGTCCGAAATCTCAACTCTCTTGACCGAGCGGATCGCCGCCGGCGACTTTCCGTCCGCTGTCTATCTCGTCGGCGAGATGGACGAGATCGTCTTTCTTGACGCATTGGGAAACGCGGTGGTCGAACCTCAGGAAATTCGGGCGACGACGGACACGATATATGACCTCGCGAGTCTCACTAAGGTCCTCGTCACCGGGTTGATCTGCGCGAAACTCGTCGAGGACGACGCGATCCGGCCGAATGATCCGGTCGCGGATCATTTCGTGGAATTCCGGTCGGACGAGAAGCGCGCGATCACCATCGCCGACCTTCTCGCACACAGATCGGGCCTGCGCGCGTGGCTGCCGTTCTATCTGCTGACGAAAGATCGGTCCGAGATCCCGCGGATCATCGGCGCGGAACCGCTGGCGGATCCGATCGGTTCGAGGGTCGTTTACAGCGATCTGAATTTTCTCCTGCTCACGTTCCTGATCGAGAAGGTCTTCGGAAAAACGATCGATCTGGTCGCAGATGAACTAATATTCAACCCCCTTGGCCTTTCCGTGACCGGCTTCAATCCTCCGGCGATCCTCAAACCACGTATCGCGGCGAGTGAGAAAGGCAACGTGTTCGAAAAGAACACATGTCTTGAGTCGGGATTTGAGTTCGGAGATTTCCGGTTTCGCGAAAACGTCGTCTGGGGCGAGGTACACGACGGGAACTGTTGGTTCATGAACGGGATCTCAGGTCACGCGGGGCTGTTTTCCACAGCTGTGGAAACCTTTCGGATCGCGCAACAGTTCCTTCCGCGCCGGACCGTTTTGCTCAAACCGGAAACCTGTGGGCTTTTCACGAAGAACCTTACGCCGAACCTCAACGAGGCACGATCGTTCGCGTTTCAGCTCGCGGCGACGCCGGATTCAACGGCCTCCGCGGCGCTCGCGCCCGACAGTTTCGGACATCTGGGATTCACCGGAACATCGCTTTGGATCGAGCCCGGTACCGAACGAGTCTTCATCTTGCTCACGAACCGCACACACGTTCACCCGCTTCCGTTCGTTATCATTAATTCGGTCCGTCGCCGGTTCCACGAACTGGCGGCATCCGCGCTAACTGCATAACCCACACTCTTCAAAGTCCCGGGACCGCGCGGCAAAGACGCTTGCCAGCGAATTTTCGCCAATCAAGGCGAATTAACCGAGATTGCGCAATAGACACTTCGGCTCCTCAACCCCGTTGATCGATTTAGCCGCGATTTACCCAGATAACGCGGATTTGAGCAGAAAGTGCAGACCTGATTGAACTTAGGCCGTCGATTTCGACAGAATCGCAATTCGCCATGATCTGGCTTAATGGATTGTCCGCGTCATCCGCGTTCATCAGCGGCTAATGCGTTATCCGGGATTAACAACATTTGGCCAGAGAACCGCTGATAATGAAGAACTCTTTCAAAACTCACTTGTTCAAAGCGTTCACGTTTTCTGCTTGAATTGCGGAATTTGGCGCGGATTCGCGGGAAGAACAACTCAAACGACACTCGTCAACGTCCGACACAGCCCGATCCAAAGATTGCGGACATCCAAAACAATAGGGTAACAATCATAAAACCGCGGTTTTCGGAAGGAATCGTAAATCCGGAGTTACAGAAAAAGATGAGACACGCTGTATTGATGTTGGTTTCGTTTGCGTTGCTTGCGCTCGGCGCGGCCGCGCAAAGCGGTCAGGTTTCGCGGCCTCGCGTCGTGACCTCGAACAAGCCGACACTTAAGGGCGACACGACGGTTCAGGCCGAAAAGCGCGCGCCGGTACTGCAAGGACAGGTCAAGACTCAGGAAACCTCTGACAAGGTCGAAGAGTCTGTTGACGACGAGGACGTGATCCGCGTTGAAACCAACCTCGTGACGATGCCGGTCTCGGTTCTCGATCGTGACGGGCGTTTTATTTCTGGACTGACCCAACGTGATTTTCAAGTATTCGAGAACGGCGTCCAACAGAAGATCGAGTACTTCCAATCCGTCGAACAGCCGTTTACAGTGATCCTGATGATCGACGTCAGCCCTTCGACCCAGTTCAAGATCGAGGAAATTCAGGACGCCGCGATCTCGTTCGTCAATCAGCTTCGGCGCGACGACAAGGTAATGGTGATCGCGTTCGATGATAAGGTAAGCGTCTTGAGTCCCGTGACCAATGATCGCAGGGTATTGCAGAACGCGATCCGGCAATCGCGGTTTGGGGACGGAACGAGTCTTTACGAGGCAGTCGATGTGGTATTGAACCAGCAACTTCCGCGCATCCCCGGACGAAAGGCCGTTGTTCTGTTTACCGACGGAGTCGATACGACGTCGCGCCGGGCGAACTATCAAAGCACGTTGCGGCAGACCGAAGAATCCGAAGCGCTGTTTTACCCGATCCGCTATGACACCAGCAGCGATATGAACGGCGGTTGGGGCGGCGGTGGCGGTGGAAATTACCCGCGCCGGCCACCCACAAGCACCGGCACGATCGGCAGCATCATCGGTGTGATTCTCAGCGGCGGAAATGTCCAGATCGGACGCGGCGGAGGCAACCGGCGCGGACCGGCCGGATCGAGTAGTTCTGAATATGAAACGGGACGACGATATCTTGACGAGTTGGCGCGAGCCTCCGGCGGCCGTTCGTTCGAGGCCCGCAACGATCTCAACGTGGCATTCGCGGGGATCGCGGAAGAACTCCGGCGGCAGTACTCGCTTGGTTACTACCCCGAATCTGCCGGGAAATCAGGCGATCGCCGTCAAATCCGCGTCCGCGTGATGCGGCCGAACCTGGTCGTCAAGGCAAAGACGAGCTACATCGTCAAGTAAAGTAAAAAGTAGAAGGGACAAAGTACAAAAGGCGAGCTATCGAAGCGTCGCCTTTTTGCTTTTGCCCTATTACACCTTTACCCTTTTCCACTTTTACCCTTTTCCCCTTTTCCCCTTTTACCTTTTCCCCTTTTACCCCTTTTCCCCTTTTACCCCTTTTCCCTTTTACCCTTTTCCCCTTTTACCCTTTTCCCCTTTTACCCTTTTCCCCTTTTTCACTTTTACCCTTTTCCCCTTTTACTTTTTACCTTCTTTGACCGAGTAGTTGTCTCGGGCCTTGACGACAACGCCAGTCCGATCGACCTTCACCTTGATCTTGTGTTTCGAGCCCGGAGTCGCGTCTTCCTTAGGATAAATCCCAAGACTGTAATACTCGCGAAGTTCGCTCGCGATCCTCGAGAACGCTGAATTCAAGTTAGCCGTCGTTGAGGCCGGATAGAGTCTTCCGCCGGTTCGCGTCGCGAGATCGTTTAGATACTCGTCGGCCCGGTCGTACTCCGCGCGAGTGGTTCCCTTCGCTTCCATTGTACCGATACCACCTGTGTTCGTCGGCAGGGGAAAGGGCAAGGGACTCTTCTGTCCGCCGCCCGGTTTGGGATTCCGTGATGGTGGAACTACAACGCCTTGATTCTTCATCGCCTGGACCTCGTAGTAGGTGTCGTATTGGATCGGATAAATCAGCGAGTCGAGCTCCGTCGCCTCGCGAAGGTTGGTCAGGTCGGCCGAGCGGCGGCTTGTCGTATCAACGCCGTCCGAGAACAGCACGATCGCCTTTCGCCCGTCGATCTTTTTCATCCGATCCATAACGAGGCTCATCGCATCGTAAAGGCTCGTTCCGAAGTTGATCTTGGTTGCCTTGATCGCGGCGAGGATTCTGCGACGGTCGTTCGTCGGTTCGCAGTTGACAAAGATCTCCTCGTCGAAAGAGACGATCATCACGCGGTCGGCCGGACGGAGTTGGTTGATGAATGAGATCGCCGCCGCCTGAATCTCCTCGGCCTTGAATTTGGCCGAATAGCTCATATCAAGCACGAGCGCGACCGTGAACGGTTGCTGCTCGTTCGAAAAATAGGCGATTTCCTGAGCGGCATCGTCTTCAAGGACCGAGAAATTCTCCTTGGTCAAACCTCCGACGAAGCGTCCGTTCCGATCGAGGACTTTGACCGGGATCGTCACCAATTCAGTCGAGACGGTGATCACCTCTCCGTCGGTTTGAAGATCCTCGTCGGCCTGCTCCGGAGTAGGCGTAGGCGTCGGAGTCGGAGTCGATGTGCGGTTGTTCGCTTTCTTCGCAGTTTCCTCGGAATTGGAAGTGACACGCCGGGACTGGCCGAAACCAGCCAGCGATCCTGACAAAACGGCAATCGCGAAAATTACAAGTATCCTCTCCATCGGAAACTCCTCGGTAACTAAGTCTATATGATGCCGAACGAAAGACTAAAAGATGCAATTCCGAATTGCAGGCGAGAATGAAAATCCCCGCGGAAACCGTTCCCGCGAGGACAATTCGCAACCGTGCCGAAGTTCCGTTTCTTCCATTCAGTAGCCGAACCGAGGTTTTCCGTGATCGGCCGTTTTTGCCGCCATCGAAATGAAGTCATCAAGACCGGCACCTACCCAGAAAACGACCGAGGCGGCAATTGCCACGCTCTTTTTCACATTGTTCTCCTCAAGGTTTGGGCCTGGCCTGACACTTACGACCGCCGGCAACGTGACATGAAGAACCGAGTGAGGCCTGACGAAAACGTTCAAACAATCGTTCCGTCAGGGATGTAGGCGTTCTTCGGAACGATGATGATACCTTCGCGGACGAAATAGCTGCCTTTCGGTCCGTCCAGTGTCTCGACCCCTTCAATGTTGATCAGCTGGACATTATTTCCGATCCGGGCATTCTTGTCGACTATCGCCCGGCGAACGATCGTGTTCTTCCCGATGCCGATGTGCGCGATCCGAGCTTCGGCGTTCCGGGTCAGGTCGGTCAATGACTCGAAGTAGTCCGATCCCATGATGATCGAATTCTCGACACGCGCCCCGGCATCGATCCGCGAGCGAAGTCCGATAATCGAGTTTCGGGCATGCATCCCGCTCAGGATGCAGCCTTCGCTGATCATAGAATTGTCGATGTCGCAGTTGTGGATCTTGGAAGGCGGCAGATAGCGCGATCGAGTGTAGATCGGTGATTCGGTATCGAAGAAGTTGAATTTTGGAAGCGGCGACGCGAGATCGAGATTCGCGTCAAAGAACGCCTTGATCGTTCCGATGTCTTCCCAGTAATCCTGATAGAAGTGAGATTGAACATTGAGACTTTTGATCGACTGCGGGATTATCTCCTTTCCAAAATCCAAGCGGGATGTATCCTCGCTCAACAGTTCGATCAACCGTTTGTAATTGAAAACATAGATCCCCATCGAAGCGAGAAATGGACGTGCCGCGGCCTGTTCCGCCGACAGTCCGAAGGTCGTCGTATCGACGCGCATCGATTCGAGTGCTTCGGCCTTAGGCTTCTCTTTGAATTCGACGATCCGACCGTCGGCGTCCGTCTTCAAAAGCCCGAAGCCTTCGGCCTCGTCGGGACGGCAAGGGATCACCGAAATTGTCACGTCGGCATTTGTTTCGTAATGACGCTCAAGAAACTTCCGATAGTCCATCCGGTACAGATGGTCGCCCGAAAGGATCAGGACCGTATCGACCTTAAAATCGCGGATATGCGGAATCATCTGCCGAACAGCATCGGCCGTCCCCTGGAACCACTCGGGGCTGTCATTGCGCTGCTCGGCGGCGAGTACTTCGACAAAACCGGTCGAAAAGGTGGAGAAGCGGTAAGTTCTCGAGATGTGCCGGTTGAGGGACGCGGAATTGAACTGGGTAAGAACGAAGATATGCGTGAGTCCCGAATTGATGCAATTCGACACCGGGACATCGATCAGACGGTATTTCCCACCGAGTGGAACCGCCGGTTTGGCGCGTTCTTTGGTCAGGGGAAAAAGCCGGGTACCTGCTCCGCCTCCGAGAATCACGGAGACGACATTATCGTATTGAGACATAACTGGTTGTTATTCGAACCTTCCGCGTTTGACCGAAATACAGCTCTACGATAGCCCTAATTAATTGGCAATTCAAGCTTTTTGGACTCGCTTTGACTTTTCTGAAGAAAGCGTGATACTTTGCCTTTCGCCCGCTTGGAAAGGGCGGTTCTTTCAAGACTAAAACGCCTTCTTTTGGGGTAAGCCGAGTGAAAAACTCGCACGGTCGCGCCACTGTGAACGGAATCGGTTCGATTTTGATCGACCATTTGGTTTCGTAAGTCAGAAAACCCGCGCAAGGTATTTTAGCCGAAACAGTCTCGCGTCAAGACGGTTGGCTCAAGCAACGCAATATTCTGTTCCCTTAGGTTCGGAAACCTGCTCGCATTTGACGGTCGCCTTTGCGCCGGACAAGAACGGGCGGGTTTTTTGGTTTTATGCGTAATCTATTGGGAATTCTGATCGCGTTCGCAGTCGTTTTGACGGCTGCCTGCGGCACATCGCCGAATCCTGCGAAATTGAACAGCCTCGGGCCGGACGCTCCACAGCGCGTTGTGATTGACGATCTCGGCAAATCCGTCGTGATTCCCGAGAACGTCAACCGCACCGTGTCGCTTGCCCCGAATCTGACGGAAATCGTCTTTGCCGTCGGCGCCGGCGACAAACTCGTCGGCGACACAACGTACTGCAATTACCCGCCGGAAGCGCAGCGGATCCCGAAAGTCGGTGACACTCTGAAACCGAACATCGAAACGATCGTCGCGCTCAAACCGGAAGTTGTTTTCGTCAGCACCGCATCGCAGCTTGAAACATTCATCGCAACGCTCACCGAGCAGAAGATCGCCGTCTTCGTAACGAATCCGGACTCACTCGACGGAATTTACTCGAGCATCGAGAAGATCGGCGCAGTTTTCAAGTCCGAGACATCGCCCCGTTTGATCGCCGAACTGAAGGAACGCATCGGGGCGGTTGAACGGAAAACGACCGGCGCTGATCGCCCGAAGGTCTTTCTGCAGTTGGACAAGTCGCTCTTCACCATCGGGCGCGGATCGTATTTGACGGATCTGATCCGGCGCGCGGGCGGCGAGTCGGCGACTTCCGATGTCGAAAAGGCTTACACCCAATTAAGCAAGGAGACCGCGCTCGCAATCGACCCGGAAATCATTGTTTTGTCGGAAAGTTCCGACAACGACGCTCCCGCAGATGTCTTCAGGAATTCGCGTGCGGTCAGGAATGGCCGCGTTTACAGGATCAACGCCGACCTGATTTCACGCCCCGGACCAAGGGTTGCGGACGCGCTTGAACAACTGGCGGCGGCGCTTCATCCGGAGATCTTCAAAAAATGACGATCGATGTCGGCCAAGACAGATCGCGCGCGCTCCGATTCGGGGGAATGCTCGTGCTGTTGCTCGGCGCGGCGTTGATCCTTGGTGCTTACCTGGGAAGCGAACGACTCGATCTGTTCAACCTTGACGCCACCGAGCGCGTGATCCTGTTCGACATCAGGCTCCCGCGAGTCTTCCTCGGGGCGACCGTTGGCGCGAGCCTCGCGGTCGCCGGTGCGAGCCTTCAGTCGTTGCTGAGAAATCCGCTCGCCGAACCGTACCTGCTCGGGGTTTCGAACGGCGCGGCGCTCGGAACAATGCTCGCCTTCGTCGTTTTCTCGAACGTCGAATTCATGCGCCCGCTATTGGCATTCGGCGGGGCCGTTCTCGCGACGGTCGTTGTTTATCGGATGGCCAGATCGCGTGCGGGAATGAACGTCGAGAGGCTCGTTTTGTCAGGCGTCATCGTGACGACATTCCTGTCGTCGGTGATCGTTCTTCTGACGTCGTTGCTCGACGCTACGCGGCTTCGCTCATTCACTTTTTGGCTGCTCGGCGATCTGTCGCAGGCGACGAGCTCCGGTTTTTACGTGACACTGATCGTTGTCGTTATCGGGACGCTCGTGCTTGCGTCGCAGTCGCGCGCGCTGAACCTGATGATGATAGGCGAGCGCGACGCGTTCGATTTCGGAGTGGAGGTGTCACGTGTCCGGCTGATCGTGTTCGGAACGTCCGCCGCGCTCGTCGGGATCTCGGTCGCCGCGAGCGGGTCCGTCGGTTACGTCGGACTGATCGTGCCGCACATGATCAGGTTAACCGCGGGCAGCGACAACCGTTTCGTCATTCCGTTCTCGGCGATCGCCGGCGCCGTTTTCGTGGTTTGCGCCGACACCGCCGCCCGAACGCTGATCGCCCCGCGGGAACTGCCTGTCGGCGCGATCACGGCGCTGATCGGCGCGCCGCTGTTCGTCTATTTGCTGCGACGAAACTGAACGCTTGGAGTTCCGCATTAAGGCGGCCCGCAACATTTGCGATTTTCGATTTTCGATTGGCGATTGAAAGACTTCTTGAATGTTGAATTTTGAATTTTGAACTTGTTAACCGCTTCGTCCATCGACATTGCCTACGCTGACGCGCCGATCGTCCACGGCGTGACGCTCGAGCTTGTCCCGGGAAAAACGATCGCGCTCGCCGGACCGAACGGGGCGGGAAAGACGACGATCCTGAAAGCGCTCAACGGCGGCCTTCCGGTCGTCGCCGGTACGGTCGAGCTCGACGGAAAGCCGCTCGGTGAGTATTCAAGGCGCGAGATCGCACGGCGGATCGCGGTCATCGCTCAGGAGAATGAAACGCGGTTTCCGGTTACGGTCATCGAATTCGTGCTGGCCGGTCGGTTCGCGCACGGCGCGTCGCTCGGCTGGGAGACCGAAGCCGATCATCGGATCGCGCGGACGGCGCTCGGACTTTGTGATCTGGAAGACTACGCCGAACGGTTGATGAACCAACTGTCGGGCGGCGAACGCCAGCGGGTAGTGCTCGCGCGCGCTATCGCCACCGAAGCGCGGATCCTGCTGCTCGACGAACCAACCGCGAATCTCGATCTCGCACATCAGGCGATGATGTTCCGGCTCGTCCGCGACCGATGCCGGACGTGCGAGTCGGCGGCGATCATGATCACGCACGATCTGAACCTGGCGTCGGAATTTGCGGACGAGATCGTTCTGCTCGATGCGGGAAGGATCGCCGCAAACGGAACGCCGCGAGAAGTATTGACAGCAGCAAATATTGAACAGGTTTTTGGGGTCGAGGTCTTGCTCGACGACAATCCGGCGACCGGAAACGTCCGCGTGACGACGCTCTTTTGATTTTCGATTTGCGATTTTCGATTGACCCCGCGGTTTCAATCCGAGATCCAAAATATCCAAGATCGAAAATCCAAGATCGGCAATTTCCCGCGATGGGCGGGATTGGAGTGAAATGAAATACTACTTTTTTGCTGTTTTTCTTATGTACCCGATGATAGTCGCCGTTTCAGCGCAGTCATCGGGCTCGCTGACCGGGACGATCATTCTCAACGGATCTCCGGCCGCCGGCGCGGTCGTCGAGATCAGCCCGGTGTCGGAGCCGCTGAGGAAGACGTCGACCACAACCGATTCCGAAGGACGTTATCGTTTCGATGGTCTGGCGCCGGGCGAATATCGAATCTGGGCCGAAAAGCGCGAACCGTCGCCACGGCCCGGTTTGTCGGGTGCGGCGTTGGGCGGCGCATTCGGCAGTGCGATCATTAAAGGCGGAAAGACCCGCCGGGTTGATCTCACGTTAACAACCGCCGTTTACGTAAGCACGAATGTTGTCCGCGAATACGTCAACATCGCGGCTGACGAAACTCAGCCGGCGGAACAGGTCTCGAAAACGGTCAGCGAGATCGGGGCGCAGGAAATGCGCGACCGCGCGGACTTCAGCCTCGTCGAATCGCTGCGGTCGATTCCCGGATTCCGCGTTCAGCAGCTCGGCGGATTTGGCCGGACGGCGAGCGTCAAATCGCGCGGGCTCAGGAATCAGGACACCGCGGTCCTGATCGACGGCATCCGCTTTCGCGACGCATCGGCGATCTCGGGCGACGCGACATCGTTCCTCGGAGATTTCACGCTGACGAACGTCAGCAAGATCGAGGTACTGCGCGGCGCCGGTTCATCGCTGTACGGAACGAACGCGATCGGCGGCACGATCGATTTTCAAACACCTGAACCCCGTCAGGGTTGGCACGGCAACATATCGGGAGCTCTGGGCGGCCTTGGGCTCGCAAGATTTCGCGCCGGCGTTTCGAACTCATTTCTCGATGACCGCCTCGGTTTTAATATCGGCGGATCCCGTACCGTCTACTCGAAGGGAATCGACGGCGACGATGACGCGGAGAATTCGAGTTTCCAGACGCGCGTCGAGGCGAAGCCGTTCCCGAAAGCGTCTATCTCGGGTCGGCTCTTCATTTCCGATGCGAAGGCAAAACTCAATAACAGTCCGGACACGTTCGGCACGCTCCCCGATCAGGCGGCGATCATTGATGCCCGTTCCGGCATCAACTTCATTCCCGACGCCGACGATCCCGACAGTCTGCAGCGGTCGAAGTTTTTCAGCGGACAGATCGTGCTGACGCAAACGATCGCCGAAGGGCTGGTCGCGCAAGCTTATTATTCGGGCGTGACCACGTCGCGGCGCAATACAAACGGCCCGCTCGGCACCGGATTCCAGCCGTTCGGCGGTGATGAGACGTACCGCTTCGACGGCCGTATCGACACGTTCAGCGGGAAGATCAATTGGTCGTCCGGGAGCAATATGCTGACCGCGGGATACGAGCATGAACGTGAGAAACTGCAGAATAGGGGTGTCTTTGTTTCGCCGACGGATAACTTTGCGACGACGGCGCGCCAGCGATCGAACACCCTCTTCGTGCGGGATCTCGTCGGCCTTTTTGAGGGCGCCCTGAATCTTTCTGGAGGATTCAGAGCGCAGTGGTTCAAGCTTGCCACGCCCGAATTCAGTTCATCAAACTATCCGAACCGCTTTGACGCCGTCACCAATCCGCCGACTTCGATGACGTTCGACGGTTCTTCGGCCTACTACTTCTCGAAATCGAACACGACTATCAGGTCGCACGTCGGAAGTGGCTATCGCGTTCCATCGTTGTATGAAAGGTTCGGATCCTATTTCTTTCTTGGAGCGTTCTTTGGGATCGGAAACCCGGATTTGAAGCCCGAAAAATCGTTCTCGGCCGACGCGGGTATCGATCAGGAGCTTGCGGGCAGGCGCTTGAAACTCACCGCCAATTACTTTTACAACGAGATCCGTGATGAGGTCACGTATCTTCCGACCGACGATCTCGGCGGTCCGTCGTACTTCAACGCGGACCGGCACTTTTCGCGCGGCGCCGAATTTGTCGCGCGGGCGAAACCGTTTCGCGATACGAACTTGTCGGTGTCGTACACATTCGTCAACAGCGACACGCGAACCTCGCGTCGATTGACCTTTATCCCTCCCGCGACGATAGTCAGCAACGACAGGCGGACTTTCGGCGTCCCGTCGCACCAGCTGACGATCGTCGTAACGCAGCGATTCAAGGATTTCTGGGTCAATTTCGACTTTCTTGCAACCAGCGGATACTTGGCGCCTATATTCAGCAATTCGACGTTTTCGACCTATACGTATCGCTTTGCAGGAAATCGTCGCGGAGACGTGACGGCGGGCTACACGTTCCGTCAGGTCAAGCAGCGATTCAGTCTGCGCCTTTTCGGAACGATCGAGAACATGTTCGACAACGAGTATTACGAGAATGGATTCCGAACGGCGGGCGCGAACGCCCGGATCGGATTGAGCTTGGGGTTTTAGCGGGTCGCATCCTTTGCGTCCCCCGCGGACTTTGCGTGTGGTCTTGTGTCCCACGCGGAGTTCGCAAAGTTCGCGAAGTTGATCAACGAAACTCGCCGTAAAACGCAGCACGCCCGCGCCGCATCGAATGAACTATGAAGTATCTGATCCTGATTCTTGCAATTTCGATGTCAGTCGCGGCGCAGACGAAGACCGTGACGAACTCGGACCTCGAGAAATTTCGCCAGGAACGTCTGAAGGCGGAGAAGGACTATCGCGAGAGCTACGCGAAACGGGGCCTTCCGTCTCCCGAGGAGATCGAGCGGATCAACGAACAGAAGCGGCGCGAATTGAGCGAACTCGCATCCGATCTTCGTCAGGAACGCCAGGCGTCGGAAAACGGAATACGCGAACGGTCGGAGCTGTTGCGATCGCAGATCGCCTCGATCGATTCGCAGATCGCATATCTGCGGGGAATCCGCCGGTCGAATTTCAGTCAGCCGCTCGCTTTCTGGAGCTTCGCCTATCAGGGTCTCGGTTATCGCGGGCCGATCTACGGCAGAACGCGCGGCAACGTGCGGCCGCTTCCGCCGAATCTTCAAACCGTTACCGACATTTCGCGGATGTACCCGAACTCCAGGGACGTTTACAACCGCGCGACCGGCAACTATGCCTTTATGCGCCAACGGCCGCGGGGCGGATATTTCGGAAACGGCTACTTGTCGCCGGTGATCGCGACGGTCGGAAGTTACGACGAGGCCGGCTCGCAGATCATCTATCTCGAACAGGTCCGTGCGGGCCTTGCGGCGGAATGGCGGATCGTCGAAGAGGACGCGCGTCGCGCGGGAATTCGCCTTTACTGATCTTCCACGAAAACCAGCTTCTTGATCTCGACGATTTTCTCAAGCGCCGCCTTTTCGCCAAGCTCGATGAATTCGTCCATCTTCGCGATCTCGTCAGGTCGGAGATGCGCGATCGGCGGCGCTATGACTACATCGGCATGATAGTGCTGACTCTTGCCCGCGGTCCGCAGGAGCAGCATCGCCGACTGAAACAGGACCCCCAGAAACGTCGAAGGCGAGTTAAAATAAGTGGCACCGCATGAGTTCACATCGACTGCGATAACGACCTCGGCACCAAGCCGTTTCACCTCTTTTGTCGGGACGAGCGCGACAACCCCGCCGTCGATGAGGTTCTGGCCCTCATACTCGACGGGAACAAAAACTCCGGGAATCGCGCAGCTTGCCCGGATCGCCGGGATCAGATCACCGTGATCCCTAAAAACGACCTTGCGTCCGGTTTCCAGCGAACAAGCGACCACCGCCAGAGGAATCGGAAGTTCCTCAAAATTCCTAAACGGCAGGCTTTCGGCCAGAATGTCACCCATCGGCGCGTTTGAAAGCAAGCCTTTGACCGAATAGGGAATACCCGAAACCTTGTACCAACTCAGCTTCTTTCCGATCGTGATTATGTCTTCGGTCGAAAGTCCGCTCGCCAACGCCGCACCGACTATCGATCCGGCGCTGGTTCCGGCGATGAAGTCGATCGGAATCCCGTGAGCCGTCAATGCCCGGACGACCCCCAAATGGGCAAAGCCGCGCGCAGCGCCGCCGGACAATGCAAGACCTACTTTTTTCCGCTTCGTCACAATCTTAAATCACGCTTTTGGACTAAAATGTACTTGGAACCGTTATCGGTTGAGCCGATTGATTTTACCCCGTGGTTGTGAAAAACTTAAGCCTCTTTAAATGACACCCCAGGAAACCCTCCAGTATCCGAGACATCTGACGACCGCTGACATAGCCGCGGGCGAAGCCGTCTGTCCCGTCTGCTCACGGGAGACACCGGACGAATATGTCCCGCTCGTCGCGCTTGGTGACGAGCTCGCGCAATTGATCCGCGCAAATGCTCCCGATTCCAAACGGTTTGAGGCAGTTTGCGCGCGGTGCGTCAGCCTTTTCGATCGCGCGAAGAATCAGATTCTGACCGACGCCGCGCTCCAGAAGGACGGTTCACGCGTGCTCTCGACCCCGCTTCGCCTTGACGCCGACGAACGGTTTACCGGCCGCGGGGTCACGATCTGCTTTCTCGATTCCGGCTTCTTCCCGCACGTTGATCTCACGACTCCGAACAATCGCATCGTCGGATACCGGAACATGATGCAGCGGGATGGCGATCTTGCCTCGCTTTTTAAGCCCGATGTGGCGAGTTGGCACGGCATGATGACAAGCGTCGTCGCGGCCGGCAACGGGTCGCTCTCGAATGGTTTCTACCGCGGCATTGCGCCCGAATCCGACGTCGTCCTCGTAAAGCTTGCGCGGACCGGCCGGATCACGGAACAGAACATCGAGGACGGACTCGAATGGGTACTTTCAAATCGGTCAAAATACAACATCAGGATCGTCAACATTTCGGCTGGCGGTGATTTTGAGCAAAGTTACCTTCACGATTCGCTGTCACAGGCAGTCGAGGAATGCGCGGCGCAGGGACTGGTCGTCGTCTGTGCGGTCGGCAATGCGGGACACTTGCCGAATCATCCGGTTTTTCCGCCGGCGTCGGCGCCGTCGTGCATTGCCGTCGGCGGGCTCGATGACAACAACTCGCTAAACCGTGCGAAACGCGGAATGTACCGCTCGAGTTACGGTCCGACGCTTGACGGACTGCAAAAGCCGGAGATCATCGCGCCTTCGATCTGGGTGCCCGCGCCGATCCTTCCGAACACGCCGACCGCGCAGCAGGCGGAGCTTCTTGAGAGACTGGATCAGGCTGACGACGCGGATCTTCACCAGATCATCCGCGAAAATCCGACGATCGACGCCGAGCTCGATGCCGCGCTCGACCGCCCGGTACACTCGATCCGGCAGATCGTTGCGCTCAAGCGTCGTCGTGAGAGCGTTATCACCGCCCACTACAAATACGTCGACGGAACTTCGTTCGCGTCACCGATTGTCTCGAGCGTGATCGCGCAGATGCTCGAGGCGAACCCCGAACTCACTCCGCAGCAGGTCAAACGCATTTTGATCTCGACCGCCGAACGCCTTCCGCACTACGAAGTCGACCGACAGGGATGGGGTGTGATCGATCCGCGCAGCGCAGTCGAAAAGGCGCTCAGCATGCGCGGCCAATAATGCTCAGCCGCGGATCGCGCGATGTCGTGGATATGATCGGAAAGTCGGCACATGATCCGACTTATGCCTTCCAAGGCAGACGAGGAGCGGCAAGCGCATCAACTGGTTTTGAGGATCGATCAGCGTTATCCGCGCAATCCGCGGTCAGCGCTTGATCCGGGATAAAAAAGGCCGCTTGCGGCGACCTTTTCAACCAAGACATCATCGGTGATTCGTATTCGACGTCGGGCGCACGGTGGGCGTGACGTTTGCGGGTCGTCCCGGCGGCGCGGATACCGCAGTTGGAGTCGGGCGCGGAGTACCCAACGTCGTATTGGCCGGAACTTCGAGATTCGAGTTGACAGTCGGCGAAACGCTGGGCGACGGGCTCGGACTCAACTTCGGCGTCGGCGAGGGCGACCGATTCGCATTGACGTTTGTGTTCAGATTCAAACCAAAATTGCCGTTGAACGTTATGTTTGAATTGACGTTGTAATTGAAATTGCCGACGTTCAGGTTCGTATTCAGGTCCACGTTCATGTTCGGCGGGTTCGTATTGACGTTCATGTTAGTGTTCGACGAATCGTCCTCATTCTGAAGGAAATAGAACAACAAAAGTCCGAAAGCAAGAACGGCGACGGTACCGACGATGGTCAGGACAACGACCTTTGCGGTATTCGGCCTCGACGGCTGCGATTGATAAGGCGGGATGGTTCTCGCCCTGACTCGTTGTTCTTGCTTGTCTTCGGTCGTCGAAATCACGATCCGCGGCGCTTCGCTCCGATCGATTTCGGGCTCCGGCGGCGCCTTCGGGGCTTCCGGACGCTCCATGCGGATTATTGTCTCCTCACCAAAATCGACTTCCTCCGTCGTTCCGACCTTCTCCGAATCGACAAAATTCGGTTGGTCCTCATCAATCAACGGCGTGCCGTCCTTCGTACAGAATCGCAGTATTTCTTCGTCGTAGCGGGTCTCGCAGATTGGGCAGAATTTCATATGCTTATGGACGTCAGGCCGAGGTCCGGAGATTTCCGAACAAATCATAGCACAGCTTGACTTTACGGGAAATTAGCACGCGTTTCAAAGGAGCCCGATCGCCTGAAGATCCGTGATCGGCTCGATGAACGAGCAACTGCCAAATGAGCCGATATAACGCCCCCGGATCAGCTCAAGCTGCTCCGTGCTCAAATAGTAATCGCCGTGCCAGGCAACGCCTTCGTCCGTGAAATCGAAGCTCTCTTCGAATTCATCCTCAAGTATCTCTTCGAGGATCGTTGTCTGATAGCCGGTATACGCGAATCCGGTTGCGAGGAACAGATTCAGAAATCCGTTCATTGTTCCGCTCGGCGCGTTGGCTTCATACGTCAGCGGTTTGAAGCAGCGGAGCGGATGATGAAGACCGGCCGTCGCCTTGAACGGCACGTTCGCCGCCAGACACACCCGTATGAACTGGATGATCGTCCGCACCGGCGGAAACTCGCCTGCTGTAATGCCTCCGGTCCTGATCTTCGCACGCTGACCGTGCACGGCGAGTGCCGTCACGAGATCCGCCAATCGGCTGTCCGTCGGAATCTCAAAATAGGCGGTCAGAAAGTCCGGAAGCGCGGCGGTGGTATTTTGGATCTTTGACTCGGTGACGGCCCTTACTTCGAGCGTGTCGCAGATCGCGTGCGGGGAGTTTTTGACGTTGAAGTCTTCGATCTGCCGAATCGTCTGAACTATGTCCTCGCCAGCGAGGATGCTCAGGCGCCACGGATCGTATGTCTCACGTGAAATAAAGTCGCGGGCGCACTCCAGGAATTCGTCTATTCGTGCAACGGGAAGTACGAATCTGCCAAGCATCCAGCGGTAGTTGCTGGCTCGGTATGTCGCGTAGTTCAGCACGGCTTCCTGCATTGCGACCTGCGAGGGCGGAAAGAGCCCGGCATAGTCAATTGCGTCGGAGAGCAATGCACGAACCGATTCTTTGGGGCTTTCAACCATGGGGCAATTACAGTGGAAAATGCGTTTATATCTTAGTTCGTTTCTGATTCCTTGCCAATAGTCAGACTCATAATCAGTCGCCAAGTCTCCAATCTCCTTTTGTCGGCCCGGATGCGGTCAAAGATACTCCGGTGACCGCTGACCGGGTAATGCCAACCTTCTGATCGCCCGTTGTGTAAATGGTCGAGTAACCATCCGGTCCGCGAGCAACTTCAGCCTTCGACTTTTAGATATCGATGCATCGGACATCTCCGGGCTGATCGCCTTTTCCGTTCACCGTCGACTTCTCCTTCAAAAACGGCAGAAGTTCGACGTTGCCGCATGAAGAAAAGACCGCACCCGGAAGTGCGATCAGCAGTGCCAGAACGAATATCGTCATTTTGCGCATCGTCAAACCCTGAAGTTCTTCTTCAGACCTTGCCAGCACTCGTAATAGTCAGCCTGAAGCAGACCGCCTTCGATCGCATAGCGCGTCGGCCGGATCAAATAGCGCGACTCGAACATAAAGGCCATCGTGCCGGCGAGTTTTTGCGGCGAAAGATCGTGGTTCGAGGCCTTCTCGAACGCGTCGACGTCCGGACCGTGGGCAGACATACAGTTGTGCAAAGATCCGCCGCCGGGGACGAACCCTTCTTCCTTCGCATCGTACTGGCCGTAGCAAAGTCCCATGTATTCCGACATATAGTTGCGGTGATACCAGGGCGGGCGGAAGGTGTTCTCGGCCACGAGCCAGCGGTCGGGGAAGATCGCGAAGTCGCAGTTCGCGACTCCCGGTTCGCCCGACGGCGAGGTTAGAACGGTGAAGATCGACGGATCGGGATGATCGTACGAGATAGAACCGATCGTGTTGAATCGGCGAAGATCGTATTTGTAAGGCGCAAAGTTGCCGTGCCAGCCAACGACATCCAGAGGTGAATTCCCGATGTGGCATTTCCAGAGATTCCCGGCGAATTTTGCGACCAGTTCGAAGTTGCCCTCGCGGTCTTCGTACCACGCCACCGGAGTTTCGAAATCGCGCGGATTGGCGAGGCCGTTGGCGCCGATCGGCCCGAGGTCGGGAAGTCTGAACTGCGCGCCGTAATTTTCGCAGATGTAGCCGCGCGCCGCGCCGTCGGGCAGTTCGACGCGGAACTTCAGTCCGCGCGGTATAACCGCGATCTCGCCGGACCCGATCTCAAGAACACCGAGTTCCGTCAGAAACCGAACGCGGTTCATCTCAGCCACGACGAGCATTTCGCCGTCCGCGTTATAGAAGAACCGGTCGGTCATCGACGCGTTGCACGAATAGACGTGAATCCCGATTCCCGCCTGCGAGAAGAGGTCGCCATTGCCGGCGATCGAGACTATCCCGTCAACGAAATCTGTTTCGGCCTCCGGAATCGGAACCGGATCCCAGCGAAGCTGGTTCGGCGTCACGTTCTCGGTGTCAAACTTGCTGATCCAGTCGCCGTTGTCGACGCGTTCGAACGGCCGGTGAAGCACCGACGGCCGGATCCGGTATTCCCAGGTCCGTTTGTTCCACGCACGCGGAACGGTAAACGCCGTTCCCGAGAATTGCTCGGCGTAAAGTCCGAGCGGTGCCTTTTGCGGCGAGTTCTGCCCGATCGGAAGCGCGCCCCTGACGGCTTCGGTCGCAAATTCGTTCCCGAATCCGGATTGATATTCAATTATCGCTTCGCTTGCTTTTGGATTCATCTCGTTAGTCTTGAATTGCATGTAACCCGGAAGCAGTTTGGAACGCTCCTTCGAACGGCATCGCCCGGCGCTCACTGCTCACTACTTCCTGCTTACTGCTCACGGCTCACGGCTCACGGCTAAAGATTTCCGCGCCGTCTTTGTTCTTCCTCGATCGAAACGAAAAGCGCCTTGAAGTTTCCCTTGCCGAATCCCTTGCAGCCTTTGCGCTGGAGGATCTCGTAGAAAACGGTCGGCCTATCTTCGACGGGTTTCGTGAAGATCTGCAACAGATAGCCTTCATCGTCGCGGTCGACGAGAAGTCCGAGCCGTTTCAGATCTTCGATGTCCTCGTCGATCTCGCCGACGCGGGCCGTCACTTCCGCATAATACTCGTCGGGCACGCGAAGGAATTCGATTCCGTTCTCCTGCAGTTTCGCGACCGTATGCAGGATGTCCTTGCAGAGCAGCGCGACGTGTTGTGCGCCCGCCGACTTGTAAAAATCGATGTATTCCTGGATCTGCGATTTTCCGCCCTTGCCTTCGGCCGGTTCGTTGATCGGAAACTTGATGTTGTGGCCGCCGTCCGACATGACGATCGACATCAGCGCCGAATATTCGGTCGAAATATCCTTGTCGTCGAACGTGATGTAGCGCGTGAAGCCCATTACGTCGCGGTAGAAGTCGCACCAGTAGTGCATCTTTCCGAGCTCGACGTTGCCGACGATGTGGTCGACGAGCTGGAGGCCGACGTCTTCGCCGGCAACTTCCTGCGCGATGAAGCCGGGAAGGAACGGACCGTTGTAGTTGTGGCCGTTATTGTTGTTGTACGAGATCAAAGAGTGGACCGTGTCGCCATATGTATGGATCGCGGCGCGTCGAACGTTGCCATTTTCATCCTGCCAATCGTGGGGTTCCATGTAGGCGCGCGCACCGCGTTTGATCGCCTCGTTGAACGCGTGATCGGCATCGTCGACAAGGAACGCGATGTCCTTGACGCCGTCTCCGTGCAGTTTGATGTGCTCCGCCGCCGGATGTTCGGGCGAGAGCGGCGTCGTCAGAACGAAATTGATCCGGTTCTGCCGCATGACATAGCTCGTCGTTTCGCGGTTTCCGGTCTCGAGCCCCGAATACGCGCACCGCGAGAATCCAAACGCCTTGCGATAATAGAATTCCGCCTGCTTCGCGTTGCCGACATAAAACTCGACGTGATGAATTTTCTTAAGTCCCAAAGGATTCTGTTCGTTCATAATTGCCTCTCAAGAATGTCCTAACTACCCGGTTTCCGATGATTTTGCCTGACGTGCCGATCTGGGATCTTAGGGAATCAAACCTCGCAAATCGAACCGGGTTTTCAAAGATCCAATCCCGATCAAAAACTCTCGATATACTTCCTGGTTACTTCCTTAAGTTCCGCATAGGACGGAACTACATACAGAACCGGCTGCATGTCAGAGTACGTGTACTCGTGATTGATCACCTCTTCGAGCAGGAACGGCCGACGCTCGACCTTGTCCGAGAACGCATGCTCGATCTCGCCGAAACTCGACAGCAATCCGGCGCCGTAGGCCTTGATGCCGCCTTCGTGTTCAACCAGTCCGAATTCGACAGTGAACCAATAGAGCCGTCCGAGTTCTTCGAGCTGGCGGTCGTTCGCGATCCGCGCGCCGTGACCGATGAACTGCGAGAAATCGGCAAAATTCGGATTCGTGAACATCGGAATATGCCCGATCGCTTCGTGCACGATGTCCGGTTCGGGCGTGTACGCGGGCTGCGAGTGATGCCGGATATACTGCGTACAGAGCATCGTCCGGTACGAAAGCCACGACAGAAATCCCCGTGTTTCGACCAGCCCTTCGATCGGCGCGAGCCTGAATCCCGTCAGTTCCTTGAGCCGGCGGTTCATCTCCGTCAGCTGCGGGATCCGATCGGTCGTGATGCCGAGATCGCGTTTTGCGCGCAGGTAAAACGGCGACGCGTATTTCTGCTGAAGCTCTTCCAACTCTTCGGCGACGTAGCGCCAAACGCGCTGTTCGCGCGGCGTGTACTCGACGTCGGTGATGACGCCGGTTTCGCGAAAATTCTTCGCGAGCGACGCGATGTAGTCACGCCGCTTTCGGTATTCGGGATCGTTCGCGCCCGGGTGATCCAGATGCAGTTCGTTGATATGTTCGAATTCAAGATCCGTAAATGCCGGCAGGTCTTCATCCGGCACGGAATAGTTCGAAATCGAAACCGCCGATTCGGCAACGGTTGTCACTCCTGATTCTGGGTACATCTTTCTTGAACTCCTTCTGAAGGTTGGACGCGAAACTCGCAGTTATCGTTGAATAAGATATTCTAATGGAATTCGTCAGCGAATGGAATGGGTTTCGTTTGTTTGTTCTATCTTTCTTATTGATTTTATTAAGTGAATCGTCGGATTTGCCTAATGATATTAGGCGACATCTATCCATTGGCTGTTATGGACTTAAATCAGCTAGCGCCAGTTTCCCATCAAAACGAACGGGGCCCAGAATGACGGGTGGGCGAAGCGGCCGTTTTCCGAGGCGACCAGCGACTTTTGCGCATAGCGGATCGCATCGGCCTTTGTCGCCTTCGGGTTATCCTTCAGGTACGTGTAGAAAGAGTTCATGATCGACGCGGTACTGTCGTCGTCGACGGCCCAAAGCGTCGCGAGAACCGCTTTCGCGTTTCGCGTTTGGATGAGGCTTGCAAAGCTCTCGACCTCTGATCCGTTCCAGTCCTCTGACGACGCCGTGTTGCATGCCGAGAGCGTCACGAGTTCGACGTCCGAGAAATCGAGCACCGGCGAAGTTCCAAGTTCTTCAAGCGTCAGGATCTTCCCGTTGCCCATCACGAGAAACGACGACGACCAGTCTCCCGCCAACCTAAAATGGCTTGCGAGATGAACGACCGAGAATTCCTTTCGACCGTCCGCAGTCTGCCGCGCGAGTGAATCGGTGAGATTCTTGAGCGTGAACGAATCATTCAGAAAACGTCGCCCGGCGAGAATTCCGGATTCGGCCGGTCCGTTCTGATCCCGAATCAGCGACTTGAGTTCGGCCTCGACTCCCGGCAACGACTGGAACGTCACCGGAACGTCCGGGTAATCCGGATAAAAGACAGTCTGCTCCTTCGAGACACCCATTCCCAATGCCGTCAGGTTTTTGCCCGAATCACCGATGTCGTCGCGCGTTTGAGCGGTCACCACGACGTTCCTGTACCTTTCGACGAGATACGACTTTCCATCGGGCGACAGCGCGGCGATCGGGATATATCTCAGTGTTCCGTCGAGCGACCACACGATCGTCTCAGCCCCGGAGTCTTTGAGCACACGTTCGATCGGCTTCACGATCACGTCGTAGAGTTCCTTCGCGAGAGGCAGCGGATCGGACTTCGGATCTTCGAGGATTCTACGGAACGCGAATATCTTCTTGTTGAGATCGGTCGCGGTGATCTCCGTCTTGCCGGCAACCTGGACCGTCGGCGTGGTTACGAATACGCGATAACGCTGATCGGAAACGATTGTCGAGATCGCGACCGTACCCGGTCCGAACCGGCGCAGTTTGGACTGGAGCTGCCGATCGGCATTGATCTTGCGCACGTTCTCGGCACCGATATCGTTGATCAAGGTCTTCTCCAAAAAGATCTTGAACGCGGCGCCCGCTTCGGCGAGTTCGGACGAGAGCCGCTGGAATTCCTGTTCCTCAGCCGCCGAAAGCTGTCCATCCTGCGAGAGAAGAAGTCGCCGTTTGTCGTCAAGCCTCTGAAATCTGACTCCGAGCTGCGAAACGCGGTCCGCCAGCGCCGCGTATTTTTGCAGGAGTTCCTTTTCTTTCGGCGACAGGTCCGCGCGCTGCGAAAGTCCCCGGATCTCGTCGGCGTCGCGCCGGACAAAGCCGAAAAACTCTTCGTCCTTGAGCATCCGTAGTACCGCGTTCGCGTCTTCGAAACGACCGTTCGCGATCAGGATATCGATCAGGTAACGGTACTCGTCGGCGATCGAACTCAGGTATGTTTTTTGGATCGCGCGGTCAAGATCCTTGATCGCCGATCGCAGTTCCTGATACTTGTTGACGCACTGCTTGCCGAAGAAGATCGCCGCGGCGGGCGACGACGCCTCGTTGTAAGCCCGCATCAGATTGCTCAGAACAATCGCCTCGAGGCCGCGGTCCTGTGTTTCGCGGGCAAGCAGCAGCGAGCGGTTCAATGTGTTGAATTGCGGTGCGCGATTTTCGATGCTGACCCACCCGACATTGTTCAGCGCGGTCGCCATGCCGCTCTTATCGCCTGATTTCTCATGCTCCGACAGCGCTGAATTGAAATATCCGAGAGCCTTTGGAAGGTCGTTGAGACGAAGATAGGCGTTGCCGATGTTGTTGAGAATCGTCGCCTTTGACGCCTCGAAGCCGAGCTGCGACCGAATCGACAACGCTTCCCCGAAATGCTCTATCGCGACCGACGGTTCCGAGTCGATGATCGCGAGACCCAGATTGTTCAATGTCGTCGATTCGCCGTATCTGTCTCCGGACTTACGGCGTAAAACCAAGGACTGCCGGAAATACTCGGCGGAACGGTTCGGATCACCGAGGTCGTTATAAAGCAATCCGAGATTGTTGAGAACGATGGCGTGGGTGCGATCATCGCCGATCTCGCGACGTATCACGATGGCATTCGTATACGCATCGAGGGCCAGTTTCCGCTCGCCAATGTCGGCATAGGCGGAACCGAGACTGTTCAGGCTGCTCGCCTCGCCGTCGCGATCGCGGGTTTTCTTTCTGAATTCGAGCGCCCGGAGATGACAATCGACGGCCTTTGTTCCCTCCCCGAGATCACTGTAGAGATTACCGAGGTTGTTCAGGGTCCGGCCTTGCATCGTCGCATCGCCGCTCTTTTGAAATATCTCGAGGACCTCCAGATAGATCTTGAGCGCTTCGTCCTTTTCACCGATCAGATTCTTGATAAGCCCAACGCCGAGACGCGATCGGGCGGCGCTTTCGTTATCGCCGGCTTCCAGATAAAGTTTCACCGACAACTGAAACTTCTCGAGCGCCGCCAGGTACGATCGATACTTGCGCTCGCCGCGCAGATCGATCGCCTCGTTGAACGCGCGCAAAGCCGCTTCGCGCTTCTGTTCGTTCTCGGGCTGACCGAAAACGAGAAGCGACGGGAAGAGGACGAGGACCAGCAACAGGGATCGGCAAACTCTCATACTATCGACTTGAACGAACCGATGGCGGCGCAATTGCAATCAATATCGTACCAGAACGTGATGAGTGCTAAAATGCCCTGAAAAATGGACCTCGAACCGAACATGGACCTGATTAACTGGAAGATCCTGGCGGAGCTCCAGACGGACGGGCGAATCTCGTTCGCCGAACTCGGCCGTCGCGTCGGGCTGACGACTCCGGCCGTGATTGAACGCGTCAAGAAGCTTGAGGACGCCGGCGTCATCACCGGTTACCGCGCCGAGATCGACGCGTCGCGGGTCGGGTTCCCGATCACCGCGTTCATCCGGATGAGCATCACCGGAATCGACTACACGCACATCATCAAGACCGTTAAGGAATCAAAGGAGGTCCTCGAATGTCATCGCGGAACGGGCGGCGATTCGTTCATCATGAAAGTCGCGGTTTCGGACGTCGGACATCTTCAGACGCTGATCGACAAACTCACGCCGTACGGCATCACGACGACCTCGATCGTCCTCTCGTCACCTGTCAAGCAAAGGGTCATTGAGCCGGCAAGTTAGCGACTCCTCTCAGAAAGATACAGATGCCAAAGCATTCGGGCTGCCGATGCCCGGTGCGGTCTCCATCGTTCCGCGATCTCCTGAAACTCATCGGAATTCGGTGCTCGGTCGAGTCCCGTTAGGTTCTTGTACGCGACGTGGAGCGCGAGATCGCCTTTCGGCATGACGTCCGGCCGTAGCAATGCCATCAAGAGATAGATGTCGGCGGTCCAGTCGCCAATTCCTTTGATTCTCTTGAGCTCGGCTTTCGCGACGTGATCGGGCATTTTCGAGATGGCTTCAAAGTCAAACGATCCGTCAATAACCGCTTTCGAAAGCTCGCGCACGTAACCCGATTTCTGACGAGAAAAATAGCAGGACCTAAGTTCGTCGTCGGTCAGTTCGAGAACGCGTTCGGGTCTGATTTCTCCGGTCCTTTCGCGGAGTTTGTTGAACGCGGCGAGCGCCGAAGCGAGTGACACCTGCTGTTCAAGAATGATATGAACGAGCGTCGCAAACGTCGGCTCGCGATCCCAAAGCGGCGGAAATCCATACGTTGCGACGATCCGCCCCAGATCGGGATCGATCGCCGCGAGTTCGCGACACGCGTCCTGCAATGATTTTTCGTTGACAGACTCGACCGGCGGCATCTGATGAAGACTACCTAGACACCGTTGAATTGGCAACTTTTGGTGGTTTTTGAGCAGTTTCGTTAATCACTTGGCGAGGTTCGCGGTCTTTGCGTGAGAATCGATTTTCTCACGCGGAGTTCGCAAAGTGATTTCGGTCAACATCTTGAGACACCGGTTAATCGGCAACTTCTGTAGTGTTTCATTTCCTTTGCGAGCTTCGCGGTCTTTGCGTGAGAATCGACTTTTCTCACGCGGAGTACGCGGAGTTCGCAAAGGGGACTTCGGTCAACATCTCATCTCACTTGCATCGCTCCGCCGCAATTTATTTCGGGATCGATCCTGATCGTTTATGTGACGACACGAGAGCACTTCGGTGGTTTAATGTTAATCTCGCAGTCAAGTTTCGATGAATAAGATCCGACGCAACGCAATCGTCTATTTCCTGATTCAGGGATTCGGCGTCGCTGCCTGGTGGCTGACGTTATGGCTGAAACCCGAGTCGCGCGAACTCTTTCTGATGAACTCCGACAGGGCGACGCTGCTCGCATTCTGGATGCCCGACCTCGTGATCATGTTTGCCGGATCGCTGGTCGTCGCCGCCCTGATCTCCGCGCGCAGTTCGTTGCTCGTCCCGGTCGTTTGGTTCGTCGTCGGCGCAACGGCATACGCGACACTTTATTGTTTTTCTTCGGCGCTGATGACCGATCTCGGCTGGCTCGGATTCGTGATGATGGCGGGCGCGACGATCCTCTCCGGCAACTTCGCGATCGCGCTCACGCCGCAGCTTTCGACCGAGATGTTCCGCACATCAAAAGAAGGCGGAACCCGTTGGATTCTGCTCAAGACATTCGCGCAGATAACGGTTGTCTGGTCACTGATCCTCCTTGTTCTGCCGCTGATCATCGTGCGGATCGAATCGAAGATAGGAATTTCGCAGTTCGGTTTTCCGCTGCAACTCCCGCTGATGGCGATCCTGTTCGTCCTTGTCAGTTCGATCGGCGTTTCGGCAGCGATCGTGATGTCGAAGATCGGTCGCGGAACGCCGCTTCCGCTCGATGCCGCGCCGAAAATGGTCGTGACGGGCATTTACGGATTCGTTCGAAATCCGATGGCGATCTCGGGAATCGGCCAGGGGATCGTCGTCGGATTGATGCTCGGTTCGCCGCTCGTGATCGCGTACGCGGTGACCGGCGGAGTCATCTGGCAACTGATCTATCGGCGGCTTGAAGAAGACGATCTGGTCGAGCGATTCGGGTCCGACTATGAGGCGTATCGGGACAACGTGCGCTGTTGGATACCGAATTTTACGAGGTACGAAACCAAATGAGCGAACGACATTTTCGAACCTGTAACCTTTGCGAGGCCATCTGCGGTGTCGAGATCGAACACGAAAACGGACGAGTGATTTCGATCCGCGGCGACAAGGACGATCCGTTCTCGCGCGGACATATCTGCCCGAAGGCGCTGGCGCTCAAGGAGATCTACGAATCTCCGAACCGCTTGAGAAAGCCGCTCAAACGGATCGGGAAAGAGTTTCACGAGATCGGCTGGGAAGAAGCGATTGGCGAAACCGCCGAACGGTTGCGCGATGTCCGGAACCGGTTCGGCCGCGACGCCGTCGGGGTTTTCCAGGGCAATCCGTCGGTCCACAATTTCGGGACGATGCTCTCGTCAGGCGCGTTGCTCAAAGCGCTCAAAACAAAGAACAACTTTTCGGCAACATCGGTCGATCAGCTTCCCCATCATTTCGCGGCGTGGTCGATGTTCGGCCATCCCTTGTTGATCCCGATACCGGACATCGACCGGACCGGCTTCATGCTGGTCTTCGGGGCAAACCCGATCGCTTCGAACGGAAGCCTGATGACGGCGCCGGACATCGTCAATCGTCTCGAATCGATCCGAAAGCGCGGCGGCAAGATCGTGTTGATCGATCCGCGTCGGAACGAAAGCACGCGCATCGCGGATGAACATCATTTCATTCGGCCGGGATCGGACGTTTACGTTTTGCTCGCAATCGTCCACACGCTATTTGCGGATAATCTGATTAAGCCCGACCGGCTCGCCGATTTCACCGACGGGATCGAAACGGTCCGGAATTCCATGGCCCGGTTCACGCCCGAACGTGCCGAATCGGGTTCGGGGATCGCGGCCGGGACGATTCGAAGAATTGCGCGTGAGTTCGCCGCATCGGGAAAGGCGGTCTGCTACGGACGAATGGGCGTTTCGGTCCAGAAATTCGGTGGACTCTGTCAGTGGGCGATCAACATCATCAACATCTTGACCGGCAATTTCGACCGCGCCGGCGGAGCGATGTTCACTCGGCCCGCGCTCGATCTGCTGCAAACGGCGAAACGAGGCGAGAACATTTTCGGCCGATGGCGTTCGCGAGTCCGCGGATTGCCTGAATTCATGAGCGAACTCCCAGTTGCGGCGATGGCCGAAGAGATCGACACTGAAGGCGATGGGAAGATCCGTGCGCTCGTAACGAGCTGCGGAAATCCAGTGCTCTCAACTCCGAACGGATCGCGGCTCGAAAAAGCGTTGGCGAAGCTCGACTTCATGGTCTCGATCGACATTTTCGTCAACGAAACGTCACGGCACGCCTCGATCATCCTCCCGCCCGCGACCGGGCTCGAGACGTCGCACTACGACGCGGTTTTCAGTCTTCTGGCCGTCAGAAATGTCGCCAAATACTCGCCGCCGCTGTTCGGGAAGTCTCCCGACTCGCGCTTCGACTGGGAAATAATTCAGGAACTCGCCCATCGCGTTGGCGGTTCGGAGGAACCTTTCAAAGCCGTGCCGCCCGAGGCCAAGCTGGACTTTGGACTGAAGTTCGGGCCGTACAAGTTGTCGCTCGATGAGCTCATAAAAAATCCGCATGGGATCGATCTCGGACCGCTCGAGCCGTGTCTCCCCGTGCGTCTATTGAATGACTCGATACGGATCCAACTCTCCCCCGAACCGATGATCAAGGATCTTGAAAGGGCGTTGAACGATGATCCGGATCCTTCGGAACTGGTCCTCATCGGGCGTCGCAACCTCCGCGACAACAACTCGTGGCTGCATGCGAGCGAGGTCCTGATGAAAGGGAAGAACCGATGCACGCTGCTGATAAATCCCGCCGACGCAGAAAGACATGGCCTAGAAGACGGTCGAACGGCGCGCGTTCGATCCCGAACCGGAACGGTCGAGATCACGTGCGAGATTACTGACGACATCGCGCCGGGAGTGGTGTCGATCCCGCACGGTTACGGTCATAAACGAATCGGCTTCGAAACGGACGCGATCAATCCTGGAGTTTCGATCAATGATCTGACGGACGACCTCGTGATCGACGGATTGACGGGAAACGCGGCATTCAGCGGAGTCCCCGTTTCGGTCTCGGCTGTCTAGATTCCGATAACGCGTTCGACCTTTCGCAGGAATCGGGCCCGACGCCATTCGATCCAGAGCACGAACGCGTCCCGGTAGTTTTCTTCACGATTACGTTTGAGTTCGGTGATCAGCCAGTCGGCGGCAGGCTCTTCGCGACGGTGTGAGAGTTGTTCGATCCAGACATCCGCGTCGTGAAGATCGCCAAGAAACGTCTGCATGTCAGCGATCTGCTTCGCGTACCGCTTCAGCTTCTTCCCCCAACAAGTTCCAAAAAACTCAAGCGCGTAACGAAGACGTTTGGCAGCGATCCGGAGTCGATGCAACGCCGCGGCGTCCGACGGGTTCGCAAGAGCTTTGCTCAGCTCGACGAACTCGTCGATCGTCTTTTTAATTGCCGTCCGCCCGAAATCTTCGAATCGAATGCGTTCGGAACTTCTCCGCGCCGACGGGTCGAGAAAGACCCCGTTGAAGCTCGCCAGCAAAGCTGCGAGCGCCGGCTCCGAAATGTTCCGCACGATGATCGGCTGAACTTCGAAACGCCGCTTTCGGCGATCGTCGATCAATGAATCGATGCCCTCGCGCACAGCTTGATCCGCCGCATCATCGCGTTTCGACATCAAGCCGTCAATTGCGACATCATCATCGCGCGCTTCGCCCAGTGAGTCTGCGAGGCCTTTCAGATTTGACACGAGATTATCGAGCGCGGGTTTGTTGACAAGCGGTTTCAGATCGCGAAGCGCGCTGCGCAGTCGACGCGTCGCGACACGCATTTGATGGACGTCTTCGATATCGTCCGAGCGGATAACGGCATCTCTCAGTTCGAAGATCTGACCGAGCCGTCCGCGAAGAATGGTGCCGGCGGCATCGAGCGCATCAGTGGCGCAATCGATCTCAGGTACAAAGCTCATTCTTTTTGTTGACGTATCTCATCCACCGCTTTCGGATCCTCAAGCGCCGAAAGATCGCCGGCATCTTCGCCGAGATAAGCCGCGCGGATCACGCGGCGCATGACTTTCGCATTCCTCGTTTTCGGCAGCGCCGACACGAAATGGATCTTCGACGGGGTGAGCGGCTTGCCCATATCCTTTGCGACGAGTCGCTTTAGTTCCGCTTCAAGTCCATCCGTTCCCGCTCCGGTCAGGACACAGAACGCGACCATCGCCGTGCCCTTGATCTCGTCGGGAACGCCGATCACCGCCGCCTCGGTCACCCGATCGTGCGCGACAAGAAGACTTTCGACCTCGGCCGGGCCGACCCGCTTGCCGGCGACCTTGAGCGTATCGTCCGATCGCCCGAGGATGTACCAGTGTCCGTCTTCATCCTGAATCGCCCAGTCGCCGTGAACCCAAATATTGTCGAACCGAGACCAGTAGGTATCGATATATCGTTCCGGTTCCTGCCAAAACCCGCGGGCCATTCCGATCCAAGGTCTGCGGATCGAAAGTTCTCCGACCGTTCCATATTCAACCTTTTTTCCGTCTTCGCCCAGGATCGAG
Source organism: Acidobacteriota bacterium (assembly GCA_029557535.1). Lineage (GTDB taxonomy): Bacteria > Acidobacteriota > Blastocatellia > Pyrinomonadales > Pyrinomonadaceae > JAFDVJ01. The sequence continues at coordinate 36,761 of JAKQII010000379.1, forward strand.
GCGTCGATTCCGGGACATGGCGCCGGGAACGAACAGGGCTTGATCGAGAGCAGCGGATTTCCCATCAGGATCCCACCCGAAATCTCCGTCCCGCCTGAATAGTTGATGATCGGAAGCCTCGAATCGCCGACTTTCTCGAAGAGCCACCACCACGGCGCTGGATTCCACGGCTCGCCGGTCGACGCGAAAGCGCGCAGATGCGATAGATCATGTTGTTTCGGAAGTTCGTCGCCTTTGACGGCGAGCGCACGGACGAGCGTCGGCGAGATTCCGAGGATCTCGACCTTGTGCTTCGCGCAGAATTCCCACATCCGGTCGGCTTCCGGAAAATCGGGAGCGCCGTCGTAGATGACGATCGTGCCGCCGTTGATGAGCGCGCCGTAGATCAGCCACGGGCCCATCATCCACCCGATATCGGTCACCCACGAGATCCGCGTCCCCTTGCCGACGTCCGTCCCGAACGCCATGTCCTGCGCCGATTTGATCGGAAATCCGCAGTGGGTATGCGCGATCCCTTTCGGTTTACCGGTCGTGCCGGAAGTATAGAGAATGATCAACGGGTCTTCGGCGCCGGTCTTCTCGACGGCCGAGAGTTTCGCGAACTCGTCGGGAGAATCAAGCCGCAGTTCTTCGCCGGCGCCGATCAGATCGAGATCGTAGAACTCGACATTGACGCCCGGAAGATTCCACGAGATGGATCCGGATTCGAGACGGGTCACAATAAAGACATTTTTCACCGTCGGTGATTCCGCGACCGCCGCCGCGGCGACCTCGAATGCGTTGTATTCTTTGCCGCGGCGCGGAAATCCGTCGCAGGTGAACAGCGCCTTGGCGCCGACGGCGTTGAGCCGCGACGAGATGGCGTCGACGCCGTAGCCGGAAAATACCGGCACCGCGATCGCCCCGATCCGCGCGATCGCGATCAGCGCGACAACGGTTTCTATCATCATTGGAAGGTGAATTCCGACGGCGTCGCCTTTGCCGATCCCGCGCTGTCTGAGTGCCGCCGAAATCGTTTCGATCTCGGACAAAAGCAAACGGTAAGTGATCCTCCTGACCTCGCCCTCTTCACCTTCCCAGATCACCGCCGGCTGATTCTTGATTGAACCTTCGGCCCAACGGTCGGCGCAAGTTTCGGCGATGTTCAGTCCGCCGCCAACGCACCATTTCGACCACTCGATCCCGCCGGAAGTATCGAGTAATTTCGAGTAACCCGGATCGAATTCTATACCGAGGAACTCGATGACCTCGGCCGTGAATCGTTCGACGTCGCGAATCGAGAAGTCATACAGTTCTTCCCATGTCGATACCTCGATCTGCTTCATGAACCGCGTCAGCTGAGCCTTTTTAACGACATCGTCACTCGGATTCCACGCAACGGGCTGATCTTCAAAGGTGTTTTGCTCGGACATACTTTTGGAATATGCGGACACTACCAATTATTCTATACCAACCGACCAGCAATTTGCGTTTGACGCTGATTTCGAGCCGCGTCCCAACCCAAGTGAATTTCGCTGCTCGATTTGATCGGTCCGAAACCGGCTGCTATCAGCTGACAGCCTGGCTGCTAAAGATGCTGACGAGTCGCGGTCGACCTCAGACTGCGTATTCTTGAAATGAAATGAACGATACACCTGTCGAAATCAAGCTACCTTCTAACCTTTTCGCCGGGAAAACGGCGATCGTCACCGGCGCCTCGCGCGGAGTCGGGAGGGCGACCGCGATGCGGCTCGCTGAGGCCGGAGCAAATGTCGTCGTCAACTACCTGAAAGAATCCGAGAAAGCGAACAACGTCGTGGCGCTGTGCAAGGAAAAGGGCGTGGACGCGATCGCCGTTCAAGGCGATGTTTCTCAGTGGCATGACGCGCGAAGTCTAGCGCACGCCGCGGTCGACAAGTTTGGACGGATCGATCTCGTCGTCCTGAATGCCGGGATCTGGGAAGGTTCGCCGATCGAGGACATGACCGAGGAAGTCTGGAACAAGGTCATGAACACCAATCTCAAGGCTGCATGGGCAATGACGAAGGCATGTGTTCCGGCGATGAAAAAGCAGGATTCAGGTTCGATCGTGCTGGTCAGCTCGACCGCAGGTCAACGCGGCGAGGCGAACTTTTCGAACTACGCCGCGTCGAAGGGCGGACAAATCAGTTTCACGAAAGCCCTGGCGTGTGAACTCGCTCCGAAGATCAGGGTCAACTGCGTCGCGCCGGGCTGGATTGAGACGGCAATGGTGCGTCCGGTTTTCGAGGATGCGGCATACAAACAGTCGGTGATCAACTCGATCCCGCTTCGGCGCATGGCGAGGACCGACGACATCGCGCTTTCGATCTGCTTTCTGCTTTCCGATTGGTCACGCCACACGACCGGCGAGATCCTCAACGTCAACGGCGGCGCGGTATTGTGTGGGTAAATAGGTTAGAGTCGGAACCGGGAGCGGTAGCGACCGGCAAATCGATGCTTCGTAAATTTGTCGACGGATGTCAGAACGAACCGCAAATGGTAAAGTGGGGTTAGCTTCAAATTCACATTTGCCGGTCGCTACCGCTCCCGGTTCCGACTCGGCGACACGACATATGAACTTCGCATCACTCGCCGATTATCAAAATCATTTTGCGATAGCCGGCCATTCACTTTACGTCGAGAACCTGATCGGAAACACGCCATTGCTGGCCGTACATTTCAAGTACAGGGGCGAGCGCCGCACGATCTTCGCCAAGGCCGAACATTTGAATCTTTCTGGATCGATCAAAGACCGGATGGCGCTTCATATCATTAAAGAAGCGTACCGCACAGAACAGATCAAGAAAGGCGACACGATTGTCGAAGCGACGAGCGGCAACACCGGTATCGCGTTTGCCGCACTCGGCCATGCATTTGGAAATCCGGTCCGTATCTACATGCCAAACTGGATGAGCGCTGAGCGCATCGCGCTGATCAAGAGTTACGGCGCCGAAGTTGTCCTGGTGAAGCCCGAGGAGGGCGGCTTTCTCGGCAGTATAGCGATGTGCGACACGTTTTCCAAAGATCATTCGGACGCCTTTCTGTCGCGGCAATTCTCGAACGACGCCAACCCGCAGGCGCATTACGAAACAACCGGACCCGAGATCTGGCAGCAGCTGGAATCGATCGGTCTCAAGCCCGACGCCTTCGTGGCGGGAGTCGGTACAGGCGGCACGATCATGGGCGTCGCCCGGTATCTGAGCCAGCGCGACGAGTCAATCAAACTCCATCCGCTTGAACCGGCTGAATCGCCGACCCTTTCAACCGGATGCAAGGTAGGCAGCCACCGTATCCAGGGAATTTCGGATGAGTTCATCCCGGCGATCGTGGATCTCGAGGCGCTCGACGAAACGATTACCGTCTCCGACGGCGATTCGATCATCATGGCGCAGCGACTTGCGACCGAGCTCGGCCTCGGCGTCGGCATTTCGTCCGGCGCCAACTTCATCGGCGCCCTGATGGCACTCGAAAAGCTTGGCCCCGGGGCAGTAGTGACGACCGTCTTCTGCGATGACAACAAGAAATATCTGAGCACCGATCTCGTCAAACCGCAGCCGGTTAAGGACGAATACTATTCGCCCGACATCGAACTGTTCGGATATCAGACGATCGGCCGGATCAATGGGTGAATCCATTTGCGATTTGCAATTTTCGATTTGCGATTTGTAGCGACCGGGTACGAACTAAGAGTCGAAAGGCGAAAGTAGAAGCCGGAACGCGGAGCTGCAACGCCATGTAATGGTGCGGCTAGCGACGCCGACATGGCTTCATCCTTCATCCCTTCATCCTTAAGGTCACCCGATCGCTGCCACTCCGGGTTCGGACATTTTCTCTCACCGTTCATTCATTGCTTCCCTTTTTCACTTTTTCACCTTTCACCATTAAACTGTTTCCGACCCATGGGACCGACTGTCATGAAATTCGGCGGCACGAGCGTGCAGGACGCGGAGGCGTTCGCGCGGGTGGCCGAGATCGTAAAGGGCGAAGGTGCGAACTCGCCGGTCGTCGTCACGTCGGCAATGTCGAAGGTGACCGACGCTCTGCTCGGCGCGTTCGATCTCGCCAAGCGTGGCGCGGTCGAAGATGCCGTGCTGTCGCTCGAGCCGCACCTCGAGCGTCACCGCGAAGTCGCCCTGAAATTGCTTGACGAAGCCGGCCGGAGACTCTTCCGCGTCGAACTCGAATTCGCCGAAAAGGAGCTCGGCGATTTGCTGATGCGCGTTTCGCGCCGCTCGCTGCCGTTGTCGATGCTCAAGGACGCGATCGTCTCATACGGCGAACAATTGTCGTCACGACTTCTGGCATTGGTCTGCACGAACGCCGGATTGAACGCGCGTCACGTAGATTCGCGACGGCTGATCGTGACCGACGAAGAATACGGGGCCGCCGCGCCGATCTTTGCGGAAACGGAAAAACTCGTCCGGCTGGAACTTTCGGATACGATCGCCGGCGGCGAAGTTCCGGTAATGGGCGGATTCATCGCGGCCAGCCGGAGCGGTGAGACGACGACCCTGGGACGCGGCGGTTCGGACTACTCGGCGGCAATCGTCGGAGCCTCGCTCGGCGCGCGCGAGATCCAGATCTGGACGGACGTCACCGGCGTGCTCACGTGTGATCCGCGGATCTGCCCGACGGCGCGGACGCTAAAGACCTTGTCCTACGAGGAGGCCGCCGAGCTCGCGTATTTCGGCGCGAAAGTGCTGCACCCAAAGACGATCCAGCCAGCGGTCGATCAAAAGATCCCGGTCCGCGTCTGCAATTCGCACCAACCGGCCGAGCGCGGCACGATGATCCTTCCGCAGACCGAAACGACGCCGCGCAAGGTCAAATCGATCGCCTACAAGAAGGGAATCACAATTCTCAGAATTTCGTCGGCGCGAATGCTCGGGGCGTTCGGTTTTATGAGCGCGATCTTTCAGATCTTCGAGCGCCACCGCGTCGTCATCGACGTCGTCACGACATCCGAAGTGTCGGTCTCGCTCACGCTCGACAATACCGACGCGCTCGATGCTGTTGTGAAAGACCTTGAGCGGATCGGCACGGTCGAAGTCGTGCCGGACAACGCCGTCGTCTGCGTCGTCGGTTTCGGCCTGCGCGGCGCTTCGGGCGTCGCGTCCGAGGTCTTCGACGCCATCTCCGAATACAACATCTCGCTGATTTCCCACGGCGCCTCGAGCGTCAATCTCACGTTCGTCGTCAAACAGGACGTCGTCACCGACGTCGTCAAGCGCTTGCACGACGAGTTTTTTGGGTGATAATTTGATGATCGTTTTGTTGCTGTGAAGGTGATTCGTTATTGGCGGCTCGTTCTGCCAGTTGCACAACTAACTCGATAATGAACCTTAGTCAACTTCAACAACAGGTCGGCACCCGGCTAAAGTTGCGGCCAGTACCAAGGCGAAGCACGGCGACCGAAGATTTTGGTGAAACCCAAGATGATGAGTGGACGCTTGATGAAATTCTGACTCAACCAAACCGTCTGCGGCTGACAAATGTCGCAAATGGCGTTTCTGTTGAATTGGAGACCGATAATATTCGTGAATACCGCAGCCCTCAATTTCTGATACTCCGTTGTCAGATCACTGTAACGGATCAAGACGTACACCTCGAACCTGAATATTCGGACAATGATCGATTCAAGCGACTCGAACGCCAAATGCCGGCGCTTTTGACAGAGATGCGAGCTGACATCGCGACTCACCCTTTTTGTCGAGAGGTTGTTTTGCTTAAAAGGGATTGGAGCTATTGGGCAAAAGGCAACGAACTGTCTTACTATTTCGACGATCATCCCGATTTGCTCAGTCAATTTCACATACTTGAGAATAACGGGTTAGTCGTGGAAGTTACTTCCAACAACACGACTCGCTATCGGATCTTGGAAGATCTAGCCCGATATCTCGGGGGATAGACGATTCGGTACTCAGGGTCCCCCTTACGCTTCGAAAAGGGCGACGCATACGACGTCGAATTCTGCGATTACCACTAAGTCAGGGAGCGTAGTATGAGTATCTCGAACACAGGCATCAGGCGCCGACCGACACATCCGGGAGAAATGCTTCGGGAAGATTTCCTGCCGGATTGCGGGCTTTCCGTCAGCGGTTTGGCCGATGCGATAGGAGTTTCCCGGCAGTCGGTCAACGAATTGCTTCGCGAACGTCGGGCAGTCAGCCCCGAGATGGCGTTGCGGCTGTCCCGACTATTCGGAAACAGTCCGGAGTCTTGGATGAACGCACAACGCGCCGTCGATCTGTGGGAAGCCAATGAGGCAGTCGGTGCGGAAATCGAGAAGATCGAACCGCTTTTGACTGTGTGATTCTAGCACAACATATTCACTTCGCGGCCAGTTCCGGCGCCTTTTGACGAACGCTTTGCGCGCTCCGTGGTTTCAGCGTGAGAAATTTTGTTTTCACACGCAAAGCTCGCGGAGTGCGCTAAGGGCTCATTTGGATCGTTGAACAGACCCGTGAACGCACGAAATATTCACATGGCAGCCGATTTCGGCGCTTCTTGAGGAACGCTTTGCGCGCTCAGCGGTCTCCGCGTGAGAAATTTTGTTTTCACACGCAAAGCTCGCGGAGTTCGCGAAGTGGATTTGGACAACGAGGTTCTTCCGATCTGTGGGAGGCCAAACGAGGCAATCGGTCCGGAATTCGCGGCCAGTTCCGGCGCTTCTTGACGATCGCCTTGCGCGCTCCGCGGTCTCCGCGTGAGACAGTTGAACTTCTCATGCAAAGCTCGTGGAGTTCGCGAGGGGAACTGATCTCCGGGAAGCGCTTCTTTCCAAAACAACAACTACCGCTCAGGAAAAAGATCCGGAAACCAGTAAAAGGCGACGTGCGGCGGGAATCCGATCCGCAGCGGGCTCTTATGCCAGTCGGACCCAGCAATCAGCAGCCCTTCATCGAGAAGCGACTTTGTGATGTAGCGCGCGCTTCGTTCGCTCATTCCCACAATTTCGTTGATCGCGCCACGTGGAAGTTCGCCAAGAATAATCGCTTCCTTAAGAATTGCGCCAACGCGCGGGTGGAGCGACTCGGATTTTCGTCCTTGTTCATCCAACACCAGGCCTTGGTTCCGGCGTGAAACATACATCTCGATTCGACCTAATAGATCTGACAGACCGAGTACGGAAGTCATATACCCGGCCTGATCCAAACAAACCTCGAGGAAGAATCTGCAAAAATCGGCAAGTCTTCGGTCGGACAGGTTTCCGCGCCCGTCAAGATCACCTTCCCTCGGAAAATCGGCAGC